>NZ_CBCPLU010000001.1:1584075-1900891 GCF_965119495.1 Streptococcus sp. Marseille-Q7156 | reverse complement strand
TCCGTTCTCCTCCTTTACTACTTGTTTAAAAGTTTAATGCTAGACTTATTTTACCATAGATAGGAAGAATTTTCCACAAGCTGTGAAAAATAATCCACAATGTTATCAAGTTTTATCCACAGGTTGGGGATAAAATCAGAAACTATTGATTTATTAAGTTTTTTATAGAAAAAAAATAGTGGATAACCTTGTGAGATAAAAAAATAAAAGAACAGCCTTATTTCAGGCTGTTGATAATTCTACTGTATTCTTCTTGATTTGAAAAAGAAATAATGATTTTTCCACTGTCTTTTTTAGACAATTTGATTTCTACATCTAATCCAAGTAGTTTTTTTAACTGTTCTTCTTCATTTTGTATGAAATGATCAGTTTTTTGCAGTTTCTTTTGTTTTTTATCTGTCAGAAGAGCTTCTAACTTCCTTACAGAAATGTCTTCTTCTATAATTCGTTGAAAGAAATAGTCTTGTTGTTCCTTATTTAACCCAACTAGCGAACGCGCATGAGCTTGTGATAGTTTGCCATTTTCTACTTCTGAGATAATCTGTTCTGGTAAGGAAAGCAAACGAATGGAGTTACTGATATAAGGACGAGACTTGCCCATTTTATCTGCAATTTCAGCATGGGTAAATCCTTTTTCTACGAGAGATTCATAGGCGCGTGCTTCTTCTATTGGATTCAAATTTTCTCTCTGTAAATTTTCAATGATGGAATGGACCATCATCTCTTGGTCTGAAAGTTGTTTAACAACAGCTGGTATAGACGTCAGACCAGCTAAAAGTGAAGCCCGATAGCGTCTCTCTCCTGCAAGGATTTCATAACCAATAACAGGAGATTGACGAACAATAATCGGTTGAATGACCCCATTTTCTTTGATAGACTGTGCTAGTTCATCTAGTTTTTCTTTATCAAATTCTTTTCGAGGTTGATAAGGATTTTTTTGTATATCCGTGATAGAAATCATTTCAAATTTTTCCATGATTCTACACTAACACATCTTTTCTCTTATGTAAAGCTTTCTTTACATAGATGTCAATTAAGATTCTAAATCACCTGAACTCTTGTCAAGTTTAATAGATGTAGTTTCTTCTTTACCGTTGCGATAGTATGTTATCTTAATGGTGTCTCCGATAGAATGATTGTAAAGAGCACTTTGTAAGTCTGTTGATGAAGCAATATCTTTGTCATCTACTTTGGTAATGACATCGTATTTTTCAAGGTGACCATTGGCAGGCATATTACTTTGTACAGAACGAACAACTACACCAGATGTTACACTGCTTGGAATATTCAGTCTTCTAATATCACTTGTATTAATATTTGAGAGATTGACCATTTGGATGCCCAAAGCTGGACGCGTCACTTTTCCGTTCTTTTCCAACTGTTCAATAATATTGATAGCATCATTTGCAGGGATTGCGAAACCAAGGCCTTCTACAGAGGTTCCTCCATTTGTGGCAATTTTACTTGAGGTAATTCCGATAACCTGTCCTTGAATATTGATTAGTGGGCCACCAGAGTTACCTGGGTTAATAGCAGTATCAGTTTGGATAGCTTTTGTAGAAATAGCTTGTCCATCTTCAGATTTTAAAGATACATTTCGATTAAGACTAGATACGATACCTTGAGTGACAGTATTAGCATATTCAGAACCTAATGGGCTACCGATGGCAATAGCAGTTTCTCCTACGGTTAACTTGCTAGAATCACCAAACTCAGCTACTGTTGTCACTTTTTCTGAAGAGATTTTGACGACAGCAATATCAGAGAAAGTGTCCGCTCCGACAATTTCTCCGGGTACTTTAGTTCCATCTGACAAACGAATATCTACTTTGCTGGCGCCATTTATAACGTGATTATTGGTGACAATATAAGCTTCTTTATCATTCTTTTTATAAATAACCCCAGATCCTTCACTAGAGATTTGCTGAGAATCAGTGTCAGTATCATCATTACCAAATACGCTATTTTGTTTGTTGGCTGAATAAGTGATAACAGAAACAACAGCATCTTTTACTTTGTTAACAGCCTGTGTTGTTGAATTTTCGTTCTTATAGGCAGTCTGTGTAATAGTACTATTTTTGTTAGAGCTACTTACACCACTTTTTTGAGTTAGTTGGTTTATTGAAAAGCTACCCAAGGCTCCACTAATAAAGCTAATGACGATAACGACTAATAATTGAAACCATTTTTTGTAAAATGTTTTTAGATGTTTCATATTTGCCTCCATATGTTTGAAATTACTGAAAGTATAAACTGACTAGCTTAATTATAACTTAAAAACAAAAGTTTTTCACAGATTGTGGATAACTTTCAAAAATCTGTGGTTTTCTCGGTTAAAATTAACCTTTTATTTTGTGAATAAGATGTGAAAAAATAGAGAATATGTTAGAATAGAGTCATGAAAATTAAAGTTGTAACAGTTGGGAAACTGAAAGAAAAGTATTTAAAAGATGGTATCGCGGAGTATTCAAAACGAATTTCTCGATTTGCTAAGCTTGAAATGATTGAGCTAGCAGATGAAAAAACACCAGATAAAGCCAGTGAGTCAGAAAATCAAAAGATTTTAGAAATAGAAGGGCAGAGAATTTTATCAAAAGTTGGTGACCGTGATTTCGTTATTGTGTTGGCTATCGAAGGGAAAATGTTCTCATCAGAAGAATTTAGTAAACAATTAGAAGAAGCTTCTATAAAAGGATTTTCTACTCTTACATTTATTATTGGAGGGAGTCTGGGGTTAGCACAGGATGTAAAAAAGAGAGCTAATCTTTCTGTTAGTTTTGGCCGTTTAACCTTGCCCCATCAGTTAATGAGACTAGTTCTTGTTGAACAAATCTATCGCGCTTTTACGATTCAGCAGGGTTCGCCCTATCATAAATAGAAAATTGACTTTTAATTGAATTTTTGGTAGAATAATGGTGTTAGGTCTCATAGCTCAGCTGGATAGAGCATTCGCCTTCTAAGCGAACGGTCGCAGGTTCGAATCCTGCTGGGATCAATATAGTAGCAAAGCTGGGAATTTTCCCGGCTTTTTTCTTAAAAAAGTACACTTGGGGAGAAAAAAATGACAGTTGAGAGAATTTTATCTAAAATGAAATTCCATTTTGTATAATGGTTTTTGTAAGTTAGCTTACAAAAAAAAAACATTTTAGGAGATTTTATTATGAAAAACACAGTTAAATTGGAACAGTTTGTAGCCTTGAAGGAAAAAGACTTGCAGGAGATTCAAGGTGGGGAAAGTAGAGTTTCAGACCTCATCCTTGATTTTCTTTTCCAACGAAAAAAGTAATGAAATAAGGAGAAAGAGTAATGAATTTACTTGGATTTGGGACAGTTATTGGTCATTTTTTAATTATTAGTTACAGTTACCATTTAATTTGTAAAGGTCAAATAAATAGAAAAGAGCTATACGTTTTTGGTGCTTATACATTACTAGTAGAAGTAGTACTTGAACTTTCCTTTTATCTTCTAAATTTGGATGGGTTAGGGACTGCAACATTTTTACTTCCTTTGGGCTTATATTCCTATTTTCGATGGATTAAACAGTATGAGAGGGATAGAGGACTATTTCTAAGTTTACTACTATCTCTTTTATATGAGAGCACTCATAACTTTCTGTCCGTAACTTTCTCCTCTATAACAGGAGACAATTTTGTTTTACAACATTATTACCCATTCTTTTTCGTTGTAACGGTGTTAACCTATTTTGTTGTCTTAAAAATAATTCATTATTTCCATTTGGAACTAATCTATTTTGACAAGGACTACCTTTATCCTTTCTTGAAAAAAGTATTTTTTGCTTTACTATTGCTACATATTGTATCTTTCGTTTCTGATATGGTAAGTACGATTAAACATTTGAATAGTTTTGGAAGTATTTTGTCATCTATTGTCTTTATCTCTCTATTTTTGACCTTCTTTGCAATGAATTCTCATAAAGAACAAATGGAGAAAGAGATTGCGTTGAAGCAGAAGAAATTTGAACAGAAACATTTACAGAATTATACAGATGAAATTGTCGGTCTGTATAATGAAATTCGTGGTTTTCGACATGACTATGCTGGTATGCTTGTCAGCATGCAGATGGCAATTGACAGTGGTGATTTACAGGAAATTGACAGAATTTACAATGAAGTTTTGGTCAAAGCCAATCATAAACTGCGTTCAGATAAGTACACTTACTTTGATTTGAACAACATAGAAGACTCAGCTTTACGAAGTTTGGTTGCTCAGTCAATTGTCTATGCTCGAAATAACGGTGTGGAGTTTACACTGGAAGTAAAAGATACGATTACCAAGCTCCCAATTGAACTATTGGATTTGGTTCGTATCATGAGCGTTTTATTGAACAATGCTGTCGAAGGATCGGCTGATAGCTATAAAAAGCAGATGGAAGTAGCAGTTATTAAGATGGAAACTGAAACAGTTATTGTGATTCAGAATTCATGTAAAATGACGATGACTCCTTCAGAAGATCTATTTGCCTTAGGATTCTCCACTAAGGGAAGAAATCGAGGAGTCGGATTAAATAATGTGAAAGAACTACTAGATAAGTACAACAACATCATTTTAGAAACAGAGATGGAAGGCAGTACATTTAGACAAATTATTAGATTTAAGAGGGAATTTGAATGAAAGTTTTAATTTTAGAGGATGTTATTGAACATCAAGTGAGACTAGAGAGAATATTGGATGAAATTTCGAAAGAATCGAATATTCCAATATCATACAAGACAACGGGAAAAGTCCGTGAATTTGAAGAATACATTGAAAACGATGAAGTAAATCAGCTTTATTTTCTAGATATTGATATTCATGGAATTGAGAAAAAGGGATTTGAAGTGGCTCAGCTCATTCGTCATTACAATCCTTACGCTATTATCGTCTTTATCACTAGTCGATCAGAGTTTGCGACTTTGACCTATAAATACCAAGTATCAGCCCTAGATTTTGTTGATAAGGATATCAATGATGAGATGTTCAAGAAGAGAATTGAGCAAAATATCTTCTATACGAAGAGTATGTTACTTGAAAATGAAGATGTGGTAGATTATTTTGATTACAATTACAAGGGAAATGATTTAAAAATTCCTTACCATGATATTTTGTATATTGAAACGACAGGTGTCTCTCATAAATTACGCATTATTGGTAAGAATTTTGCAAAAGAGTTTTACGGTACCATGACAGATATTCAGGAAAAGGACAAACATACTCAGAGATTTTATTCTCCTCATAAGTCATTTTTGGTAAATATAGGCAATATCAGAGAAATTGACCGAAAGAATCTAGAAGTTGTTTTCTATGAAGACCATCGCTGTCCTATTTCAAGGTTAAAAATTAGAAAGTTAAAAGATATTTTAGAGAAAAAATCTCAAAAGTGATTGACAATTAGTAAGAAATTGATATAATGGTTATATCTGCTACAGATAGAAGGTCCGTTGGTCAAGGGGTTAAGACACCGCCTTTTCACGGCGGTAACACGGGTTCGAATCCCGTACGGACTATTTTATCCGCCATAGCTCAGTTGGTAGTAGCGCATGACTGTTAATCATGATGTCGTAGGTTCGAGTCCTACTGGCGGAGTATAGATAAAAGGGAACACAACTGTGTTCCTCTTTTTGTATCAATTTGTATCACCAAGCATTTTCATAAGGAAGTCTGTTATTTCTTGAGGACTTTCTTTTTTTCCATGTGCAATCCAAGTTTGGCAGACACCAAAAAGTGCGTGAGTTAGATAGACGCTACTATATTCTAATTCAGTGGTATTGAGATTTAGTTGCATAAATTGCTTTTGTAAATCTGTACTGAGCATGATATGAAGTTTATTTCGTAAGAAATTTTGGATTTCTTTCGTCCCATTTTCAGAAAGAAGGGCAGCCAGAAGTGGTTCTGACTCTAGATATTCAAACACTTCTAAAATAGCATCTCTTTTGTGATGAGCATGTTTTTGAAAAATATATTCAAATGTATGAAATAGCTTGCTTTGATAGTGCTCAATCATATCATACTTATCCTTATAGTGAGTATAGAAGCTGGAACGACTAATTCCGGCTTTTTCTGCTAACTTGACAGTAGAAATTTGATCAAATGGTTGTTCCATGAGTAATTGTACCATAGAATTTTCAATAGTTCGCTTTGTTTTTAAGCGTTTGTTACTTTCTTGCATATTTCCTCCTTATAAACAAATTAGACTATCTGTCTAAAAATGGATTTTTTATCTTGTAATTTAGATTTTTTAATGTATAATCTATTATATCAAAATTTTAGACAATATGTTTAAAAAAGGAGAAGATATGTTTAAAGAATGGAAAGCAATTTTTAAAAAACCAACCTTTATTATTGTCATGATAGGGATTTCTCTTATTCCAGCTCTGTACAATATCATATTTTTGTCATCAATGTGGGATCCATATGGGCAATTATCTGACTTACCTGTGGCAGTTGTCAATAATGATAAAGAAGCTTCCTATAACGCTAATACCATGGCTATAGGAAAAGACATGGTCTCCAATTTAAAAGAAAATAAAAGCTTGGATTTTCATTTTGTAGATGAAGAGGAAGGAAAGAAGGGATTGGAAGATGGCGATTACTATATGGTAGTGACTTTACCAAGTGATTTATCTGAAAAAGCAGCTTCTATTTTAACGAATCATCCAGAGCAAATGCAAATCGATTATCAGACTTCAAGTGGTCATAGTTTTATTGCTAGCAAGATGAGCGATTCTGCGATGACACAATTAAAGCAGAATGTGTCTACAAATGTAACTGAGACCTATACTAAAGCTTTATTTGATAAGATGGTCGAATTAAAGGATGGTATGAGTCAAGCAGCTTCTGGTAGTGAAAAATTAACTGATGGAGCGAATCAGTTAGTGGCAGGAAGTCAAACATTAACTACCAACCTACACTCTTTAGCAGCTTCAAGTTTAACATTTTCAAATGGAACGGAGCAGTTTACTAAAGGATTATCTGATTATGTTTCTGGTGTCGAACAACTTCATCTTGGCTTAGGAAATTTTAATAGTGGTTTAGTTACATATACTGGTGCAGTGAGTCAATTAGATAGGGGATTAGGTCAATTATCTTCTAAAAGTCCTGAATTAGTAAGAGGAATCAATCAATTATCTTCTAAAAGTCCTGAATTAGTAAGAGGAATCAATCAATTATATACTGGTGTAGAATCCTATACTGGCGGTGTTTCTCAGCTTAATGCAGGTCTTACTCAATTTTCATCTGGTGTTAGTGCCTATACAAATGGAGTGGGAAATCTTGCAACAGGTGCGAGTCAGTTATCTAATCAATCAGCTACCCTTCGAATGGGTGTGGAGCAATTAAGTGAAGGGATTCAACAACTTTCTAGTAAGTTAGATGCTTCGTCTGGGCAAAAAGATCAAATTAATCAATTATCTTCTGGTCTGAATCAGTTAAATCAAGTTATTCAAAATATTGATGTTGGAGATACAAAACAGTTAGATTCTGTTTTATCAAGTATAGTATCTCTTTCTAATCAAATGCTAGTAAGTGCTCAGTCTGAAAAAGCAACTACATTAGCCAATATTCAATCAACAGCAGCTTATCAATCCTTGACAAGTGAGCAACAAGCTGAGATAAGTGCTTCTGTATCTCAAAATTCGACTGATAGTATTCAATCGGCTCGGTCAATTATAGCTTTAGTAGAAGGTTTACAGGGAAGTTTAGAAAACTTACAAAATCAATCTTCAAATCTTTCGACGTTAAAAAATCAAGCTAATCAAGTATTACCGCGTGCTTCTACTTCTTTGACAGGATTGTCAAGTGGATTAACAGAGATACAAGGAGCTGTTACTAGTAAATTAGTTCCTGCCAGTCAGTCAATTGCATCAGGTGTAAACGCATATACTACAGGTGTTGATAAAGTTTCTCAGGGTGCAAGTCAACTAAGTGAAAAAAATTCCACCTTGACAGGTAGTTTGGATCAACTAGTTTCAGGCTCAAACACCTTGACACAAAAATCTTCTAGCTTGACAGCAGGAATTGGTCAATTAGCTAAAAAAACTCCAGAATTAGTATCTGGTATTGAAAAATTAGCTAAAAAAACTCCAGAATTAGTATCTGGTATTGAAAAATTAGCTAAAAAAACTCCAGAATTAGTATCTAGTATTGAAAAATTATCAACTGGCTCCAATCAATTGAATCGAAAGAGTCAAGAATTGATAGCAGGAGTTGATAAATTGCAGTCAGGATCTAGCCAACTAGCTGACAAATCCAGTCAGTTAATTTCAGGTTCTTCTCAATTAGAAAGTGGAGCTAATAAATTGGCAGATGGAGCTGGGAAACTAGCAGAAGGTGTAACAAAGTTAACTTCTGGATTGGAAGGTTTACAGACAGGAGTTGTTTCTTTAGGACAAGGACTAAGTAATGCTAGTGATCAACTTAAATCAGCATCAACGGAATCTAAAAATGCAGAGATTTTGTCAAATCCACTCAATCTTTCCAAAACAGACAATGACCAAGTTCTTGTAAATGGAATCGCAATGGCTCCTTATATGATATCAGTTGCTCTCTTTGTTGCAGCAATATCAACGAATATGATCTTTGCGAAGTTGCCTTCAGGACGTCATCCAGAGAGTCGTTGGGCTTGGTTGAAATCTCGAGCTGAAATAAATGGTATTATAGCTGTTTTGTCAGGAATTTTGGTATATGGAGGAGTTCATCTTATTGGTCTAACGGCTAATCATGAGATGAGAACATTTATTCTCATTATCCTAACAAGTTTAGTATTCATGTCCATGGTGACCGCTTTAACAACATGGAATAGCCGTATAGGAGCTTTCTTCTCTCTTATCTTGCTTTTATTACAGTTAGCATCAAGTGCAGGTACTTACCCACTTGCTTTGACAAATGATTTCTTTAGAGCCATTAATCCTTGGTTACCAATGAGTTATTCAGTTTCGGGATTACGACAAACAATCTCTATGACAGGAAATATTCATCAGCAAGTCATTTTCCTTGCTGTGATACTAGCTCTATTTACTGGTTTAGGTATGCTAGCCTATCAACCTAAGAAAATGGAAGAAGATTAAAAAAATCGACCAACTGGTCGATTTTTTAAGCCTTAGATGACTTTCGTTTGTGATTATAGATTCCAAATAGTAAAAGAGAAGTAAAGGAACAGATTGCTCCAGTAATAAAACCATTGGGAATAAAGGAAAGTGTAATAGTTCCTTTTCCCTTGGGAACATCAACTTTCATAAATCCAGTTTGAGCTTGTTTAATTTCTATTTTCTTATCATCTTGGTAGGCAGACCAACCTTTGTCATAAGGAATGGTGAAGAAAATAGATGTATCTTGTTTGACATCATATCTAGCAAAAACCCTGTTTTTAGAAGTTGATACTGTTACAGGCTGTTCTTTAATTTTTTGAATTGCCTCAGTTAAAGTTTGGGTATCTAAACGATAGAAAGTAGGAGATTCAAATGATACTTGTGAATTTCCAGGGAAACTAACATTGATATTGAAAGTTTTTTTCTCTTTTGTATAGCCTAGATTAAAGAAGGAGAAGACATTATCAGTTGTAAAAGTCTTTTTTTCACCATTTACAAGGATGTCAACCTTCTTTTGTTTATCATTAGAAAAGTGAAGATTTGTGAAAGAAAGATAAACTTGGCTGTTTTCTGGTACTTCAATTTGATACTGGATTGCTGCATCCTCATTTGACGAACTTGTAACACTAATCAAATCATCAGTATTTTCAGTTTTTTCATAAGGGATTGGAGAAAAATAATCAAAATCGACGTTAGCAAGTTGATTTAAAAACTTGGCCTGATTATCTAGAGTATGTTCATTGAACTTGACATCATTGTAAACAGATTGACTAGCAAAGGCAATTGGAAGAGAGAACTGATTTTCATATAGAGTAAGATTATCTTTTTGATATACATCTTGGAAACCATACTTATCAATAGGGTTTTCTGAGATATTATACTGGATGCCAAATAAACTATCAGCCAAAATACTATTATTGGCATAACGGAGATTGAGATTAGTCCCAGAGGATTTAAACCCAAGTTTATCCAAAGTAGAGCTTGCTGAACGATTTCGAACAGATGAAAATTGAGAGATTCCATTGTAGTTGAATTTCATACTGTCATTTCCTGTCTGAGTTTGTAGTTTTTCAGTACGAGTAAATTGATTTCCAATATATGTTGAGAAAGATTCCATAGCTGGGATATCTCGATTATATGAACTTCGAGAAGCAAAACCCCATTCTTTAGCAATTCCGTCTATTTGAGATGAAGCATTTAAACTTATTTCAACCATTATAAATAAAGAAATTAGAATGGCAAATAGATTTACAGAGATAAACTTTTTGATAACTGCAAGGAGTAAAAGCGAATAGACAACCAAAAATTCAAGAGTAAGCAGAATATTCAAATCTGTTAAAAAAGAATAATGTGATTTTAGATAGATGGTAGCTAAAAATCCTGTTACTATAAGAAAAAGCGAAACTAAAAAATTCCAGACTTTAAGTTCTTTCAGACGCTTTAAGACTTCTGCTGCTGTGTAAATTAACAAGGTAGAGAAAATCCAAGCATAGCGATGTAAAAACATGTTTGGAGTATGCATGCCTTGCCAAAATAAATCAAGAGCTTCTATATAAAAGCTAGCAATTAGAAATGCAAAGAAGATTGTATAGATAAGTTTCACGTGAAACTTAATAGATTTCATCGTAAAAAATAAAATAGTCAAAATAAAGGGAAGTAGTCCAACAAAAATCATTGGGATGGCCCCATACTTTGTTGTGTCAAAGGAACCGATGAATTGTTTAGCAAAGAGATCAAGATACCAGCTACTTTCAGTTTGAAACTTTGTAATTTCAGTTAATTTTTCCCCATGTGTCTGTAAATCAAACAGAGTAGGAAGAGTCAGAATCAAACTAGCCATACCAGCTAAAACGGAGGTGATTATGAAATAAAGAAAAGATGATTTTCGAGTTTTAAAGTCCCAAGAAATTTGGCAGAGATACCAGAAAATAAGAAACAATGCTGTCATATAGCCAAAATAATAGTTTTGGATAAATAAGATTGACAGACTTGTAAAGTACAATAGGAAATTCTTTTCAGTGATAAGTAGCTGTAAACCAGTTATAATTAAAGGAATCAAGATAAAAACATCTAGCCAGGTTTTTATCTCTAATTGACTGACAGTGAAACTCATCAGAGCATAGGAAGTAGATAAAGCTAGTTTTAAAGGCTTAGGAATCGATTGAAATAATTTATTTAAACTAAAGTAAGTTGACAGTCCAATCAATCCAAATTTTAAGAGAGTTGTCAGATAGACAGCATCTGGCATATTAGTTAGATCAAAAAAGTAAACTAGTGGTGAAAGGAAACTACCCAAGTAATAACTAGATAGGGCATAGAAATTCAATCCGAGGCCACTTGTAAAGGTGTAGAACAAACTACCATTTCCATGTAGGATATTTCTTAGAGCTATATCAAAAATAACGTATTGATGAAACCCATCTCCTAATAGTGGAGATGTATCGCTATTCCAGTAGATACCTTGAGATAGATATACTCCTATCATAATGATTATGGGAATGATGAAAGAAACAAAATAGGTCCAATATGTTTTAAAAAATAATTTCATGTTACCTCATAAAATGTTAGAAAACTCAGCTGGTTAACCCAACTGAGTTTTGAATTTTTTTAGTCTTTCCAAAGTTCTTTAACTTTTGCTTGTACTTCTGCATTTTCTAGGAATTCATCATAGGTTTCATCGATACGGTCAATGACGCCATTTTTAGACAAGACAATGATATGGTTAGCTAGAGTTTGAATAAACTCGTGGTCATGGCTGGCAAAGATGATTGATTCTTTAAAGTTTTTCAATCCATCGTTCAAGCTTGAGATAGATTCTAAGTCCAAGTGATTGGTTGGATCATCGAGGACAAGAACATTTGATTTTAAGAGCATGAGTTTTGAAAGCATGACACGAACTTTTTCCCCCCCTGACAAGACATTTACAGGTTTGTTAACCTCATCTCCAGAGAAGAGCATACGGCCGAGGAAGCCACGTAGGAAAGTATTGTCATCTTCTTCTTTACTTGCGAATTGACGCAACCAGTCAAGAATTGATTCTCCCCCTGCGAAATCAGCTGAGTTATCTTTTGGCAGGTAAGATTGACTAGTGGTCACTCCCCATTTGACAGTTCCTTCATAGTCAATGTCTCCCATGATTGCACGAATTAATGCAGTCGTTTGGATGTCATTTTGTCCAATAAGCGCTGTCTTATCACCTGGACGCAAGATAAAGCTGATATTATCTAAAATAGTCTCACCATCAATCTTTACAGTTAGATTTTCTACTGTCAAGAGATCATTACCAATTTCACGTTCCGCTTTAAAGTTGATAAATGGATATTTACGACTAGATGGTACAATCTCTTCTAGCTCAATCTTATCAAGCATTTTCTTACGTGATGTTGCCTGTCTTGACTTAGAAGCATTAGCAGAGAAACGAGCAACGAACTCTTGCAATTGTTTAATTTTTTCTTCTGCTTTGGCATTACGGTCTGCTAGCAATTTAGCAGCGAGTTCAGAAGATTCCTTCCAGAAGTCATAGTTTCCGACATAGAGTTTGATTTTTCCGAAGTCAAGGTCGGCCATGTGAGTACATACTTTGTTTAAGAAGTGACGGTCGTGGGATACTACGATAACGGTGTTATCAAAATCAATCAAGAAGTCTTCTAGCCATGTAATTGATTGGATATCCAAACCATTGGTCGGCTCGTCCAAAAGAAGAACATCTGGTTTACCAAAAAGTGCTTTGGCGAGGAGAACCTTTACTTTTTCACCGTTGGCCAATTCGCTCATGTTTTGATAGTGCAATTCTTCTGGAATGTTTAGGTTTTGAAGTAGTTGAGAGGCTTCACTTTCTGCTTCCCAGCCTCCAAGCTCGGCAAACTCTCCTTCAAGTTCGGCAGCACGCACTCCATCTTCGTCTGAGAAATCTTCCTTCATGTAGATGGCATCTTTCTCTTTCATGATGCTATAAAGTTTTTCATTTCCCATGATAACGACATCAATGGCACGTTCATCTTCATAGTCAAAGTGATTTTGACGAAGAACAGAGAGACGTTCATCTGGACCAAGAGAGATGTGACCAGTAGTAGGTTCGATATCTCCAGCTAAAATTTTTAAAAAGGTTGATTTTCCGGCACCATTAGCACCGATTAATCCATAAGTATTTCCTTCTGTAAATTTGATATTGACATCATCAAAAAGTTTGCGATCACTAAAACGTAGTGAAACATCAGATACTGTAAGCAATGTTTTTCTCCTATATATGTAATATATTTATTCTACTAGAAAATACGGAAATATTCAAATTTTTATCTGTCAATTTTGTGTAAATTATATTTACAGCATACTTTACACAAATCCGTAAATAGCAAGGTTGATTTATTTTTATAAATTGCAGTTATTTCATTAAAAAAATGCTATAATTGAAGGGACCACATCGAAGGAGAATAAAATGACTAAACCCATTATTTTAACAGGAGACCGTCCAACAGGAAAATTGCATATTGGACATTATGTTGGAAGTCTCAAAAATCGAGTATTATTACAGGAAGAGGATAAGTATGATATGTTTGTGTTCTTGGCTGACCAACAAGCTTTGACAGATCATGCTAAAGATCCTCAAACAATTGTAGAGTCTATCGGAAATGTGGCTTTGGATTATCTTGCAGTTGGATTGGATCCAAGTAAATCAACTATCTTTATTCAAAGCCAAATTCCAGAGTTGGCTGAACTATCTATGTACTATATGAATCTAGTTTCATTAGCACGTTTGGAGCGCAATCCAACAGTCAAGACAGAGATTGCTCAAAAAGGATTTGGAGAAAGTATTCCGACAGGATTCTTAGTCTACCCAATCGCTCAAGCAGCTGACATCACAGCCTTTAAGGCCAATTATGTTCCTGTTGGGACAGATCAGAAACCAATGATTGAGCAAACTCGCGAGATTGTTCGTTCTTTTAACAATGCATATAATTGTGATGTCTTGGTGGAACCGGAAGGTATTTATCCAGAAAATGAGAGAGCAGGGCGTTTGCCTGGTTTAGATGGAAATGCTAAAATGTCTAAATCACTCAATAATGGTATTTATTTAGCTGATGATGCGGATACTTTGCGTAAAAAAGTAATGAGTATGTATACAGATCCAGATCATATTCGAGTGGAAGATCCAGGTAAAATTGAAGGCAATATGGTTTTCCATTATCTAGATGTTTTTGGTCGTCCAGAAGATGCTCAAGAAATTGCTGAAATGAAAGAACATTATCAACGAGGTGGTCTTGGTGATGTGAAGACCAAGCGTTATCTACTTGAAATATTAGAACGTGAACTTGGTCCTATTCGTGAGCGCCGTATCGAATTTGCTAAGGATATGGGAGAAGTTTATAATATGCTTCAAAAAGGTAGTGAAAGAGCGCGTGAAGTTGCAGGTCAAACCCTATCTGAGGTTAAAGGAGCAATGGGACTTCATTACTTTAACTAAGTTTATTTTACAAGAAACTATCATTTCTATCTCAAAGAAAAGATAGTTTTTTATTTACCCCTGTAACATTTGACAAATTTTTATAGAATGGTATGATAGATACAATATAAAAAGAGTCAAGCTCAAAAAGAAAGAAAAGAGGAAACTTCGAATGTCTAATTGGGACACTAAATTTTTGAAAAAAGGTTTTACCTTTGATGATGTATTGCTTATTCCAGCTGAAAGTCATGTGTTGCCTAACGATGCAGATTTAACAACTAAATTGGCAGATAATTTGACTTTAAATATCCCAATTATTACCGCTGCTATGGACACAGTTACAGAGAGTCAAATGGCCATTGCTATTGCTCGTGCAGGCGGTCTCGGAGTTATCCATAAAAACATGTCAATTGCTCAACAAGCAGACGAGGTTCGTAAGGTAAAACGTTCTGAAAATGGGGTTATTATTGATCCGTTCTTCTTGACGCCTGAACATACAATTGCTGAAGCAGATGAGCTTATGGGTCGTTACCGCATCAGTGGTGTTCCAGTTGTTGAAACACTTGAAAATCGTAAATTGGTTGGTATTTTGACAAACCGAGATCTTCGTTTTATTTCAGACTATAACCAACCAATCTCAAATCATATGACTAGTGAAAATCTTGTTACTGCTCCTGTGGGTACAGATCTTGCAACAGCTGAGAATATTCTTCAAGAACACCGTATTGAAAAACTTCCTTTGGTAGATGAAGAAGGTCGTCTTTCTGGTTTGATTACTATCAAAGATATTGAAAAAGTTATTGAGTTTCCAAATGCTGCTAAAGATGAGTTTGGTCGTCTTCTAGTTGCAGGTGCAGTAGGTGTTACTTCAGATACATTTGAACGTGCAGAGGCTCTTTTTGAGGCAGGAGCGGATGCGATTGTTATTGATACTGCACATGGTCATTCTGCAGGTGTCTTGCGTAAAATTGCTGAGATTCGTGCTCATTTCCCAGATCGTACTTTAATTGCTGGAAATATTGCTACTGCTGAAGGTGCACGTTCCCTCTATGAAGCGGGTGTAGACGTTGTTAAGGTTGGTATTGGACCAGGTTCTATCTGTACTACTCGTGTAATTGCAGGTGTTGGTGTTCCACAAGTAACAGCTATCTATGATGCTGCAGCCGTCGCGCGTGAATATGGAAAAACGATCATTGCTGACGGTGGAATCAAGTATTCTGGAGATATTGTAAAAGCACTTGCGGCTGGTGGAAATGCTGTTATGCTTGGATCAATGTTTGCTGGAACTGATGAAGCTCCAGGTGAAACTGAAATCTTCCAAGGACGTAAGTTCAAGACTTACCGTGGTATGGGATCAATCGCTGCTATGAAAAAAGGTTCAAGCGATCGTTACTTCCAAGGTTCTGTCAATGAAGCAAACAAACTCGTTCCAGAAGGAATTGAAGGTCGTGTTGCTTATAAAGGAGCTGCAGCTGACATTGTCTTCCAAATGATTGGTGGTATTCGCTCTGGTATGGGTTACTGTGGTGCAGCTAACCTTAAAGAACTACACGATAATGCTCAATTTATTGAAATGTCTGGTGCTGGTTTGAAAGAAAGCCACCCTCACGATGTACAAATTACTAATGAGGCACCAAATTATTCTATGTAAAAAAATAATGAAAGAACTCCTGCTAAAACAGGAGTTCTTTTACAATGTTGTCAAGTTTTATTTACAATAACTTTACCATTTTGAATAGTGAAAATACTTAGATTTTCTGGCAGATTTTGAAGATGGTCTAAGCTTGTTGTTGTGATAAAGGTTTGGATTGAATGAGAAATCGTTTCTAATAATTTTAGT
Source organism: Streptococcus sp. Marseille-Q7156 (assembly GCF_965119495.1). The sequence continues at coordinate 1,884,528 of NZ_CBCPLU010000001.1, read as the reverse complement.
TGTCTAGTGTTGTCAAGTTCGCTCATAACATCGTCAAGTAGTAATATTGGAGATTCTGTAGTAATACTTTCCATTAACTCGATTTCTGCTAATTTTATAGAAAGGACGAGACTACGATGTTGGCCTTGACTTCCGAAACTAGCATCTATCCCATTTATATAAAAAGAAATGTCATCCCGATGAGGACCAACACCAGTATTCTTTTTAAATAAATCTCTGGATCTACTTTTTTCTAAAGCAATTTTGAAAGATTCGGATAAGTCTTCTTTGTCAGTTAACTTGACAGAAGATTGATAGGATATTGACAATTCTTCAATCTGATTAGAGAGTTCAAAATGTTTCTTACGCCCAAATGATTCTAGTTTTTTTATGAAATCTAAGCGGTGATTCATTACACGACATCCATAATCAACTAGCTGATCATCCAACACTGAGAGGAAGGTTTCATCTATTTTTTGAGCTGATTTTAGATAAGTGTTTCTTTGTTTTAGGATGTGGTTATAATTGGTTAAGTCAGATAAATAGATTGGCTTGATTTGTCCAAGTTCCATATCAATGAATTTGCGTCGAACCGAAGGTGCTCCTTTAATTAGTTGTAAATCTTCAGGAGCAAATAAGACAACATTCATGTGTCCGACATAATCTGAAAGTCGTGCCTGTTTTAAGTGATTAACTTTTGTTACACGGCCTTTTTGTGTTAGTTCAATTTCGAGAGGAATGGATCCAATTTTTTTCTGAACAAGACCTGAAAGATGAAGCTGTTCCTCATCAAAATGAATGAGATTTTTATCTGTTCGAGTTCGATGACTACGTGTTAAGGCTAAAAAATAGATAGCCTCTAACATATTTGTTTTACCTTGTGCATTGCGTCCTAAAAAGATATTTAATTTAGGATTAAAGTCTATTTTCGTCTCTTTGTAGTTACGAAAAGTTTTGAGAGATAGGTGTTGTAGCCACATGATTATCTACCAGGGAATCGTGGAGCTTGTTTGATTTTGGGTGATGAAGAAAGGTTCGATTTGTCTTTTTTTACTCCCTTATTCATCTCCTTGACAAGTTTAGCGATTCGTTCTTTTTCAACTTTATCAGCGTGGTATTCATCTTGCTCCTCAGAAGTAGGTTGTGTCAACAAGATGTCAATATTCATGTCAGGGATGTCAATTTTATCGCCAATACGAAGTTTTTTACCGCGACGACTCTCTAATTCCCCATTAAAGTAAACAGAATGTTCAGAGAGAAAGGATTTGATAGCTCCTCCGCTATGTGTAATTCCAAGTTCTTTGAGTAGTGCTTGGAGGGTAATAAATTCTTCAAATAATTTGTATTCCATAATTTACCTCAATCTTTGGTATTATACCATATTTTCCTAAAAATAGTGAGAGAAATAGTGAGAGATGTAAGCGTTTTTTATTTCAAAAGTGTTACAGAGAACAAGAAAATTTCAGGTTTTCGTGATATAATAGAAGTCTGTATATAAGGAGGTAAATCATGGAGTTAGTGCATGGAATTTCAACACATTTTATCCAATCAAAAAAGTTTAAAACGAACAAAATCACCGTGCGTTTTACCGCTCCATTATCTCTTGATACTATTGCAGGTCGCATGTTGAGTGCGAGTATGCTAGAGACTGCTAATCAGATGTACCCTACTTCTCAAGATTTGAGAAAACATTTGGCCAGTTTATACGGTACAGATATGTCAACCAATTGTTTCAGAAGAGGGCAAAGTCACATTGTAGAATTGACATTTACCTATGTTCGTGATGAGTTTTTAAGTAGGAAAAATGTGCTAACTTCTCAGGTTTTGGAACTTGTAAAAGAAACTCTTTTTTCACCCGTAGTATTTGATAATGGATTTGATCCGTCCTTATTTGAAATTGAGAAAAAACAATTGCTAGCAAGTTTAGCAGCTGATATGGATGATTCTTTTTATTTTGCACATAAAGAATTAGACAAATTATTTTTTCATGATGAACGTCTCCAATTGGAATATAGTGATTTACGAAATCGTATTTTAGCTGAGACTCCACAAAGTTCTTATTCTTGTTTCCAAGAATTTTTGGCCAATGATCGAATAGATTTCTTTTTCCTAGGTGATTTTAATGAGGTTGAAATTCAAAATGTATTAGAATCATTTGGCTTTAAAGGTCGAAAAGGAGATGTGAAGGTTCAGTATCGTCAACCTTATTCCAATATCCTTCAGGAAGGTATGGTTCGGAAAAATGTGGGACAGTCTATTTTAGAGTTGGGATATTATTGCTCTGCTGAATATGGCGATGAGCAACATTTACCCATGATTGTAATGAATGGTTTACTTGGTGGCTTTGCTCATTCTAAGCTCTTTACAAATGTCCGTGAAAATGCTGGATTGGCTTATACTATTTCAAGTCAACTTGATTTGTTTAGTGGATTCTTAAGGATGTATGCTGGTATCAATCGAGAAAATCGTAACCAGGCTCGTAAAATGATGAATAATCAACTGATTGATTTAAGAAAAGGATATTTTACAGAGATTGAGTTAGAGCAGACCAAAGAAATGATTCGTCGGTCTTTATTACTTTCTCAAGATAATCAAAGTTCATTGATTGAACGTGCTTATCAAAATGCCTTACTTGGAAAATCTTCAGCAGACTTTAAAGGTTGGATTACAAAACTCGAGCAAGTTGACAAAGATGCTATTTGTAGAGTAGCTAATAATGTGAAACTACAAGCGATTTACTTTATGGAAGGAATAGAATGACAAAGGTTGTTTTTGAAGAAAAATACTATCCAGCTGTAAAAGAAATGGTTTATCGAACTCGTTTGTCAAATGGCTTGACAGTTGCTCTTTTGCCTAAAAAGGAATTTAAAGAGGTTTACGGGAGTGTCACTGTTCAATTTGGTTCGGTAGATACGCTTGTAACAGAAGTTGACGGAGGTGTAAAACAATATCCTGCAGGAATTGCTCATTTTCTTGAACATAAATTATTTGAAAGAGAAGATTCTAGCGATTTGATGTCGGCTTTTACGAGTCTATGTGCAGATAGCAATGCCTTTACAAGCTTTACAAAAACAAACTATCTTTTTTCAGCAACGGATCATTTTTTAGAAAATTTAGATTTACTTGATGAATTGGTAACATCAGCACACTTTACTGAAGATTCCATTTTTAGAGAGCAGGATATTATCCAGCAAGAACGAGAAATGTATCAAGATGATCCAGATTCGTGTTTATTCTTTTCAACCTTAGCGAATTTGTATACTGGTACACCTTTAGCAACGGATATAGTTGGAAGCAAGGAGTCTATTTCCCAAATCAATCTAACTAAATTGCAAGAAAATTTTACAAAGTTTTACAAACATGTAAACATGTCTCTGTTTTTAGTTGGTAATTTTGATGTGGAGCAAGTACAAGACTATTTTGAAAGAAAAGAATTGAAAGATTTAGATGTTCAGGAAGTAGTAAGAGAAAAATTTGTTTTACAGGCTGTAAAGCAAACAGACAGTATGAGAATGGAAGTATCTTCTCCCAAACTAGCGATTGGGATTAGAGGTAATCGAGAAGTTGCTGAGGCGGATTGCTATCGACATCATATTTTATTAAAATTATTGTTTGCAATGATGTTTGGTTGGACTTCGGATCGTTTTCAAAAGTTATATGAATCAGGTAAAATAGATGCTTCCTTATCTCTTGAAATTGAAGTAACAAGTCGTTTTCATTTTGTTATGTTGACAATGGATACGAAGGAGCCAGTTGCTTTATCTCATCAATTTAGGAAGGCCATTCGTAATTTTACAAAGGATTTAGATATTACAGAGGATCATTTAGATATTATCAAAAGAGAGATGTTTGGAGAATTTTTCAGTAGCATGAACTCTCTTGAATTTATTGCAACGCAATATGATGCTTTTGAACATGGTGAGACAATTTTTGATTTACCAAAGATTTTACAGGAAATTACTTTAGAGGATGTCCTTGAAGCAGGGCATCACTTAATAGATGAAGGGGATATAGTTGATTTTACAATATTCCCATCGTAGTAACCTATCATAATAGACACTAGAAAGAAGGGATGACAAGTATGAGGAAAAAAACAATTGGTGAGGTTTTACGATTAGCTAGAATCAATCAGGGATTGAGTTTAGATGAATTGCAGAAAAAGACAGAAATCCAGTTAGATATGTTGGAAGCAATGGAAACAGACGATTTCGATCAACTTCCAAGTCCTTTTTACACGCGTTCTTTCTTGAAAAAATATGCATGGGCTGTTGAGTTAGATGATCAAATTGTTTTGGATGCTTATGATTCTGGGAGTATGATTACTTATGAGGAAGTAGATGTTGATGAAGATGAGTTGACAGGTCGTAGACGTTCAAGTAAGAAAAAGAAGAAAAAAACATCCTTTTTACCTTTATTTTATTTTATCCTTTTTGCTTTATCGATTTTAATTTTTGTGACCTATTATGTTTGGAACTATATTCAAACTCAACCAGAGGGAGCTTCTCTTTCTAATTACAGTGTGGTTCAATCAACAAGTTCAATAAGTTCAACTAGCTCTGTTCCCCACTCCTCAAGTAGTAGTTCATCTAGCAGTTCTTCTAGTATAGAATCAGCTATAAGTGTATCAGGCGAAGGAAGTCATGTAGAAATCGCTTATAAGACAAGTAAGGAAACAGTTAAATTGCAATTGGCAGTTTCAGATGTTACAAGTTGGGTCAGCGTTTCAGAAAGCGAACTTGAGGGCGGTGTAACCTTATCGCCAGAGAAGAAAAGTGCAGAAGCAACAGTTGCAACTAAAAGTCCTGTAACAATTACCTTAGGTGTTGTAAAAGGTGTTGCTTTGACAGTAGATAATCAGACTGTTGATTTATCGAAATTAACAGCTCAGACTGGACAAATCACTGTAACCTTTACTAAAAATTAAGGAAAAACGAATGAAAAAAGAACAAATTCCCAATCTCTTAACAATAGGTCGAATTCTCTTTATACCTATTTTTATCTTTATTTTAACGATAGGAAATTCGATAGAGAGTCATATAGTGGCAGCTATTATCTTTGCTGTTGCCAGTATTACCGACTATTTAGATGGATATTTAGCTCGTAAATGGAATGTGGTCAGTAATTTTGGTAAATTTGCAGATCCTATGGCGGATAAGTTACTAGTTATGTCGGCTTTTATTATGCTGATTGAGTTAGGTATGGCTCCGGCTTGGATTGTTGCAGTGATTATCTGTCGAGAGTTGGCTGTGACAGGTTTAAGGCTTTTATTGGTTGAAACTGGTGGAACGGTTTTAGCAGCGGCAATGCCTGGAAAAATTAAAACTTTCAGTCAGATGTTTGCCATTATTTTCTTGCTATTACATTGGACTTTGCTTGGTCAAGTTCTACTTTATGTAGCCTTGTTTTTCACTATCTACTCTGGCTATGACTATTTCAAGAGTAGTGCCTATGTATTTAAAGGGACATTTGGTTCGAAATGAAATCAGTAATTGATGTAAAAAATCTTTCTTTTCGTTATAAGGAAAGTCAAGAATACTATGATGTGAAGGATATTACGTTTCACGTGAAACGTGGGGAATGGCTTTCGATTGTAGGGCATAATGGTAGTGGTAAATCAACGACGGTTCGTTTAATTGATGGCTTACTGGAAGCAGAATCCGGAGAGATTGTAATTGATGGTCAACGGCTGACTGAGGAAAATGTTTGGAATATACGTCGTCAAATCGGTATGGTTTTTCAAAATCCAGATAATCAATTCGTTGGAGCGACTGTTGAAGATGATGTTGCTTTTGGTTTGGAAAATCAGGGACTTTCTCGTCAAGAAATGAAAAAGAGAGTGGAGGAAGCTCTGGATTTGGTTGGCATGTTGGACTTTAAAAAGAGAGAGCCAGCGCGTCTATCAGGTGGCCAAAAGCAACGTGTGGCCATTGCAGGTGTTGTAGCCCTAAGACCAGCTATTTTAATCTTAGATGAAGCAACGAGTATGTTGGATCCTGAGGGGCGTAGAGAACTGATTGATACAGTAAAAGGAATTCGAAAAGACTATGATATGACCGTCATTTCCATTACACATGATTTGGAAGAAGTTGCCATGAGTGATCGTGTATTGGTCATGAAAAAAGGGTCAATTGAATCAACTAGTAGTCCAAGAGCTCTTTTCTCTCGAAATGATTTAGATCAAATTGGATTAGACAATCCTTTTGCCAATCAATTAAAACATTCTTTGAGCCAGAATGGCTATGATTTACCTGAAAATTATTTGACAGAAAGTGAGCTAGAGGATAAACTATGGGAATTGCTCTAGAAAATGTGAGTTTTACATATCAAGAAGGGACTCCCTTAGCCTCAACAGCTTTGTCGGATGTTTCTTTGACGATTGAAGATGGTTCTTATACGGCTTTAATTGGCCACACAGGTAGTGGTAAATCAACTATTTTACAACTTTTAAATGGTTTATTGGTGCCAAGCCAAGGGAGTGTGCGGGTTTTTGATACCTTAATTACCTCGACTTCTAAAAATAAAGACATTCGTCAAATTAGAAAACAGGTTGGCTTGGTATTTCAGTTTGCTGAAAATCAGATTTTTGAAGAAACAGTATTGAAAGACGTTGCTTTTGGACCACAAAATTTTGGAGTTTCTGAAGAAGATGCGGAGCAGATTGCGCATGAGAAACTGGCTCTAGTTGGAATTGATGAATCACTTTTTAATCGTAGTCCGTTTGAGCTATCAGGTGGACAAATGAGACGTGTCGCCATTGCAGGCATACTTGCCATGGAACCAGCTATATTAGTCTTAGATGAACCCACAGCAGGCCTAGATCCCCTGGGAAGAAAAGAGCTGATGAATTTGTTCAAAAAACTCCACCAGTCAGGGATGACCATTGTCTTGGTAACGCATTTGATGGATGATGTTGCTGAATATGCAAATCAAGTCTATGTGATGGAAAAGGGACGTTTAGTTAAGGGTGGTAAACCAAGTGATGTCTTTCAAGATGTTGTCTTTATGGAAGAAGTGCAGCTGGGAGTACCTAAAATTACAGCCTTTTGTAAACGATTGGCTGATAGAGGTGTGTCATTTAAACGATTACCGATTGAGATAGAGGAGTTCAAGGAGTCGCTAAATGGATAGTATGATTTTGGGGCGTTATATCCCAGGGGATTCGATAGTTCACCGATTGGATCCACGCAGCAAATTACTGGCTATGATGCTACTGATTTTGATCGTTTTTTGGGCTAATAATCCCTTGACGAATCTAATTCTTTTTATAGCGACAGGGATATTTATTGCCTTGTCCGGAGTATCTCTTTCATTCTTTATTCAGGGCTTGAAGTCTATGTTTTTCTTGATTGCCTTCACAACTATTTTTCAACTGTTTTTCATTTCTAATGGGAATGTTTTAATTGAGTTTTCGTTTGTGAGAATCACAGATTATGCTTTGCAACAAGCTGGGATTATTTTTTGTCGCTTTGTATTAATTATTTTCTTTTCAACTTTGTTAACCTTAACAACAATGCCCTTAAGTTTGGCATCAGCTGTCGAAGCTTTGTTAGCGCCTTTAAAGCGTGCGAAAGTTCCAGTTCATGAAATTGGCTTAATGCTATCTATGAGTTTGCGTTTTGTTCCGACCTTAATGGATGATACGACGCGGATTATGAATGCACAGAAAGCTCGTGGAGTTGATTTTGGTGAAGGAAGCATTGTTCAAAAAGTAAAGGCGATGATTCCCATTTTGATTCCTCTTTTTGCGACAAGTTTAAAACGTGCAGATTCCTTGGCTATCGCCATGGAAGCGCGTGGTTATCAGGGTGGAAAAGGTAGAAGTCAATACAGACAATTGAAATGGACTCGAAAGGATACGTTAGCAATTCTTGTTATTCTTGTACTTGGTTGTTGCTTATTTTTCTTAAAATCTTAGTAGATTTCAGGAATTGATAAAAAAGTTACTGTAACAGTTTTTGATATAAAGGTAGGGATATGAACCGTTTTAAAAAATCAAAATATGTCATTATTGTTTTTGTCACTGTTCTGCTTGTCTCAGCTCTCTTAGCGACGACTTATTCAAGTACAATTGTGACAAAATTAGGAGATGGAATTTCATTGGTTGATAGAGTTGTGCAAAAACCTTTTCAGTGGTTTGATTCTGTCAAATCAGATTTGGCACATTTGACACGAACATATAATGAAAATGAAAGTTTGAAGAAACAGATTTACCAGTTAGAAGTTAAATCAAATGAGGCGGAAAGTCTAAAGACAGAAAATGAACAACTGCGCCAATTGCTTGATATGAAGTCCAAGTTGCAAGCTACAAAGACTTTGGCAGCAGATGTTATTATGCGTTCTCCGGTATCTTGGAAGCAGGAGTTGACCTTAGATGTAGGCAAATCAAAAGGAGCTTCTGAGAACATGTTAGCTATTGCAAATGGTGGCTTGATTGGGAGCGTTTCAAAAGTAGAGGAGAACTCTACTATGGTCAACCTTCTGACAAATACGGAAAATGCTGATAAGATTTCTGTTAAAATTCAACACGGCACTACCACAATTTATGGAATTATTATTGGCTACGACAAGGAAAATGAAGTTCTTAAAATTAGCCAATTAAATAGCAATAGCGATATTAGTACAGGCGATAAGGTGACAACGGGGGGATTAGGAAACTTTAACGTTGCGGATATTCCTGTTGGTGAAGTGGTTGCCACAACGCATAGTACAGACTATTTGACACGAGAAGTAACTGTTAAATTGAGTGCAGATACTCATAATGTGGATGTGATAGAATTAGTGGGGAATTCATGATGAGACAGTTGAAGCGGGTTGGAGTGTTTTTATTACTTCCTTTCTTTGTTCTAATTGACGCCCATATTAGCCAGCTTCTGGGCTCATTGTTCCCCCATGTACATTTGGCTAGTCATTTTCTTTTTCTATTTCTATTATTTGAGACGATAGAAGTATCAGAGTACCTCTACCTAGTCTATTGTTTTGTAATTGGCTTGGTTTACGATGTTTACTTTTTCCATCTAATAGGGATTGCAACTCTCTTATTTATCTTACTGGGAGCCTTTCTTCATAAATTGAATAGTGTTATTTTATTGAATCGTTGGACGAGAATGTTGGCAATTATTGTCATGACTTTTCTATTTGATATGGGAGCTTATCTCTTTGCATTAGCGGTAGGTTTAACTGTAGATAGTCTGCCGATTTTTATCGTTTATAGCCTAGTACCATCCATGATTTTAAATCTTGTGTGGATGTTTATTTTTCAGTTTATTTTTGAAAGATATTATCTATAAGAAAGAAACAAAAATGTAACAAAGGCGTAATATTCATTAGGCCTTTTTTTGGTATACTAGTATTGTCTTTAAAAGAAGGAGTATCTACGTAATATGAAGAAAAAAATCTTAGCGTCACTTTTATTAAGTACAGTAATGGTTTCTCAAGTAGCTGTTTTAACAACTGCGCATGCAGAAACGACTGATGACAAAATTGCTGCTCAAGATAATAAAATTAGTAATTTAACAGCACAACAACAAGAAGCCCAAAAACAAGTTGACCAAATTCAGGAGCAAGTATCAGCTATTCAAGCTGAGCAATCTAACTTGCAAGCTGAAAATGATAGATTACAAGCAGAATCCAAAAAACTTGAGAGTGAGATTACAGAACTTTCTAAAAACATTGTATCTCGCAATGATTCTTTGGAAAAACAAGCTCGTAGTGCTCAAACAAATGGAGCTGCAACTAGCTACATCAATACGATTGTAAACTCAAAATCAATTACAGAAGCTATTTCACGTGTAGCAGCAATGAATGAAATCGTATCTGCTAACAACAAAATGTTGGAACAACAAAAAGCAGATAAAAAAGCAATTTCTGAGAAGCAAGTGGCAAACAATGACGCAATTAATACAGTAATTGCAAATCAACAGAAATTGTCTGATGATGCGCAAGCTTTAACAACGAAACAAGCTGAGTTGAAGGCTGCAGAATTAAATCTTGCTGCTGAAAAAGCGACAGCAGAAGATGAAAAAGCAAGTTTGCTAGAGAAAAAAGCAGAAGCAGAAGCGGCAGCAAAAGCAGCAGCAGAGGCAGAAGCAGCTTACAAGGCAAAACAAGTAAGTCAACAACAAACAGTTGTTGCTTCTGGAAATACGACTTTTGCAGCACAGGTTCAAGCTGTAGCTTCTTCGGAATCAGCAACATATACTCCTGTGGCAGTCAAACAACGCCCAACATACAGTACAAATGCTTCAAGCTATCCAATTGGAGAATGTACATGGGGAGTTAAAACATTAGCACCTTGGGCTGGAGACTATTGGGGTAATGGAGCGCAGTGGGCTACAAGTGCAGCTGCTGCAGGATTCCGTACAGGTTCAACACCTCAAGTTGGTGCGATTGCATGTTGGAATGATGGTGGCTATGGACACGTAGCGGTAGTCACTGCTGTAGAATCAACAACACGTATCCAAGTGTCAGAATCAAATTATGCTGGTAATCGCACGCTTGGAAATCATCGTGGGTGGTTCAATCCGACAACTACATCGTCAGGTTTTGTAACATATATTTATGCAGATTAATTTACAGAGGGACTCGAATAGAGCCCTCTTTTTCATGTTTCACCGTGACAATCCCTATTAAAAATTATATCAAAATAGCTTGAAAATATTGGAAAAGTATGGTAAAATGAAAATTGTCGTGTGAACGATAATACTCATTCTTGATGAATTGTGAGACAGTTGCCCTTGGGTCGTTTTGCAAGTTGAAGTCAAGAAGAGGAAAAAAACAAAAAGGAGAAATACTCATGGCAGTAATTTCAATGAAACAACTTCTTGAGGCTGGTGTACACTTTGGTCACCAAACTCGTCGCTGGAACCCTAAGATGGCTAAGTACATCTTTACTGAGCGTAACGGAATCCACGTTATCGACTTGCAACAAACAGTAAAATACGCTGACCAAGCATACGACTTCATGCGCGATGCAGCAGCTAACGATGCAGTTGTATTGTTTGTTGGTACTAAGAAACAAGCAGCTGATGCAGTTGCTGAAGAAGCAGTACGTTCAGGTCAATACTTTATTAACCACCGTTGGTTGGGTGGAACTCTTACAAACTGGGGAACAATCCAAAAACGTATCGCTCGTTTGAAAGAAATCAAACGTATGGAAGAAGATGGAACTTTCGAAGTTCTTCCTAAGAAAGAAGTTGCACTTCTTAATAAACAACGTGCACGTCTTGAAAAATTCTTGGGTGGTATCGAAGATATGCCTCGTATCCCAGATGTAATGTATGTAGTTGACCCACATAAAGAGCAAATCGCTGTTAAAGAAGCTAAGAAATTGGGAATCCCAGTTGTAGCGATGGTTGACACAAACACTGATCCAGATGATATCGATGTAATCATCCCAGCTAACGATGATGCTATCCGCGCTGTTAAATTGATCACAGCTAAATTGGCTGACGCTATCATCGAAGGACGTCAAGGTGAAGATGCAGCAGCAGTTGAAGCAGAATTTGCAGCTTCAGAAGCTCAAGCAGATTCAATCGAAGAAATCGTTGAAGTTGTAGAAGGCGACAACGCTTAATTCATATAAATAGTAATTACCTAGGAGGGCGGGGCTTAGCCCGGCTCTCCTATTTTTAAAAAATATAGGAGAATCAAAATGGCAGAAATTACAGCTAAACTTGTAAAAGAGTTGCGTGAAAAATCTGGTGCCGGAGTTATGGACGCTAAAAAAGCGCTTGTAGAAACAGACGGTGACATCGAAAAAGCGATTGAATTGCTTCGTGAAAAAGGTATGGCTAAGGCAGCTAAGAAGGCTGACCGTGTTGCTGCAGAAGGATTGACTGGTGTTTATGTTAACGGTAATGTTGCAGCAGTTATTGAAGTAAACGCTGAAACTGACTTCGTTGCGAAAAATGCTCAATTCGTTGAATTGGTAAATACTACAGCTAAAGTTATTGCTGAAGGAAAACCTGCTAATAATGAAGAAGCTCTTACTTTGACAATGCCTTCAGGTGAAACTCTTGAAGCTGCATATGTATCTGCAACAGCAACTATCGGTGAAAAAATCTCATTCCGTCGTTTTGCTTTGCTTGAAAAAACAGATGCACAACACTTTGGAGCATACCAACACAATGGTGGCCGTATTGGTGTTATCTCTGTTATTGAAGGTGGAGACGAAGCGCTTGCTAAACAAATCTCAATGCACATTGCTGCGATGAAACCAACAGTTCTTTCTTACAAAGAATTGGATGAGCAATTTGTTAAAGATGAGTTGGCTCAATTGAACCACGTAATCGACCAAGACAACGAAAGCCGTGCAATGGTTAACAAACCAGCTCTTCCACACTTGAAGTATGGATCAAAATCACAATTGACTGATGAAGTAATCGCTCAAGCTGAAGCTGATATCAAAGCTGAGTTAGCTGCAGAAGGAAAACCAGAAAAAATCTGGGACAAAATCATCCCAGGTAAAATGGATCGCTTCATGCTTGACAACACTAAAGTTGACCAAGCTTACACACTTCTTGCACAAGTATACATCATGGATGACAGCAAGACAGTTGAAGCATACCTTGAATCAGTTAACGCTTCAGTAGTTGAGTTCGCTCGCTTTGAAGTTGGTGAAGGTATCGAAAAAGCTGCAAACGACTTTGAAGCTGAAGTTGCAGCTACAATGGCAGCAGCCTTGAATAACTAATTATAGAAAGGAAGTAAATTTGCTTCCTTTTTTCTATGCAGTCGATCCCTATAGGGAGAGCTTCCTATTTTCAAGGTAAAAATAAAAAGCCCTATAATAAGGGCCAATTGTATTTAGGAGACTAAACTTCAAATTCATAGAGTGCTGTAGAGAGATAACGTTCACCGTTATCTGGTGCTAGAGCAAGAACTTTTTTACCTGTACCTAATTTTTTGGCAATCTCGATGGCTCCGTAGATAGCTGCAGCTGAAGAAATCCCTACAAGGAAACCTTCTTTTCCACCAACTTCACGGCCTAGTGCTAGAGCATCGTCTGACGTTACACGAACGATACCATCATAAGCCTTTGTATCCAGTGTATCAGGAATAAATCCAGCTGATATACCTTGAATTTTGTGAGGACCAGGTTTTTCACCAGATAGAATAGCAGATTCATCAGCTTCCACTGCATAAACTTGAATGTTTGAATTTGCTGTTTTGAGTGCATGAGAAACACCAGAAATCGTTCCACCGGTACCCACTCCAGCAACAAAGACATCTAGTCCATCTTTACCGAAAGCAGCTAGTATTTCAGCTCCTGTTGTTCTTTCGTGTACTTCTGGATTTGCTGGGTTGTCAAATTGAAGAGGAAGGAAACCATCACGTTCAGCAGCGATTTCTTGAGCCTTAGCAATAGCACCTTTCATTCCTTCGCTACCAGGAGTAAGGACGAGTTCAGCACCATAGGCTTGGATAATCTTACGTCGTTCCACACTCATAGTTTCAGGCATAACGATAACAACTTTATACCCTTTAGCAGCCCCTACCCATGAAAGTCCAATACCAGTGTTTCCACTTGTTGCTTCAACAATAGTAGAACCAGGTTTCAGAATACCGTCTTGTTCAGCTTTTTCAATCATGCTAAGAGCAATACGGTCTTTTACAGAAGAACCAGGGTTAAATGCTTCAAGTTTTACATAGACATCTGCAGCACCTTCTGGCACAATGTTGTTGAGTTTAACAATCGGAGTTTGACCGATTAGTTCAGTAATGTTGTTATAAATAGACATATGAATACCTCTTTGTATAAGATATCTCTAGTATAACGCTATCTATACCATTTGTAAAATATAGAAATCCTATCGAAGTGATAGGATTTTTTTATATCACAGGTCTAAGCCATTAATTTTTAAGCGATTGTGATAGGCTAATTCTAGTAAATAGGTGTAAAGGAGAACGCTATCCGTTTTCTTTTTGAATTGCTTCATTTTCTAGTAGGTTTTGGCAAGCATCTTTTTATGTTGCTAATTAAAGTAGCGGTGAAAATGTCAGTGAAACGCTGCATTATCCATTGTTTACACTAGGTTTACAGGAACCTCAACTTCGCGTAAACCTTGATCAGTTAAAGTGACTTTTCCATTAAAAAATTCCACAAGTGAAGCTTTAATAGTTTCTTTTTCTTCTTTATCAACATAAATCATCGTATCGACTTGATCTGTAAAGTTTGTATCCAGTTCCATGAGATTATGTTCTTTAAGGAAGTTATTATATTCTTGGTACTGAGCGTAAGACATTTGAATAGCAATGCCCGCCTGTTCCTTTATTTCAATGATGCCAATTTCTTTGACAGCTAAGGCAACACTGCCTGCGTAAGCACGAATCAATCCTCCAGCGCCTAACTTAATGCCACCAAAGTAGCGTGTCACGACCACACAGACATTGGTGAGATTGTGATTTTCTAGTACCCCTAGCATGGGAACGCCAGCAGTACCACTGGGCTCACCATCATCACTTGTACGTTTGATTTCACTACGTTCCCCAATAATGAAGGCAGAGCAGTTATGCGTCGCTTTGTAGTGTTCTTTTTTGATGGTGGTAATGAAGTCACGAGCCTCTTCTTCGCTATAAACACGCTTGGCATGACAGATAAAGCGGGATTTTTTGATTTCTTCTTGGACTTGTCCGTCCTCTTTAATTGTTCTAAATTCCATGATTTAATTGTACTAAAAAATCATCTAAAGCGCTAGGTTTTTACGAATAAAGAAGTATGAAAGTAAATCCAAATTATCTCGGTCGTTTGTTTACTGAGAATGAATTAACAGAAGAGGAACGTCAGTTGGCGGAGAAATTTCCAGCAATGAGAAAGGAGAAGGGGAAACTTTTCTGTCAACGTTGTAATAGTATTATTCCAGAGGAATGGTATTTGCCCATCGGTGCTTACTATTGTCGAGAGTGCTTGCTGATGAAGCGAGTCAGGAGTGATCAAGCTTTATACTATTTTCCGCAGGAGGATTTTCCGAAGCAAGATGTTCTTAAATGGCGTGGTCAATTAACTCCTTTTCAAGAGAAGGTGTCAGAGGGACTGATTCAAGCAGTAGACAAGCAGGAGCCAACTTTAGTTCATGCGGTGACAGGGGCTGGAAAGACAGAAATGATTTATCAAGTTGTGGCTAAGGTGATTAATAGGGGTGGTGCAGTGTGTTTGGCCAGTCCTCGCATAGATGTTTGTTTGGAGCTGTACAAGCGCCTGCAAGATGATTTTGCTTGCGAGATATCTTTACTACACGGAGAATCAGAGCCGTATTTTCGAACACCACTAGTTGTTGCGACGACCCATCAGTTATTGAAGTTTTATCAAGCTTTTGATTTGCTGATAGTGGATGAAGTAGATGCCTTTCCTTATGTTGACAATCCCACGCTTTACCATGCTGTCAAGAATAGTGTAAAGGAGAATGGGCTGAGAATCTTTTTAACAGCGACTTCGACAGATGAGTTAGATAGGAAGGTTCGTTTAGGAGAATTAAAAAGACTGAGCTTACCTAGACGATTCCATGGGAATCCTTTGATTATTCCTAAACCTGTCTGGTTATCAGATTTTAATCACTGTTTAGAGAAAAGTCGGTTATCACCAAAGTTAAAGACTTATATTAAGAATCAGAGAAAGACAGCTTATCCGTTACTCATTTTTGCTTCAGAAATTAAGAAAGGGGAGCAATTAAAAGAAGTCTTACAGAAGGAATTTCCGCATGAGAAAATTGGTTTTGTGTCTTCAGTTACGGAAGATCGATTAGAGCAGGTGCAAGCTTTTCGAGATGGAGAACTGACAATACTTATCAGTACGACAATATTGGAGCGTGGAGTTACCTTTCCTTGTGTGGATGTTTTCGTAGTAGAGGCCAATCATCGTCTGTTTACCAAGTCTAGTTTAATACAGATTGGTGGACGAGTTGGACGAAGCATGGATAGACCGACAGGAGATTTGCTTTTCTTCCATGACGGGTTAAATGCTTCAATCAAAAAGGCAATTAAGGAAATTCAGCAGATGAATAAGGAGGCGGGGCTATGAAGTGCTTATTGTGTGGGCAGACTATGAAGGCTGTTTTAACTTTTAGTAGTCTCTTACTTCTGAAGAATGATGACACTTGTCTTTGTTCAGACTGTGACTCTACTTTTGAGAGGATTGGAGAAGAGAACTGTCCAAACTGTATGAAAACAGGATTGTCAACAAAGTGTCAAGATTGTCAATTTTGGTGTAAAGAAGGAGTTGAGGTCAGTCATAGAGCGATTTTTACTTACAATCAAGCTATGAAGGATTTTTTCAGTCGGTATAAGTTTGATGGAGACTTCCTTTTAAGAAAAGTGTTCGCTTCATTTTTAAGTGAGGAGTTAAAAAAGTACAAAGAGTATCAATTTGTTGTAATTCCCCTAAGTCCTGATAGATATGCTGATAGAGGATTTAATCAGGTTGAAGGTTTAGTTGATGCAGCAGGCTTTGCGTATCTGGATTTATTAGAAAAGAAAGAAGAGCGAGCTAGTTCTTCTAAAAGTCGCTCAGAGCGTTTGGAGACAGAATTTCCTTTCTTTATTAAAAGTGGAGTCACTATTCCTAAAAAAATCCTACTTATAGATGATATTTATACTACTGGAACAACTATAAATCGTGTGAAGAGACTGCTGGAAGAAGCGGGTGCTGAGGATGTGAAAACATTTTCCCTTGTAAGATGAGGAAAAAATTTGCAAAAATAAAATGAAAGCGTTATAATGAAATAAGAAAAACAAAAATGTTTAGAAAGAAGGTACTCATATGATTAAATATAGTATCCGTGGTGAAAACCTAGAAGTAACAGAAGCAATTCGTGATTATGTAGTTTCTAAACTCGAAAAGATCGAAAAGTATTTTCAAGCTGAACAAGAGTTGGATGCTCGAGTTAACTTGAAGGTGTATCGTGAAAAAACTGCTAAAGTGGAGGTAACGATTCCACTTGGCTCTATTACTCTTCGTGCAGAAGATGTGTCTCAAGATATGTATGGTTCAATTGACCTTGTAACCGATAAAATTGAACGTCAGATTCGTAAAAATAAAACAAAAATCGAGCGTAAAAATAAAAATAAGGTAGCAACTAGTCAATTATTTACAGATGCCTTGGTGGAAGATCCAAATGTTGTCCAGTCTAGAGTTGTTCGTTCAAAACAAATTGATTTAAAACCAATGGATTTGGAAGAAGCTATTCTACAGATGGATTTGTTGGGACATGATTTCTTTATCTATGTGGATGTTGAAGATCAGACAACCAATGTGATTTATCGTCGTGAGGATGGCGAAATTGGTTTGTTAGAAGTTAAAGAATCTTAATTTCAATATGTGTAAAGGAAGGTTTACTGAATTGTAAACCTCCTTTTTCTTATAATTGATAGAATTACTGATTACACTTTTAAAAAGTCGCTTTTTGGTGGTTATTATGGTATAATGGGTGCCAAGAGGTTTGGAATGAAAAAATTTTATGTAAGTCCTATTTTCCCCTTAATATTAGGAATAGTGGCGTTCGGAGTGCTATCTGTGCAACTTGTTTTTGTAACGAATACACTGGTAACGCTATTTCTTTTGATACTTATTTTGGGTTCATATATTTTACTATTCATCCATCAGAGAGACTACTACTCAAAGAGTGAAGTAGAACAAATCCAGTATGTAAACCACCAAGCTGAAGAAAGTTTGACAACCTTGTTAGAACAGATGCCTGTCGGAGTTATTAAATTAGACTTGTCGTCAGGTGAAGTTGAATGGTTTAATCCTTATGCTGAATTGATTTTGACTAATGAAGTGGGCGAGATTGATGTGGCATTAATTCAAACAATTATCAAGGCATCGGTAGGAAATCCAGGTTCTTATGCTACCTTGGGTGAGACCCGCTATTCGGTTCATATGGACAAGGTGTCTGGAGTTCTTTACTTCTTTGATGTGTCTGGAGAATACGAAGCGACTGTTGAGTTAGTAACGAGTCGACCTGTGATTGGGATCGTTTCCGTTGACAACTATGATGACTTAGAAGATGAAACATCGGAGTCTGATATCAGTCATATTAATAGTTTTGTAGCCAATTTTGTTTCAGAATTTGCTGGGAAGCATGCCATGTTCTCCCGTCGAGTGAGTATGGATCGCTTTTATCTATTTACGGACTACACGGTGCTTGAGGGATTGATGAACGATAAATTTTCTGTTATTGATGCTTTCAGAGAAGAGTCGAAACAGAGACAGTTGCCCTTGACCTTAAGTATGGGATTTTCTTATGGTGATGGAAATCATGATGAGATAGGGAAAGTTGCTTTGCTCAATTTGAACTTGGCTGAAGTGCGTGGTGGCGACCAGGTGGTTGTCAAGGAGAATGACGAAACTAAAAATCCAGTTTATTTTGGTGGTGGCTCTGCTGCCTCAATTAAACGTACACGGACTCGTACTCGTGCTATGATGACGGCTATTTCAGATAAGATTCGTAGTGTGGATCAGGTTTTTGTAGTTGGTCACAAAAATCTGGATATGGATGCTTTGGGTTCTGCTGTAGGTATGCAGTTATTTGCCAGCAATGTGACTCAAAATAGCTATGCTCTTTACGATGAAGAACAAATGTCGCCGGATATTGAACGAGCTGTTTCATTCTTAGAAAAAGAAGGAGTTACGAAGTTGTTGTCTGTTAAGGAGGCAATGGGTTTGGTGACCAATCGTTCTTTGTTGATTCTTGTAGACCATTCAAAGACAGCCTTAACTTTATCAAAAGATTTTTATGATTTATTTACCCAAACCATCGTCATCGATCACCACAGACGGGATCAGGATTTCCCAGACAATGCAGTTATCACTTATATCGAAAGTGGTGCAAGCAGTGCCAGTGAGTTGGTAACGGAATTGATTCAGTTCCAGAATTCTAAGAAAAATCGTTTGAGTCGTATGCAGGCCAGTGTTTTGATGGCTGGTATGATGTTGGATACTAAAAATTTCACCTCACGAGTGACTAGTCGGACATTTGATGTTGCTAGCTATCTCAGAACGAGAGGAAGTGATAGTATTGCTATCCAAGAAATCGCTGCAACAGATTTTGAAGAATATCGTGAGGTCAATGAACTGATTTTACAGGGGCGTAAATTAGGTTCAGATGTATTGATAGCAGAGGCTACGGACTCGAAATGCTATGATACGGTTGTTATTAGTAAGGCAGCAGATGCCATGTTGGCTATGTCAGGTATTGAAGCGAGTTTTGTTCTTGCGAAGAATACACAAGGATTTATCTCTATCTCAGCTCGCAGTCGTAGTAAGCTGAATGTACAACGGATTATGGAAGAGCTGGGAGGTGGAGGCCACTTTAATTTGGCAGCAGCTCAAATTAAGGATTCAACCTTGTCAGAAGCAGGTGAAAAACTGACAGAAATTGTATTAAATGAAATAAAGGAAAAGGAGAAAGAAGAATGAAAGTAATCTTTTTAGCAGATGTCAAAGGAAAAGGTAAAAAAGGCGAAATTAAGGAAGTACCAACAGGGTATGCACAAAACTTTCTTATCAAAAAGAACCTAGCCAAAGAAGCGACTGCTCAAGCGGTAGGTGAGCTTCGTGGTAAACAAAAATCTGAAGAAAAAGCTCACGCTGAGATGATTGCAGAAGCAAAAGCAATTAAAGCCCAACTAGAATCGGAAGAAACTATTGTAGAATTTGTTGAAAAAGTTGGTCCAGATGGCCGTACTTTTGGTTCAATTACCAATAAGAAGATTGCAGAAGAATTGCAAAAGCAATTTGGAATTAAGATTGATAAACGTCATATCCAAGTACAAGCTCCGATTCGAGCAGTTGGTTTGATCGATGTGCCAGTGAAAATCTATCAAGATATTACAAGTGTAATCAATCTTCGTGTGAAGGAAGGATAAGTTTACACCTTCTTGACAAGATTGTAAAAGGAAGGGAAGTCTGATGGCAGAAGTAGAAGAGTTACGAGTACAACCTCAAGATATCTTAGCTGAGCAATCCGTTTTAGGGGCTATCTTTATTGACGAGAGTAAGCTTGTTTTTGTGCGAGAATACATTGAGTCTCGGGACTTTTTTAAGTATGCCCATCGTTTGATTTTTCAAGCCATGGTTGATTTATCCGATCGTGGCGATGCCATAGATGCAACAACGGTTCGTACTATTCTTGATAATCAAGGTGATTTGCAGAATATTGGTGGCCTGTCTTACTTGGTTGAGATTGTCAATTCTGTGCCAACTTCTGCTAATGCGGAGTATTATGCTAAGATTGTTGCAGAAAAAGCAATGCTACGTCGTTTAATCGCTAAGTTGACAGAGTCTGTCAATCAATCTTACGAGGCTTCGCAACCAGCTGATGAAATTATTGCTCAGGCAGAAAAAGGCTTGATTGATGTCAGTGAAAATGCAAATCGAAGTGGATTTAAGAATATTCGAGATGTGTTGAATATCAACTTTGGAAATCTGGAAGCTCGCTCGCAACAAACGACCGATATTACTGGTATTGCGACAGGTTATCGTGATTTGGATCATATGACGACTGGTCTGCATGAAGAGGAGTTGATTATCTTAGCAGCTCGTCCGGCGGTTGGTAAGACAGCCTTTGCCTTGAATATCGCTCAGAACATTGGGACTAAGTTGGACAAAACTGTTGCTATTTTTTCACTGGAAATGGGTGCGGAAAGTCTAGTGGATCGTATGTTGGCGGCAGAAGGTTTGGTGGAATCGCATTCTATCCGTACGGGTCAATTGACTGATGAGGAGTGGCAAAAATATACCATTGCTCAAGGGAATCTAGCGAATGCCAGTATCTATATCGATGATACACCAGGGATTCGAATTACAGAGATTCGTTCTCGTTCTCGTAAATTGGCTCAAGAAACTGGAAATCTTGGTTTGATTTTGATAGACTATTTGCAGCTTATCACGGGAACTGGTCGGGAAAATCGTCAACAAGAGGTTTCAGAAATTTCACGTCAGTTGAAAATCCTAGCAAAAGAACTGAAGGTTCCCGTAATTGCTCTAAGTCAGCTTTCTCGTGGTGTAGAACAACGTCAGGATAAGAGACCGGTCTTGTCTGATATTCGTGAATCTGGGTCTATTGAGCAGGACGCTGATATCGTAGCTTTTCTTTATCGTGACGATTACTATGAGCGTGGTGGTGAAGAAGAGGAAGGCATACCGAATAATAAGGTAGAAGTTATTATCGAGAAAAACCGTAGTGGAGCTCGTGGAACGGTGGAATTAATTTTCCAAAAAGAATACAATAAATTTTCAAGTATTTCAAAAAGAGAGGAAATAAGATGACAGATGCATTTACAGATGTAGCTAAGATGAAAAAAATCAAAGAAGAAATCAAGGCACATGAGGGTCATGTAATTGAAATGACTTTGGAAAATGGACGTAAGCGCCAAAAAAATAGATTGGGTAAGCTAATTGAAGTTTATCCATCCCTATTTATCGTGGAATTTGGAAACGTTGAAGGAAATAAACAAGCTAATGTTTATGTTGAATCCTTTACTTATTCAGATATCCTTACGGAAAAGAATTTGATTCATTATCTGGACTAAAGTGAGAAATTTTCTCACTTTTTCTTTTTTCTCCGAATAGTTTAAGTGAAGGTAATCTTCAATTTATATTATTTTCAAGGAGGAAGAATGAAAGTTTTACCATTCAAAGTAACAGAGACAGGATTTTCTTTGAGAAAATCAGTTAAAAAGGTTGTTCCTTTTTTAGTAGTAGGATTGATGCTAGCAGCGAGTGATAGTGTATATGCCTATTCTGGAGGAAATGGATCGATTGCGCGTGGGGATGATTATCCTGCTTACTATAAAAATGGGAGTCAGGAGATTGATAAGTGGCGGATGTATTCTCGTCAGTGTACTTCTTTTGCAGCCTTTCGTTTGAGTAGTGTCAATGGTTTTGAGATTCCGGCAGCTTATGGAAATGCGAATGAATGGGGCTATCGTGCTCGTCGTGAAGGCTATCGTGTAGATAGTGTACCAACGATTGGATCTATTGCTTGGTCTACTGCAGGAGGATATGGTCATGTTGCCTGGGTTTCAAATGTAATGGGGGATAATATAGAAATTGAGGAATACAACTATGGTTATACAGGATCCTATAATAAACGAATTATAAAAGCAAATACGATGACAGGATTTATTCATTTTAAAGATTTGGATGGGGGTAATGTAGTAAGTAGTGGCAAAGTATTCAATAGTCAACCTTCTTCGACAGGAGGAACTCATTATTTTAAGAATAAGGCAGCTATAAAAAATCAACCTTTAGTTAGTGCAACTTCAATTGCATATTATTCTCCAGGTGAGAGTGTTCATTATGATCAGGTACTTGAAAAAGATGGGTATAAGTGGTTGAGTTATATATCTTATAGTGGAAGTCGTCGCTATATTCAGTTAGAGGAGGTTGCGTCATCGCAGAATCAAACAGAAGGTAGTTCCAATGATGTTCTGACTGTTGGTTGGAAGAAAATAAATGGTAGTTGGTATCATTTCAAATCAAATGGATCTAAATCAACAGGCTGGTTAAAGGATGGTTCTAGCTGGTATTATTTGAAATCATCTGGTGAAATGCAGACAGGTTGGTTAAAGGAGAATGGCTCGTGGTATTATCTAGATAGTTCAGGGGCAATGAAAACAGGTTGGTATCAAGTCTCAGGTAAGTGGTATTATTCTTACTCTTCAGGCGTATTAGCTGTCAATACGACGGTGGATGGCTACAGAGTAAACAGTGATGGAGAACGAGTATAGAAAATGGGAGTAGGAAATTTTTCCTGCTCTTTTCTGTAAGCAGTTTTCTTGACTTTTTTTTTATTTTGCGCTATCATATGTCCATATAATATATGGGAGTCTGTGTACAGTCTGAGAGGAAGTGTTAAACTTCGACCGCACCTGATCTGGGTAATGCCAGCGTAGGGAACGATACTTAGTCTATTCTTGACCTTTTCCATATATGGTAAAGGTTTTTCTTTTTGTCAAAGGAAAACGAGAAGAGGAGGTTTTTATGAAAGCAAGCATCGCCTTGCAAGTTTTACCCCTAGCACAGGGGATTGATCGGATTTACGTAATCGATCAGGTCATTGCCTATCTGCAAGCTCAAGAAGTGACTATGGTAGTGACACCATTTGAAACGGTCTTGGAAGGGGAGTTTGATGAGCTCATGCGCATTCTCAAAGAAGCGCTAGAAGTGGCAGGGCAGGAGGCAGATAATATCTTTGCCAATGTCAAAATAAATGTAGGAGAGATTTTAAGTATTGATGAGAAACTTGAAAAGTATACTGAGACGACACATTAGTCTATTGGGCTTTATGGGGGTCTTGTCAATCTGGCAGTTAGCAGGTTTTCTTAAACTTCTCCCCAAGTTTATCCTGCCGACACCTCTTGAAATTCTTCAGGCCTTTGTTCGTGACAGAGAATTTCTCTGGCACCATAGCTGGGCCACCTTGAGAGTGGCTTTACTGGGGTTGGTTCTAGGAGTCTTGATTGCCTGTCTCATGGCTGTACTTATGGATAGTTTGACTTGGCTCAATGACCTGATTTACCCTATGATGGTGGTTGTTCAGACCATTCCGACTATTGCCATAGCTCCTATCTTGGTCTTGTGGCTAGGTTATGGGATTCTGCCCAAGATTGTCTTGATTATCTTGACGACAACCTTCCCCATCATCGTCAGCATTTTGGACGGTTTTAGGCATTGTGACAAGGATATGCTGACCTTGTTTAGTCTGATGCGGGCCAAGCCTTGGCAAATCCTGTGGCATTTTAAAATCCCAGTCAGCCTGCCTTACTTTTATGCAGGTCTGAGGGTCAGTGTCTCCTACGCCTTTATCACAACAGTAGTATCTGAGTGGTTGGGAGGCTTTGAAGGACTAGGTGTCTACATGATTCAGTCCAAGAAACTGTTTCAGTATGATACCATGTTTGCTATTATTATTCTGGTATCGATTATCAGCCTTCTTGGTATGAAATTGGTCGATGTCAGTGAAAAATATGTTATTAAATGGAAACGTTCGTAGAATAAGAATGTTTCAAAAAAGAAAAGAGGAAATTGAAATGAAGAAAACATGGAAAGTGTTTTTAACTGTTTTAACAGCTCTTGTAGCTGTTGTGCTTGTGGCCTGTGGTCAAGGAACTGCTTCTAAGGATAATAAGGAAGCAGAACTTAAGAAAATCGACTTTATCCTAGACTGGACACCAAATACCAACCACACAGGGCTTTATGTAGCCAAGGAAAAAGG
This sequence comes from Streptococcus sp. Marseille-Q7156, assembly GCF_965119495.1. Next base: position 1,860,337 of record NZ_CBCPLU010000001.1, on the reverse strand, counting down.
TTATTTCAAAGAGGCTGGAGTGGATGTTGATTTGAAATTACCACCAGAAGAAAGTTCTTCTGATTTGGTTATTAACGGAAAGGCACCATTTGCAGTTTATTTCCAAGACTACATGGCTAAGAAATTGGAAAAAGGTGCAGGAATTACTGCCGTTGCAGCTATCGTAGAGCACAATACATCAGGAATCATCTCTCGTAAATCTGATAATGTAGCTAGTCCAAAGGACTTGGTTGGTAAGAAATACGGAACTTGGAATGACCCAACTGAACTTGCTATGTTGAAAACCTTGGTAGAATCACAAGGTGGGGACTTTGAGAAGGTTGAAAAAGTACCAAATAACGACTCAAACTCTATCACACCGATTGCTAATGGAGTATTTGATACTGCATGGATCTACTACGGATGGGATGGTATCCTTGCAAAATCTCAAGGCGTAGAGGCTAACTTCATGTATTTGAAAGACTACGTCAAGGAATTTGACTACTACTCACCAGTTATCATCGCCAACAACGACTACCTTAAAGACAACAAAGAAGAAGCTCGCAAAGTTATCCAAGCTATTAAAAAAGGTTACCAATATGCTATGGAGCATCCAGAGGAAGCGGCAGATATCCTTATCAAGAATGCACCTGAACTTCAGGAAAAACGTGACTTTGTCATCGAATCTCAAAAATACTTGTCAAAAGAATACGCAAGCGACAAGGAAAAATGGGGTCAATTTGATGCAGCTCGCTGGAATGCCTTCTACAAATGGGATAAAGAAAATGGTATCCTTAAAGAAGACTTGACAGATAAAGGCTTCACTAATGAATTTGTGAAATAATGACAGAAATTAGACTAGAACACGTCAGTTATGCCTATGGACAAGATAGGATTTTAGAGGACATTAACCTGCAGGTGACTTCAGGTGAAGTGGTTTCTATCCTAGGCCCAAGTGGTGTAGGAAAGACCACCCTCTTTAATCTAATCGCTGGGATTTTAGAAGTTCAGTCAGGGAGAATTGTCCTTGATGGTGAAGAAAACCCCAAGGGGCGCGTGAGTTATATGTTGCAAAAGGACTTGCTCTTGGAGCACAAGACGGTGCTTGGCAATATCATTCTGCCCCTCTTGATTCAAAAAGTGGATAAGGCGGAAGCCATTGCCCGCGCGGATGAAATTCTTGCGACCTTCCAGTTGACAGCTGTACGAGACAAGTATCCTCATGAACTCAGTGGTGGGATGCGTCAGCGTGTAGCCTTGCTCCGAACCTACCTTTTCGGGCACAAGCTCTTTCTCTTGGATGAGGCCTTTAGCGCCTTGGATGAGATGACTAAGATGGAACTCCACGCTTGGTACCTTGAGATTCACAAGCAGTTGCAGCTAACAACCTTGATCATCACGCATAGTATCGAGGAGGCCCTCAATCTCAGCGATCGCATCTATATCTTGAAAAATCGCCCTGGGCAGATTGTTTCAGAAATTAAACTAGATTGGTCTGAAGATGAGGACAAGGAAGTCCAAAAGATTGCCTACAAACGTCAAATCTTGGCAGAATTAGGCTTAGATAAGTAGAAAAATAGGGAGTTGGTGAAGATTATCCTTTACCAGCGCCCTTTTTCTTTTAAAAATGAGAAAATTTCGGTATAATAGTCAATTATACCGAAAACATTCTATAATCGTTGATGCATAAGGGTTTTATGTATCGCTTTTTTTTATTTTGTGGACTTTTTTAAGAACTTTTTATTTTTTCGAGGGCAGTTTCAAAGAATGAGACTGCTCTTTTTTGGTTCTCTTTTGATAAATGGCTGTAAGTGTCCATAGTTACAGATATTTTTGCATGGCCAAGCCGTGTCTGTATTTCCTTGTAGGGTAGACCGGCATTAAGCAAGATACTAGCGTGAGTGTGTCGGAAAGCATGAAAGCCTAAATCAGTACAGTTAGCGTTTTTCAAGTGCTTATGTAGGCGATAATCAACCTTTCGAGTATTGACATAGTTGTCAAAGCTATCAGAAAATACTTTCTCATAGGTTAAGCCAATGTTTCTACCGTTTTCTGCTTGTCTTGCTCGGTAGAGACGAAGCATGAGCACTGTTTTATGATCGATATCTAAAACTCTATAGCTTGATTTTGTCTTAGGACTGTTTACCTGGTTTAAAATGTTGAGTGTTTTGTTAATATCGATTGTTCCGTTCTGCAGGTCAATATCAGACCATTCCAAGGCCAGACATTCACGGATACGCAGTCCAGTAGCTAGGAGCGTCTTATAAAGCACAGTATCATAAAAATTGATAAAGGTATTTTCTAGGCTATCGAGATAGGAGAGGAAGTTTTTAAGTTCCTGATCTTGAAAGTATTTAATTTCTTGTTTATCTCTTGTTATCTTTCTAGGAATGACAACATCACGAGCAGGGTTATTGTCTAATGCCTGGATAGAAACCCCATACTGTAGTATACGTTTATTTAAGGCATGAAGGTGATTGTATTCTTTATACCCCGTTCCGTCCTGATTGTACTCATCCGCCCACTTATTTACCTGAGTTTGGATAATAACAGGAGTAAGCTTATCTAGTTTATAAGTACCAAATGAGGGTAAGAGGTAGTTATTTAAGCAACCTTTTATCTTTATCTGCGTATTAGTCTTTATGGTATGCTGGTAGGTTTGCCAAAATAAGTCCACAAGTTCGCTATAGGTTGTTATATGTGAGTGTTGTTTCCGTGTAGAGCCGTTTTTCTGAAATTCTACCTTAGCCTGGGTAGTCTTGTTTCTGAGTTCTTTCTTTGTTCGTGCCGATATGGTAGTCTTGACCTTCTTACCAGTTACAGAATCAATGCCAAGATAGATACTAGAGCGGTAGACTACTGATCCGTCTTTTTTCGTGTGTTGTATAATTTTCATGGTTTTAACTCCTTTTTCCATCAGCAGGCAAGCAATTAGAAAAGGTTTTGAGTTTATACCATGCTAGGAGTTACGAGAACCCCTCTATTTTCGATTTTAAGCAGTCAGACGGTAAATAATACCAGAGTATGAAACAAGGCGGATATGGGGCTTATATGAAGTTTTTAAAAATCCCCTATATTGCAAGTAGTTCTACCTTAATTTGTCAGTGATATTATACCAATTATTCGGAAATCCAAGTGTGTTCAATACAATGCCGGCTTCAATGGAGTGCGCTTTTTTATTTAGAGCTTTGGTTCTTTTAATAATAGTGTTATGTAATTGAGCGTATTGTGTGCACGCAAGTAGACATTGCAAGGCAAGAAAAACATAATATACAGATTGTCTTGATGTATTGGCATTGTTATTGTAATAGTGGAAATAAGCTAGTTGTGGAAGATTCTCACGGCATTTATAATTGAAAAGCTTATTATTATGAGCAGTGATATTTCTAATTTCTAGTATATTTTTAATAATACTTTCTAAAGCCTTTCCGCTTAAAAGGTCTTTACTAGGTCTATTTTGGATGTATTCAATATTTTCTTGCAAGAATGGTGATAAGTCTCTAGCTATCTGATTTTTTATATCAGTGTTTAGATTTCTATAAAAGTTAAATGCTTGCCCTAATGTAAGTTCATTTATGATAACCCAGAAAGGAACAACGCCATGTTGTTTATAGTGGTGTTTTATAGAATTGTTTTGCTTATCCTTATTATAATCATTGAGTATTCTAGCTAATATACTGATTAAATTAGTAATTTGTGCCAGCCTTTTTGTATCTTTTTGTGTTTCAAAATTATTAATATCTAGATAAGCGTATGGCTTTGGATATGCTTCTGAAAAACGATATGCCAGTACGGATTTAAAGTGTTTTTCTGCATCTATAATTGCTTTTAAAAAAGCTGATTTAATTTCTTTATCGTAAAAGTGTGTTGCAGCTATTTCTCTAAAGTCTGCACCAGTTATAAACTTATCTTTTGATGTTTGAAAAAACTTACTATATCCGTTGACGACGTTGTAATAGTTGTTAGTTAGAAGGTATCTTTTACATTCTTCTATGTTATCTATTTCTAAACCTCTAGACTGGAGAAGTTTTATTTGTTCATCTAATGTTTGAAATGGTTTCATATATGTTCCTTATATACAAAAACACCACCTAGTAGAACTAGGCAGTGTTTCGCGTACTCTGTTCCCTTGGGAGCAGAAACTCTTCTCATTGCCTAATAATACTGTAATTTTTAGTTTTTGTCAATCTTTTTGGTTTGTTTTTTTAAAATTTTTGAGTATCGAAAAACCTCAATGCTGGGAAAGTTCGCCTTTTTTCGTCCTAAAACTGTTCCTTCCGTGTTGTTCCATAGTCCATGGTTGCACCTTTCTATTTGTTAATTTCGCTCATTTTTGCGCTTTAGTCTGTAAAATCGGCTTTCTATTCTTCAATTTCCCCTGTTTTTGCACAATAGACCATGAAAAGATGGTTGCTATTGGCGAATATGGGGTAGTTTTTTAATTTACAATGATTTCTCCAACAGGGATAAAATCTTTTTGTTTTGAAGATTTTGCGATTAAGTCGTATTGATCAGCAGATTTTTCATACCCAAGGGAAAGAGTAGTATTGTCGTCTGGTAATTTTTTAGCAAACTCAGATATAGACATCCGAAATACGGTAATTGCATTTTGCTGATTAGTTGTAGCAGAATTTGAATTGATTGCGTCCATAGTCTCTTTTGCGCTATCTTTAGCCGTTCCAGTTAGCAAAATCATGATTGTATCATGCGGTTCGGATGAATCTGAATCGATTACGTTATTTTGAATTTTTACGCTTATTGCGCCAGTTGATTCAGGATCTAATTTTGATTTGATTTCAGAAATTAGATCATCGTATTTACTGTTATCTACTTTGGCTTTTGTGTTTGTTGAAGTAGTATTTTTTTGCTCCGTTTTTGGTTGCTCCGAGCTATCTTTGGTAGCTGATTGATTGTTAGAGCAAGCTACTAGAACGGTAGCAGAAAGTAAAATAACTGATGTGCTTAGTAATTTTTTCATAAGTAGTCTCCTATATGCTGATGTTTTAAAAGATGGGGAATTTTTATAGAATCTTCTCAAAAACCATTGTGGCTTGAATACGGTCGCCACCGCCTAAACCTTTACTTCCCCCATTGGCGGTTGTGATTGTATGCAGGCGATAACCTTTTGAAGCTTGTTTATTGATAACATCTTCTAATTCTGTAAGGTTTCCTGATCCAGTGCCGAAAAACTTTTCTTTCAAAGTTACCTGAAGGACAACGTAGTGTAGTCCATTTACTCCAGATGCAGTAGAAAAGCTTCCTTCTTGTTTTACAGTGTCAAAAAATCCCATGTGAGTTACTCCTTTTTGTCGTCTCTTTCAGATAGTTTTTTTACTAAATCAAAAGCTATTTTTTTATCATAGTCATTTAAAGAAATATAGTTGATTAAAATATCTGCAAAATTTGTATTTTTCTCTTTATCAGCATTTATTAGTTCTTCAATTGTAAACATATACAATGGGCTATGATTAAGCAATCCTTTTCCAAAATTGTCATACTTTACAGGATTATTTATATGTTCTTCAACGTTTTTATACGCTGAACCAAGTTCATTTATTTTTTTAATATCTATGTTATTGACTATTTTTTTAAATTCGTTACTTTGGATTATTTTTAAAATATTTTGTTCATCTTCATGTCCCAATAAGTGGCCAACGCTTACCCCAAAGTGGTTAGCGAGTAGCTGGGCTTTATCTGGTTTGATAGTATGTTTATTATTTTCCCAATTAGATATCACCATTTTGGATATTGGTTTTTCGTTTTCTTTTAGTTCTTTATTTATTATTTGAGCTAATTCATCTTGAGTTATTCCCTCTTTGGTTCTTAGAATCTTTAGCCTATTTTTTATTGTTGACATTTTATCACCTCAGTTAAATTATAACCGCTAAAAAAACTTTTGTAAAGTTTTTATTTATTTTCTCTTGACAGGTAAAGAAAAACATTATATACTTGGTCTAAGTAAAGATAAACTTTACAAATAAGAAAGGAGGGAACTGTATTGCTTATCACCTCAACACAAGCAAAAGCAATTCGCCGAAAGCAAGCGGACAAGAATTTGACTGCTAAAAGAGCCAGCGAGGAAATTGGAGTGAATCCAATTACTTACAGGAAAATCCGAGACGGAGGCGAAGTAAAGCCTAGCATTTACCAAAAAGCCATGCAGTGGCTTGCTGAAGATTATTAGAAAGGAGCGAACCAATCGTAATACTACTCTACATTTATAGATTTCTCATGTGGTGCTTTACCACTGGAGATTGATAAACGGATCTAGCTAAATATTTGCTTGCTACCTATAGCAGTATCAAGGGTTTGTAGGGGTTCATATTCTCCGATTTTACCCTACTTTAATGCTTTACCTTGGTACTGTTTTAGGTGGCAAGCACTGACAAAAGAAGAAAGGAGCGAACCAATGGAATTGGTTTACATGGACGGCAAGAAAGAGCCGTATACACTGAGCAGTATTGTGGCTGAGTGTGCAGAAGTTAAACACAGACATTTAAAGATTTTGCTGAATAAACACCGAGAGGACTTTGAAAGCTTCGGAAAGGTGCAATTTAAAATTTCACCTTCAGAAAGTGGGCAAAATGTACGGGACTATATTTTGAATGAGCAGCAAGCAACCTTGCTGATCACTTATCTAAAGAATACCGAACCAGTACGGCAATTCAAAATGAACCTAGTCAAAGCATTCTTTGAAATGCGTGATGAACTTTCTAAACGCTATCTTCAAAGGGAACTGGAAAAGCCAAAGCGCAAGACCTTAACCGAAGCTATCAAATCATGGGAGAAAGCGCCCAAGCATGCCTATAGTACACTTACAAACTTACTGCTAAAGGGAGCGACTGGGAAAAACAAGTCCCAACTCATGCAAGAGCGAGAAAGTGGAAACGGTATTGACAGTTTAACAAGTGATGAACTGACAAACTACCAACGTTTGGAAGATATGGCAATAGCCATGATTAACTTGAATAGGGGGTATTCAGAAATTAAGGAATTAATTTTTAAAGTATAGGAGTATAGAAAATGGAAAATGAATTTAAGACAGTTACAAATGCCAAAGGGTTAGAAATTCCTAAGTATTCCAAGGATTTTAAAAAGCTAGTTGAGAAAGACAGACAACTAGCCGAATATCTTTGTATAAACTACGAGAACTTGGACAGTGAAGACCTGGGCGCATTTCTTGAAATGGTGAAGCAGGGATTCAGCTGGATTCTGGATCTTATCGATAGTAAAGATTTGATTTATAAACCACAGTCGGGTAGTAATCATGCAAAAAGAAAATAAAAAAATCACTTGCTCAAATTTTAGACGAGGCGAGCAAGCGACACAATTCAGAGTATAGAAAATTTTTCTATGCTTTGATTATAGCAAAAAATATCTATTCTATCAAATACATAAAGAAAAACCGAAGTGCAGGCAAGCAATTAGAAAAGGTTTTGAAAAACGAGTGCTGACACGGCGACTATAAGCACTTGTTTAGCAAAAATGTGGGTGATTACCCACGAAACATCACTACATGCGTCAGCCAACTTGGGGCAAACGCCCAGCGTTTGGAGTGGTGCTAATCGTGTATAGGAAACAGGCAAGAAAAAGGCACAGGAAAACAATATGACATTAAATATAAAGGAAATTCAAGAGCAAGGGGGCAGACTTGGAGATGTGCTTCCCAGAATTGAATTAGTTAGACAGTTGAGCAATTGGCTGATAATGGCGAAAAATAACGGAGTAGATACTGATATCTTATCTGGACAGATGACAGAGGGCTTAGGCGTTATTCGTGACCAGATGGAACAACTCTATAGAGAGTTGGACGGGATTGCAGTTTATCTCCTTAATTGTGAGAATTTTGAAGAATTGGGGTACAAGTCAGATGATAACACCAGATATAAGAAAAATGACACAAGCAGAATTTGATAACTTCATGGCTGATTTAAAGGTAAACGATCCGAATTTTTTTCAGTTTATCGTTGATTTTATCAATAAAAAAGTAACCATTCAAGAAGTTGAAGCTTTCAAAAAGATGGAGCCTGAAGTGCAACAGTTATATATCAAGAATTACAAAGCGAGGGCATAGTATGAATGAACTAGATTTAAGCAATACACAGGCGCTTATTTTTACCGTGATTTTGATTAGCTTTCTAATTTACCTAAACCATCGAGACCGCAAAAAGAGCGCCCAAATCGAGCGAGAAAGTACACAGACGATACAAACGACTAGCGAGGAATTAAGCCCTGATTATGGGCGATATATTCAGCTTGCAGGGGTTAAGCCATGGGGGTACTAAGATGTTTGAAAAAATGATTGAAGATTTAAAGTCTAAGATTTTGGAAGCAGTGGAACGGTATTTAAAAAGCCATGAGAAAGTACCTCAAAAAAGATTAGATTTGATCAGCAAGGTGGAACTAAAGGAAGAACTGGGCATAGGAGATAAAACCTTAACAAAATGGGAAGGCGCGGGACTGCCACAGTATATACCGCCTATTGAAGATACTAGAAAAGCGTATTATAAAATCTCAGACGTTTTAAAGTTTTTGGGGGTAGATGATGGCAAAGACTAAAATATATTTTTGGTTAAAAGTTGATAAGAAGTTTTTTGATAATCTTTTTATTAAACGACTTAAAAATATGCCTGGTGGCTACACTATGACAGTGATTTATATCCGTCTTATGTTGGAAAGTTTAGAAGATGATTGTATTTTGTACTATGAAGGATATTTTGATAATTTGGTACAGGAGCTAGCCTTAAAATTGGATGTGTCCGAGGATGATATAAATATGACAGTTGCATATTTTACAAAATGCGGACTGATTCAGATAGACGATGATGGACATGCTACATTATCGCAAGCAAAAGCCATGGTTGAGAGTGAAACAAACTGGGCAAAATACAAGCGAGAACAAAGAAAAAATAGTCAAGATATACCAAAATTGGAGAATGTCCAAAATAAAAAGACTATTTCCAACTCATGTCCAACAGAGATAGAGATAGATAAAGAGTCAGATAAAGAGTTATATAAAGAATATATATTGTCAGGTAAACCTGACTTTACTTTCCCAAATTGGTTAACTCCGAGAATGATTGAGGAAATAACCAAAGGACATCCTGAGAAGTATTTAATAAGAATCCCTCTAGCTTATCTGAATCATACAGTAGGGAAAAATTATAAATATTTGGACAAAAACTTGAAGCCGATAATGGCACGATTCAAAGAAGGCTATACACTGGAAGATTTTAAACAGGTGATAGATATTAAAACGGCAGAATGGAAGTATAGTCCTGAATTTTCTAAATATCTGAGACCTGAAACACTTTTTGGATCTAAGTTTGACGGTTATTTGAATCAAAAGCCTAAAACCATAAGAGGGAAGTCTGAAGATAACTTCCCAGACCTACCATTTTAGGAGTTGCAAAGATGAAGGAACAATTTAAAGAATTTAATAACAGAAAGATATCGGATAAGGTTTGCGATATTCACCAGGTCAATTATTGGGAAATTTCTGTACCGGTTTTAGGGAGTTCAGAAAGAAAAGTACAAGCTTTTTGCCCGGAGTGTGTGAAGGGAGAGATTAAACAAAAAGAGCAAGACTTGTTACAGCAGTTTGAGGACAGCCAGGCTTACTTTAAAACGTATGATGTCTTAATGCGTGATAGTACAATTCCTAAAGAGTTAAAAGGAGCGACATTTGATAATTTCTTTGTTAAGACGACAGAGGAGCGTCAGATGTTAGAGTTTGTAAAAGGTCAAGCCCAGAAGTACCTTGCAGGTATGACGGGAAATACTTTAATCAGCGGTAGCACAGGAATTGGAAAAAGTCATTTATCTCTTGCATTGGCTAAAGAAATCAATGAAAGTTTCAGAGAGAAGAACGAGCCTAAGAGTGTCTTATTTGTCAGCTTAACCGAGATTATCAAGCAGATAAAAGAAGGCTGGGCTTATGGAAGAAATGCAAACTTAACAGAGTATGAGGCAGTTAAAAAGCTTGTTGATGTAGATTTTCTAATTATTGATGACCTCGGGGCAAAAAACGGAACAATAACTCCTAAGAGCGATTGGGAACAGGATTTCTTGTTTGATATTATCAATAATCGAGAAACTACGATTTTCAACACGAACCTAGATAGCAGTGAATTGCGAACGGTTTACAATGCTAGAAACTCAAGTAGAATTTTGAAAGGTTTAGAGGGGAACACTTTTAAGGCTTTCACAATCAAAGATAAGCGATATACGATTAACACAGTGAGGAGAGAGAAAGGTTAATAGATATGGATGAAATGAATTTTTCAACAGAAAAAGGCTTTATTGTCTACGAAAAATGTGGTATAATAGAGATAGAAAAAGTTCCAAGGTTTGGAGAGATAACTTTAGTCTACTCAGATGGGAAATTTACTCATCTAGTCAAAAAAGAAACTAAAAAATAAGTCTATTGAGAACAACTCAGGGGCATACCGTAAGCATATGATGCTAGTGGTATGCCCTTTTTGCTTGAGAAGAAAGGGGGTGAAGAAGATGACGGTAGATACTTCATTAGGGTATGTGGTAGCTAGTAAGTTTTCTATTGATCCAGAAAAAAGACAGAAAATATTTTCAAAATGTAAAAATGAAGATAGCAGTTTAGAAAGTGGGAAACACGAAATACTGGAGAAATATGCTGACGAAAATAAAGAATCAACAGCTAGAAAAAATGATTTTAAAAGCTCGTAGAGTTCTAAAAGAAAAGCTAAGAGCTAAGAACTTTAGAAAAAATTATAAACAACGAGGAGCAATAAAGAGATAAAGGAGTATAAAATGGCTAAAAAATTTAGTTTGGTAGAAAAATATGTAAGAAGCAGAGGAATGGGTATTGATGATGAAAAATCAAAAACAGGTTTAATATTATCACAAGATATAACAAGTATCTATGACGTTCCTGAAGAAGGAAAAGAATTAGTGGATCTTGTTAATGTGATTGAGTATACGGGTACTGGTGGAACATATGAAACTGTAGGTTTTGACGATGAACATCTATCAGAACTTGAATCAGAAGATTTTAGATCTAGTAAAAGTGTAGAACTTAGAAAAAAACAGATTAGAACCAAGTTTGAACACAAGACATTTTCAGGACGTATTGCCTTATCGTCTGAACAAGTTGATGATGGAGAATATAATATATCAGACTTCTTAAGTAACAAAATTACCCGTCTTTGTCGTAAAACTCGTAATATTGAAATTGGAAAAATTCTAAAAGAAGCACCTGAAAAAAATGTTTCTAATTTTGATGAATTGAAAGATACAATAAACGATTTGAATCCTGAACGTCATAATACTCTTGTATTAAGTCAGTCACTATTTAAGTTTTTAGATAAAGAGAAATCTAGCGATGGAAATTATATTTTAAAAATTAACAAGAAGGAACGATACTCAGAAAACTTATACGTCGATGATGTTATTGTTGTATCTGATGAAGTACTAGGAGTAAAAGGCGATAAAGTTGCTTTTGTTGGGGATTTGTACAATTTTGCTACTTTATTTGAAAGAAATAAGAATAGCTTACGGTGGGTAAGTGAATCCGTTATTTATGGAATGAGTTTAATGCTTTATACTCGTTTCGTTGTGAAGAAAATTGAAACGGATTGTGCTTTCTTTATAAAATGGAATTAGGAGATAGGGGATGGATATTAGGGAAGTATTATCAACATTAGAAAATCTTGATGATAAAAAAGATAAGATTGCAAAAGCAAGAACAAAGTTGGAAGAAAAAAGAAAAACAATTACTGGAGAGAAGAAGATTTCTTTTGATAGTATTGACTCTTTCTTTGAGGATAATGCTACTTCTTTAGAACAAATTACTAAAATGAGTGAATCAATCAATCTTTTAGAGAAAGAGTATGATGATTATTTCTGGGAGGCAAAGGCAGCGATATTTGAATATATCTTTAAAGAGACTAAGCGAAGAGCTGAAGAAAAGAAAATCTATAAACGTTACCAGAAGAAACTTAGAATAATTTTAGATGCCTACGATGAAATTCAAGCACTAAAGAAAGATGTAGAAGAAATACATAAAGGAGTAGTTGGAGAAATAACACAGGAGCATTCTCTTGCACTATATCGGACAGAAGTAAATCCAACAGGTATTCTTCCATTCCTAAATCCTGATATCAGTGGACATATGAATTTTTCTAAGGAATATCGGGACATTAAAGAGTATTTAGAAAAATAGGGAACAAATTAAGTAAGGCTAGTGATATATGGCTCAAACAAAAGAAATATCGCTAGTCCTACTTTTATGCTTTACTAAGTTTCACATAACAAAGTAAGCATAAACTGAAAAGAAGTAATAGCTTGAAAGCAAGGTATATCAGGGGTTTACAGAATGGAGTGAGTTTCACAGAATGTAAGATAAGAGAAACTGGGGAATAAATTAGAGGGATACTTCTTTAAATTGTCATATTGAAGAGTTGTCAAACTTAAAACAATGATAGCTGGTAAGTGGAGCGTTGAAAGGCTTTTAAGCTTTTTGTCAGTTTGACAGAATGCAAGATAAGAAAATTTTAAAATTGAAATGGGAGTACTTGACTATGTATGAACTGAGTAACAGAGACTTGAACGAGATTGATAATGAATTAGAAAGATATAGAACGATTGCTAATAAAATTTACTTGAGAAGACAAGAGTTGATACATAATAAGAAACATGGAAATGAAACGTATATTAGATCTCAGAGTAAGAAAGTTTCAAGTCCTACTGAAGATACTATAATTAGAATTGAAGAAGATTTAACCTTAAGATATCTGGAAGGTTTTAAATTAATTGTAGATACCTTGATGGAAAATCTGATTGATACTGATCTAGTCATCTTTAAAATGAGATTTTTAGAAGCTGGTGTGACTTGGGAAGACGTGGCAGAGAAACTAAATAAAACTACTCGTTATATAAATAGTCGAAGAAAAGTAATCGCTAAAAGATTTATAGAACTGAAAGGATATTGACTCCCCCCACGTTGAAAAAATTTTTTTGAATACTTTGGGAACCGGTGAAGGGAACTTTTTCCAAGTCGGAGCACTTCAGACAAAAAGGGGGTAAAAAGTTGTTAGATTACAAGATAACGTCTAACTTTTTGCTATCGTTTATATTGAGTTATGAGATATGTGTTTTGAAGTCTAACTTTAATTTGAAAATAATTCAAAAATAGAATTGTATATCTCTAATAAATTTTAAGAAAAAAAGAAAAATCTCAAATAAATAGCAAAAAATACAATATATAATTGACATGTGTTACTAAATGTAATATGATATGTATGATACGTTATGTACTAAACTGATTCATAATGTATCATATTGCTCACATGGGAGGCATTCTATGGAGGGGTACCATGGAACAAAGCCTGAATCGGTTAATGATATTTTACAACAACAACATTTTGAGTGCACTCCATTTGAAATAACAGGTGATTGGGTGGTTAAAAGTGACCAAAGTTTACCGAATGACTTAGGAGTAGGATTGTACATGTTTGTTGATGATTCGTTGAATGGATTTCAAGGCTTGGAAAATGCAAAACAGTACGCTCGGGTATATAGGAATAGTAATAAAAAAATAGGTGTTATAAAGTTTAAAATAAATAGTGACAACTTAACTATTTTAGATTTAAATAATCCTAAAACGACTAAAGTTTTTAATGAATACAAAAACCAATATTATCAAGTGTTAAAAAATTCATTAGGTGGTTTTAAACGTAATAAATCATTTCACAGGTATAATCTTGATGGAGTGTTTTTAGAACATTTATTGTGTTACAATCCACCATATAATGAGGTGGATGCTGTAACGTGTAAAACATACACTCCACCAACTCCAGACAAGCCTCTTTCGAATGTTCCTAATGGGAAAGAGATTTGTTTAAGAACACTTACGTTAATTGATTGGATGGTTACAGAGGAGAAATATAGTGGCTATTAAAGAAATTGTTCTAGATGAATCAATTCTTGATTTAGATTCATGGTTGCCTAAAGAAGCTATAGACCAAGTTGTTCAAGCTATTTTATATCAAGAAAAATTAGAGTTAAAGAGCTTATTTGAATGCAATCTACCATATTTTACGGAAAGTTCGGTAAAAAATGTAAAAGCGGAGTTCCGTGACTTTGTTGGGTACGCAGATAGTTATAATAGTAATAAAAGCGCCTATAAGGTGCAAGCAAAGGATATGGCAGCATAATGGCAATTATTAAATTTGAAGATTATGTAGTTGATAAGTCGGTTTATGAAACTAATCTAGATTTTGAAAATAGTAGAGAAGATGGACGTTTAGTAGTTCCAATTAAATTTTCTGCTGAAATTGGAGTTGATAAGACTCAAGAGAAATCCTATGTTATTATTAACGTAAATTTAGGTCAATCAACAAATCCTGAGGAGATACCTAATATTCCATTTACATGTGAAGTATCTATTAGGGGGCTATATAGTTATTCTTCTTCTGACTTTGAAAACGAAGAGGAATTGAAAAATGTTCTAGGAGGGAATGCTGTAGCTATACTATATCCGTATGTGCGAACATATATTTCCACTTTAACAAATCTTTCAAATCAATTTCCTTCATATACACTTCCTGTAATGAATTTTGCGGAAACAATTAAAGACAACAATTTAATTACTTATGTAGGTTTTGATTAATTATTTGTAAATAAAAAAGATAGGTGTTAATGTGCTGATATCTATCTTTTTATGTAGTATTAAAAAAGCACGTTTGATCGTGCTAGTTTCTTGCCTGCTGAACTCGTCAATATTACGCCCTTTTAGGGCTCTTTTTTGTGGACTTTTTTAAGAACTTTCAAGAAAAACTAAGGCGAATTAATGCCAAAGTGTTTTTTAAAAAAGTCAGTATTTCCAATGGTTGAGCCTTAAAAATTTGACTTATAGAGTGTTAAATGATAGTATAGTCAAAGATAGTCAAGGTTTAAAGAGAGAGGTGGGTTTGTAATGAGATTTAAAAATACATCGGATCATATTGAGGCCTACATCAAGGCGATTTTAGATCAATCTGGTATTGTGGAGTTGCAACGAAGTCAGTTAGCAGATACTTTTCAGGTTGTTCCTAGTCAGATCAACTATGTGATTAAGACACGCTTTACGGAAAGTAGAGGCTATTTGGTTGAAAGTAAGCGTGGTGGCGGAGGCTACATTCGTATCGGACGGATTGAGTTTTCTAGTCATCATGAAATGCTCAGGGAGCTGCTTTATTCGATTGGTGAGCGGGTCAGTCAAGAAATTTATGAGGATATTCTGCAGCTTTTGGTTGAGCAGGAATTGATGACCAAGCAGGAGATGAATTTGCTAGTATCAGTAGCTTTGGATCGCGTTCTAGGAGAAGAAGCACCAGTCCTTCGAGCAAACATGCTACGACAGGTCATACAAGAGGTAGATAGAAAAGGGAAGTAAGATGAACTATTCAAAAGCATTGAATGAATGTATCGAAAGTGCCTACATGGTTGCTGGCCATTTTGGAGCTCGTTACCTAGAGTCTTGGCATTTGTTGATTGCTATGTCTAATCACAGTTATAGTGTGGCAGGGGCAACTTTAAATGATTATCCATATGAGATGGACCGTTTAGAAGAGGTGGCTTTGGAGCTGACTGAAACGGACTATAGCCAGGATGAAACTTTTACGGAATTGCCGTTCTCCCATCGTTTGCAGGTTCTTTTTGACGAAGCAGAGTATGTAGCGTCAGTGGTCCATGCTAAGGTGCTAGGGACAGAGCACCTCCTTTATGCGATTTTGCATGATGGCAATGCCTTGGCGACTCGTATCTTGGAGAGGGCTGGTTTTTCTTATGAAGACAAGAAAGATCAGGTCAAGATTGCTGCCCTACGTCGAAATCTAGAAGAACGTGCAGGTTGGACTCGTGAAGACCTCAAGGCTTTACGCCAACGTCATCGTACAGTAGCTGACAAGCAAAATTCTATGGCTAATATGATGGGCATGCCCCAGACTCCGAGTGGCGGTCTCGAGGACTATACGCACGATTTGACAGAGCAAGCGCGTTCTGGCAAGTTAGAGCCAGTTATTGGTCGGGACAAGGAAATCTCGCGTATGATTCAAATCTTGAGCCGTAAGACCAAGAACAATCCTGTCTTGGTTGGAGATGCTGGTGTCGGGAAAACTGCTCTGGCGCTTGGTCTTGCCCAGCGTATTGCTAGTGGTGATGTACCTGCGGAAATGGCTAAGATGCGCGTGTTAGAGCTTGATTTGATGAATGTCGTCGCAGGGACACGTTTCCGTGGTGACTTTGAAGAACGCATGAATAATATCATCAAGGATATTGAAGAAGATGGCCAAGTCATTCTATTTATCGACGAACTACACACTATCATGGGTTCTGGGAGTGGAATTGACTCAACTCTGGATGCGGCCAATATCTTGAAACCAGCCTTGGCGCGTGGAACTTTGAGAACGGTTGGTGCGACCACTCAGGAAGAATACCAAAAACACATCGAAAAAGATGCGGCCCTTTCTCGTCGTTTTGCCAAAGTGACGATTGAAGAGCCAAGCGTGGCCGACAGTATGATCATTTTACAGGGTTTGAAGGCGACTTATGAGAAACATCACCGTGTGCAAATCACAGATGAAGCAGTTGAAACAGCTGTCAAGATGGCTCATCGTTACTTGACTAGTCGTCACTTGCCAGACTCTGCTATCGACCTCTTGGACGAAGCAGCGGCAACAGTGCAAAATAAGGCTAAGCATGTAAAAGCAGACGATTCAGATTTGAGTCCCGCTGACAAGGCCTTGATGGATGGCAAGTGGAAACAGGCAACTCAGTTAATCGCAAAAGAAGAGGAAGTGCCTGTCTATAAAGACTTGGTAACAGAGTCTGATATTTTGACTACCTTGAGTCGTTTATCAGGTATCCCCGTTCAAAAACTGACTCAGACTGATGCTAAGAAATACTTAAACTTGGAAGCTGAACTGCACAAACGTGTCATCGGTCAAGATCAAGCTGTTTCAAGCATTAGTCGTGCGATTCGCCGCAATCAGTCAGGGATTCGCAGTCACAAGCGTCCGATTGGCTCCTTTATGTTCTTAGGGCCTACAGGTGTCGGAAAAACTGAATTAGCCAAGGCTCTGGCAGAAGTTCTTTTTGACGACGAATCAGCTCTTATCCGCTTTGATATGAGTGAGTATATGGAGAAATTTGCAGCCAGTCGTCTCAACGGATCTCCTCCAGGCTATGTGGGGTATGAAGAAGGTGGGGAGTTAACTGAGAAGGTTCGCAACAAACCATACTCCGTTCTCCTCTTTGATGAGGTAGAAAAGGCCCACCCAGACATCTTTAATGTTCTCTTGCAGGTCTTGGATGACGGTGTCTTGACCGATAGCAAGGGACGCAAGGTTGACTTTTCAAATACCATTATCATCATGACGTCAAACCTTGGTGCGACAGCCCTTCGTGATGACAAGACAGTTGGATTTGGGGCAAAGGACATTCGTTTTGACCAGGAAAATATGGAAAAACGCATGTTTGAAGAGCTGAAAAAATCTTATAGACCTGAGTTTATCAACCGTATTGATGAAAAGGTGGTCTTCCATAGCCTGTCTAGCGACCATATGCAGGAAGTAGTGAAAATTATGGTCAAACCTTTAGTGGCAAGTTTGGCTGAAAAAGGTATTGACTTGAAATTACAAACTTCCGCACTGAAATTGTTGGCAAATCAAGGATATGACCCAGAGATGGGAGCTCGTCCACTTCGCAGAACCCTGCAAACAGAAGTGGAAGATAAGTTAGCAGAACTTCTTCTCAAGGGAGAATTAGTGGCAGGCAGCACACTTAAGATTGGTGTCAAAGCAGGCCAGTTAAAATTTGATATTGCATAAAAACGAGGTCGGGACAAAGTTCCCGACCTCTTTGTTTGCCTTTATTAGTTTGCTTTGCTGTTGCGATTGCTTTTATGAATGGCTATTTTTCTTAGAATTGCTCAACAGGTGAGTAAAGAAGGCTTTGTATCGATACTTGAGATAGTTCTCATGTAAAAATAACAAGGCGATATAGACAATCAAAAAGATTGTAGTCATATAGAAGACATCAAATGCAGTTCGCGCATAGTGAGTGGCTGACTGATAAGAGCCAATAGCTCCTAAAATCAACCAAGGAAGATACTTGTAATACTTATTTAGCATAAGAGTGCACCTCCTATATTCTATTTCGATGGTATTATATTCCTTTGGAGTTAAAGATGCAAGCGATTACAAAAAGCGAATTTAAATTTTTAATAGAAAAATCTCCTGTTTTTCTGTTTTATTACGAATAGAAGAGTAGGAGGAGTAAAGGTGTTTAAATTATGTGAGATTTTTAAAATAGTTTAAATGAATCGTTGACATATTCAAATCTCAATGTTACAATTACATTACAAAAAGATTTCTTTATATTTCTAAAATATTACAAAGGAGTAGAAAAATGAAAAAGAAAACCTATATCAAATTGATGGCAGCGACTGTATTAGCTTCTACCCTACTATTAGGAGCTTGTGGAAATAAAAAGGAAACAACTCAAGCAAGCAGTTCTGCTAAGACAAGCCAATCATCAAGTTCTAAAGCAACTTCTGCTAGCGAAGAAAGCAAGACTCAGAAGTCCTCAAGTTCAGTTTCATCTGAAAAGGCCAAGGCGTCTACTGACCAGTCTGCAGCAACTACAACACCATCACCAGCAACACCTGCACCAGAGCAAAGACAAGGTCAAGAAGTGGCTAATCAACAGGCGGCTAGTCAACAAACTCCTGCTCAGGCTCCTTCAACTCAACAGTCTCCTCAAGCCCAGTCTAACCAGTCAGGCTATGATCCTACAACTGACCGCAAACTTCAAGACAAACAAGCAGAGCAAAATAAACGCTACAAGGGTGTTCTAACAATGGTGAACGGTGATTTCTCAGCTGCAGCGGGCAATTGGAAGGGAGCAAATGGCGAAACCATCACAGTTTCATCAGGTGGTCAATTTACAGTAGAATCTGCTGATGGAAAGAAAGAAAATTACTCTATCAAAGGCTATTCTTATACTCTTGATGATGGTAAGTATAATGCCAAAATTGGTGGAGGAAAAGTCATCCAAATTACAACAGGAGCGGATGGTAAGGTTTCCAGCGTTGCTTTGAATCAATAATAACCTTCAGTATTTGAATTTTTATAATCAAAGAAAATCCGTCAACTCAATAAGAGTTGACGGATTATTTTATACTTGTACTTGGGTTAAAAATTCTTCTGTAGTAAGAATTTGAGCAAATTCATCTTGTAGAGAAAGGAGATTAATCTCATGGATAGTCTCAGGAGAGATGACTTGACCGTTTTTGTTAGATAGGGTAAAACTGGCAGTAGCATCTGCTAGTAAAGTGACTTCAAAACCAAGATTTGCTGCCATTCGTGTCGTAGTAGATACACAATGGGGCAGGGTCAAACCAACAACGACTATACGACAAATCTGTTTTTTTCGTAAATATGTTTCAAGATTTGTTCCAATAAAGGCGCTATTAACCGTTTTTTGAAAGATAGGTTCTGCAGTAACTGGCTCAAATCCACTTTTAAACACCTGATTTTGTTTGTTATGAAATTGCGACTGGGGATTGTTAGATATGTGTTGAACATGTAAGACTGGAAGAGCGTGTTTACGAAAGTATGCCAGTACCCTCAATGCTTGATATTCAGCTTGAGGGTTATTTCGTTCTCCCCAGATAGGGCTATTAAATGCTTTTTGCATATCGATAACCAGTAGAGCAGTATGAACCATTTTAAGCCTTATCCAATTGCAAGAGGGCTTCGATCTCTGCTAGGGTGCTAGCTTGTGAAATGGCTCCACGGAGTTTGGCAGCGCCAGATGTTCCACGGAGGTAGTGAGGAGCGAGGCCACGGAATTCACGAACTGCTACGTTTTCCCCTTTGAGGTTAATCAAACGTTTCAAGTGTTCGTAGGCGATTTTCATCTTGTCTTCAAAGGTCAAATCAGGTAGGATTTCTCCTGTTTCAAAGTAATGGTTGATTTGGTTGAAGAGGTAGGGATTTCCCATGGCAGCGCGGCCAATCATGACTGCGTCAGCACCGACTTCTTCGATACGTTGTTTGGCTTCTTGAACAGTACGGATGTCACCGTTAGCGATAAATGGAATCTTGGTCAGAGCTTGAGCGACCTTGTGAAGGGTCTCAAGGTCTGCGTGACCTGTATACATTTGCTCACGGGTACGGCCATGCATAGCAAGAGCAGAAACACCTGCAGCTTCAGCAGCGAGGGCATTTTCAACTGCCAGAGATGGGTCGGCCCAGCCGGTACGCATCTTGACAGTAAGTGGAATATCAAGGACAGACTGGACCTTGTTGATGATAGAGTAAATCTTATCTGGATCCTTGAGCCACATAGCGCCAGCTTCGTTCTTCACGATTTTGTTAACTGGGCAGCCCATGTTGATATCCACGATATCGGTTTTAGTGTTTTCTTGGATGAATTCTGCTGCGCGTGCTAGGCTGTCTTCATCGCTACCAAAAAGTTGGATAGAGACAGGATTTTCGCCTTCATCGATATGAAGCATGTGCAGGGTTTTTTCGTTGTTGTATTGGATTCCCTTGTCAGAGACCATTTCCATGACAACGAGTCCAGCTCCGAGCTCTTTTGCGATAGTACGAAAGGCTGAGTTTGTCACGCCAGCCATAGGTGCTAAAACGGTACGATTGGGAATCTCAACATTGCCAATCATAAAAGGTGTATTAAGATTTGTCACGAATGAGTTCCTCCAGGTCGTTTTCATCAAAGTTATAAGTTGTTTGGCAGAATTGACAAGTGATTTCTGCTCCGTGGTCTGCCTCTTTCATTTCCTGTAAGTCTGAGCTTGGAAGGCTAGCAAGAGCGTTCATAAAGCGTTCATGGCTACAGTCACATTGGAAACGAATTTCTTCTTCAGAAAGACGCTTGTAGGCCTCGTCACCGTAGATAGCTTTGAGGAGGGCTTCAATATGGTCTTCACTTTCGAGAAGCGTTGAGATAGCTGGCATTTCTTGGATGCGTTTTTCAAAGCGAGCAATCTCTTCTTCCTTGGCTCCTGGCAAGACTTGGACTAGGAAACCACCTGCAACCTTGACCTTGTCTTCTTCGTCCAAAAGGACATTGAGGCCGACTGCAGAAGGGGTTTGTTGGCTTTCAGTCAGGTAAAAGGCAAGGTCTTCACCGATTTCCCCAGAGATGAGGGGAGTCATAGAGTTGTAAGGATTTCCAGTACCGTAGTCTGTGATAACGAGAAATTGACCATTTCCAACAAAAGGTCCGACTAGAACTTCACCAGTTGCAGTCTTTTTGATGTCAACACCAGGATTTTGAACATAGCCTTTGACGTTCCCCTTGGTATCAGCGACCGTGATAATGGCACCCAGAGAGCTAGAGCCCAGCACTTTAACTGTTAGTTTGGTATTTCCTTTTTCGTTGGCTGCGAGAATCTGGCTAGCGATAAGAGTTCGACCAAGCGCTACAGTTGAGCTAGCTTGGGTTTGATGTTTTTCTTGAGCAGTGCGGACGGTTTCTGTGCTATCAAGAACAAAAGCACGAAAGGCTCCGCTTTCTGATATAGTTTTAATAATTTTATCCATAGCTACTATTTTAGCATAAAAATGCCCAAAGGGGGAGCCGTGTGTTTGCTGATTTTCAGGATAATGGACCAGGAAATCAGCATGAAAATAAAAAGAGAAACAGATTATTTCAGCATTTCTAAGATTTATGCTATGCTTAAGGTAGAAAATGAAAGGGGTAACAAATGTATTTAGAAGACTTGATGGAAAAGGCTGAATCTGGCCAATTTTCAATCCTTTCCTTTCTATTACAAGAGTCTCAGACAACCGTCAAGGCTGTAATGGAGGAAACAGGATTTTCAAAAGCAACTCTAACCAAATATGTCACCCTGCTCAATGACAAGGCTTTGGACAGTGGCTTAGAGCTGACTATCTCCTTAGAAGATGAAAATCTGCGTCTGTCAATCGGTGCTGCTACCAAGGGGAGAGATATTCGGAGCTTGTTTTTGGAGAATGCTGTTAAATACCAGATTTTGATCTATCTTCTCTACCACCAACAGTTTTTAGCCCATCAATTGGCTCAAGAATTGATGATTAGTGAGGCAACGCTTGGCCGTCACTTAGCTAGCTTAAATCAGATTTTGTCAGAATTTGATTTATCCATCCAAAATGGACGGTGGCGAGGTCCAGAGCATCAGATTCGCTATTTCTATTTCTGTCTTTTTCGCAAGGTCTGGTCTAGTCAGGAATGGGAAGGTCACATGCAGAAATCAGAGAGAAAACAGGAAATTGCTACACTAGAAGAAATCTGCGGTGCAAGTTTGTCTTCGGGGCAGAAATTAGATTTGATTCTCTGGGCTCACATCAGTCAACAACGTCTTCGGGTTAATGCCTGTCAGTTTCAAGTCATAGAAGAAAAAATGCGAGGGTATTTTGACAATATTTTCTACCTTCGTTTGCTGAGAAAGGCTCCTTCCTTTTTTGCTGGGCAACACCTTCCTCTAGGGACTGAGGATGGGGAGATGATGATTTTCTTCTCTTTCCTCCTATCCCATCGCATTCTTCCTCTTCATACTATGGAGTATATCCTTGGTTTTGGAGGGCAGTTGGCAGATTTACTGACACAATTGATTCAAGAGATGAAGAAGGAGGAGTTGCTGGGGGATTATACAGAGGATCACGTTACCTATGAACTCAGTCAGCTTTGTGCTCAAGTCTATCTCTATAAGGGCTATATCTTACAGGACCGCTACAAGTACCAGTTAGAGAATCGTCATCCTTATTTGTTGATGGAACATGATTTTAGGGGAACGGCAGAGGAGATTTTTCATGCTCTATCTGCCTTTCAGCAGGGGACGGATTTGGATAAGAAAATTCTCTGGGAATGGCTCCAGTTGATAGAGTATATGGCTGAAAATGGTGGTCAACATATGCGGATTGGTCTGGATTTGACATCTGGTTTTCTTGTCTTTTCAAGGATGGCAGCTATTTTGAAACGGTATTTGGAATACAATCGTTTTATTACCATTGAAGCCTATGATTGTACTCGGCATTATGATTTGCTGGTTACCAATAACCCTATTCATAAGAAGGAACAAACACCAGTCTATTATTTAAAAAATGACTTGGATTTGGAAGATTTGGCAGGGATTCGTCAGTTATTATTCACTTAAAAGGCTTGGTTGTTCCAGGTCTTTTTTGTGAAATTCACACAATCTCCTCACGTTTTTTTAAAAATTAAAAAAAGTTGATGAACAAGAAAGCGCTTTATTTTGTATACTAGTTAGTGTAAAGAGGAAACATCCTCAAGATCTTTATCAGGAGGACAGCACATGTCACAAGAAAAATACATCATGGCCATTGACCAGGGGACTACAAGCTCTCGTGCCATTATTTTCAACAAAAAAGGAGAAAAGGTCAGCTCGAGTCAAAAAGAGTTTACCCAGATTTTCCCTCAGGCAGGTTGGGTAGAGCACAATGCCAATGAAATTTGGAATTCCGTCCAGTCAGTTATTGCGGGAGCTTTCATCGAAAGTGGTGTCAAGCCAAATCAAATCGAAGCAATCGGGATTACCAACCAGCGTGAAACAACTGTCGTCTGGGATAAGAAAACAGGACTTCCTATCTACAATGCTATCGTTTGGCAGTCACGCCAGACAGCTCCTTTGGCTGAACAACTAAAAAGTCAAGGTTATGTGGAAAAATTCCATGAAAAGACTGGTTTGATCATTGATGCTTACTTCTCTGCTACCAAGGTTCGTTGGATTTTAGACCATGTAGAGGGCGCTCAAGAGCGAGCAGAAAAGGGTGAATTGCTCTTTGGTACCATCGATACTTGGTTGGTTTGGAAATTGACTGACGGTGCGGCTCACGTGACGGACTACTCAAATGCAGCTCGTACCATGCTTTATAACATTAAAGAACTCAAATGGGATGATGAGATTTTGGAAATCCTCAACATTCCTAAGGCTATGTTGCCAGAAGTTCGTTCTAACTCTGAAATTTACGGTAAGACAGCGCCATTCCATTTCTATGGTGGACAAGTGCCAATCTCAGGTATGGCTGGTGACCAACAGGCAGCCCTCTTTGGACAGTTGGCCTTTGAACCTGGTATGGTTAAAAATACTTATGGAACAGGTTCTTTCATCATCATGAATACTGGGGAAGAGATGCAGTTGTCTGAGAACAACCTCTTGACAACCATTGGTTACGGAATCAATGGCAAGGTTTACTATGCCTTGGAAGGTTCAATCTTCATCGCAGGAAGTGCTATTCAGTGGCTTCGTGACGGTCTTCGCATGGTTGAAAATTCACCAGAATCTGAAAAATACGCTCGTGATTCTCACAACAACGATGAAGTTTATGTCGTTCCAGCCTTTACAGGTCTAGGTGCTCCATACTGGAACCAAAACGCTCGCGGTTCTGTCTTTGGCTTGACTCGTGGAACAAGTAAAGAAGACTTTATCAAGGCAACCTTGCAGTCTATCGCTTATCAAGTACGTGATATCATTGATACGATGCAAGTGGATGCTCAGACAGCTATCCAAGTCTTGAAGGTAGATGGTGGTGCAGCCATGAATAACTTCCTCATGCAGTTTCAAGCTGACATTTTGGGAATCGATATCGCACGCGCCAAAAACTTGGAAACAACAGCTCTAGGGGCAGCCTTCCTAGCAGGTTTGTCAGTAGGTTACTGGAAAGACTTGGATGAGTTGAAACTCTTGAACGAGACAGGGGAACTCTTTGAGCCATCTATGAACGAATCTCGCAAGGAACAACTTTACAAGGGCTGGAAGAAGGCTGTAAAAGCAACCCAAGTCTTTGCGGAAGTAGACGACTAATACTGAAAGAATAAAGCGACTTAGTTAGAAAGTGTGTAAATATGGAATTTTCAAAGAAAACACGTGAATTATCAATTAAAAAAATGCAGGAACGTACCTTGGACCTCTTGATTATCGGTGGAGGAATCACAGGGGCTGGTGTAGCCTTGCAGGCGGCAGCTAGCGGTCTTGAGACTGGTTTGATTGAAATGCAGGACTTCGCAGAAGGAACATCCAGCCGTTCAACAAAATTGGTTCACGGCGGTCTTCGTTACCTCAAACAATTCGACGTAGAAGTGGTATCAGATACAGTTTCAGAACGTGCAGTGGTTCAACAAATCGCACCACACATTCCAAAACCGGACCCAATGCTCTTACCAGTTTATGAAGAAGATGGAGCAACATTTAGCCTCTTCCGTCTTAAAGTAGCTATGGATCTTTACGACCTTTTGGCAGGAGTTAACAACACACCAGCTGCTAACAAGGTTTTGAGCAAGGAAGAAGTCTTGGAACGCCAGCCAAACTTGAAGAAAGAAGGTTTGGTAGGAGGTGGAGTTTATCTTGACTTCCGTAACAACGATGCGCGTCTTGTAATTGAAAATATTAAACGTGCTAACCAAGATGGAGCTCTTATTGCCAACCATGTCAAGGCAGAAGGCTTCCTCTTTGACGAAAGTGGCAAGATTACAGGTGTCGTAGCTCGTGATTTGTTGACAGACCAAGTCTTTGAAATCAAGGCTCGTCTGGTTATCAACACGACAGGTCCTTGGAGCGACAAGGTACGCAATTTGTCTAATAAGGGAACACAATTCTCACAAATGCGTCCAACTAAGGGAGTTCACTTGGTAGTGGATTCAAGCAAGATCAAGGTTTCACAGCCAGTTTACTTTGACACAGGTTTGAGTGACGGTCGTATGGTCTTTGTTCTCCCACGTGAAAACAAGACTTACTTTGGTACAACTGATACAGATTACACAGGTGATTTGGAACATCCAAAAGTGACTCAGGAAGATGTAGATTACCTACTTGGCATTGTCAACAACCGCTTCCCAGAAGCCAACATTACCATTGATGATATCGAAAGTAGCTGGGCAGGTCTTCGTCCATTGATCGCAGGCAATAGCGCTTCTGACTACAATGGAGGAAATAACGGAACCATCAGTGATGAAAGCTTTAACAACTTGATTGCGACTGTTGAATCTTATCTCTCTAAGGAAAAAACGCGTGAAGATGTTGAGTCTGCTGTTAGCAAGCTTGAAAGCAGCACATCTGAGAAACATTTGGACCCATCTGCAGTTTCGCGTGGTTCGAGCTTGGACCGTGATGACAATGGCCTGTTGACCCTTGCTGGTGGTAAAATCACAGACTACCGTAAGATGGCTGAGGGAGCTATGGAGCGCGTGGTTGACATCCTCAAAGCAGAATTTGACCGTAGCTTTAAACTCATCAACTCTAAGACTTACCCTGTTTCAGGTGGGGAATTGAACCCAGCAAATGTGGACTCAGAAATCGAAGCCTTTGCTCAACTTGGAGTATCACGTGGCTTGGATAGCAAGGAAGCTCATTACCTAGCAAATCTTTACGGTTCAAATGCACCGAAAGTCTTTGCCCTTGCTCACAGCTTGGAACAAGCGCCAGGACTCAGCTTGGCGGACACCTTGTCTCTTCATTATGCAATGCGCAATGAGTTGGCACTTAACCCAGTTGACTTCCTCCTTCGCCGTACCAACCATATGCTCTTTATGCGTGATAGCTTGGATAGCATCGTTGAGCCAGTTTTGAATGAAATGGGACGATTCTATGACTGGTCAGAAGAAGAAAAAGCAGGCTACCGAGCAGATGTCGAAGCAGCTCTCGCTAACAACGATTTAGCAGAATTAAAAAATTAAGAAAAAATAAAAGAGGTGGAGGGCAGGACTCCTAGTCTACCCTCTCCTCCTTTTTAATGGAGACAGAAAGATGATGAATGAATTATTTGGAGAATTTTTGGGGACTTTAATCCTGATTCTTCTAGGAAATGGTGTTGTTGCAGGTGTGGTTCTTCCAAAAACCAAGAGCAACAGTTCAGGTTGGATTGTGATTACTATGGGTTGGGGGATTGCAGTTGCGGTTGCAGTATTTGTATCTGGCAAGCTCAGTCCAGCTCATTTAAACCCAGCTGTGACCATTGGTGTGGCCTTGAAAGGTGGTTTGCCTTGGGCATCAGTATTCCCTTATATCCTAGCTCAGTTCGCAGGGGCTATGCTGGGTCAGATTTTGGTTTGGTTGCAATTCAAACCGCATTATGAGGCAGAAGAAAATGCAGGCAATATTTTGGCTACTTTCAGCACAGGACCGGCCATCAAAGATACTGTATCAAACTTGATTAGTGAAATCCTTGGAACTTTTGTATTGGTATTAACAATCTTTGCTTTGGGACTTTATGACCTTCAAGCAGGAATCGGAACATTTGCGGTGGGGACTTTGATTGTCGGTATCGGTCTATCACTAGGTGGGACAACAGGTTATGCCTTGAACCCTGCACGTGACCTTGGACCTCGTATCATGCACAGTATCCTTCCAATTTCAAACAAGGGAGACGGAGATTGGTCTTACGCTTGGATTCCTGTTGTGGGACCTGTTATCGGTGCAGCCTTGGCCGTTCTTGTATTCTCACTTTTCTAGTTTATACTCAATGAAAATCAAAGAGCAAACTAGGAAATTAGCCGCAGGTTGCTCAAAACAATGTTTTGAGGTTGCAGATAAGACTGACGAAGTCAGTCACATATATACGGCAAGGCGACGTTGACGCGGTTTGAATTTGATTTTCGAAGAGTATTAGAAAACAATTATTTTGATAGAGCTTAGGCAAGAGCTCAATTTCAGCAAAAAATACAGTAAATCTTCTCACAATAAAACACATAGTATCAAGTTTTTCAACACCTGATACTATGCGTTTTTTGATTTTAAGATTTTTTTCCAGTCTCTTTTTCGATTGAAGATGTAAGTATTCTAATAACTAACTTCTTAGTACTAGCCAACAACGATAATCATAATTCCTCCTAAAATTAGGAATAATAAAGGCAATAGTTTTTGTTTTTTCATGTGAAATACCTCACTTTTATTTTCTTCTATTTTATGCTAAAATATTAAAAATTAAAAACTATTCCCATATATGCTTATTGGAGAGATGCTATGAAAAAATTTGGAGAAATTTTTAAAAAGTTTCGAGAATCGAGAGGGTTTCGCTTAAAAGATGTCGAAAAAGCTGGTATATCAACATCACAGCTCTCACGTTTTGAAAAGGGAGAGACTGATTTAACCATTTCAAAATTTATGGCTATTTTGGATGAAATTAACATGCCTATTGATGAATTTATGTATGCTGTTCATGATTTTCATCGTGATGAACTGAACGAACTCTTATCAAAGGTTAGGCATTTTGTATCAAATCATGATGTTGATGGGTTGAAAAAACTACTTTATTCTCAGATGGAGTCAGATTCTAAACAAGAGAAATTTCATAAGCTTAACATTATTTTATTAAAAATTCGTTTACAAGATTTATCTGGAGAAGCTTATTATTCTGGTGATGATTTATCTTATTTAACTGACTATCTCTTTAGTGTTGAATATTGGGGATACTATGAATTATTGATTTTTTCAAATACTTTAGATGTCCTAAAACACGATGTCTTCATGCTTTTGGCTAGAGAGATGTCTAGACGTTCTGATTTTTATAAAGAAATTCCTAATAATAGACGACTGATTTCATCTATGCTATTGAACGGGTATATCACATGTATTGAAAGAGGAAAATTTCTTGATGCTTTGTATTTTGAAAAACGACTAAACCAATGCTTTTTCACTGAAACTGAAATTTATGAGCGATTGGTATTTCAGTATGCCCAATATCTATATCGCTATAAAAAAGAGATGGATTGTAAAGCAATTATTGAAATGAGGAAGTGTATTGGAGCAATGAAATTAGCGGGAAGTAACCATTTGGCAAAGAATTATGAAAGGCACTTAGAAAAAATTTTAGCAAGTAAAAAGTAATACGCAGATATGGGAAAGGAAGTATCTCGAAATAATATTTTGGTAGAATTGTCTTTAGAAATTTCAATTACGGTTGTTTTATCAGTTCATTGTATTTGAGCGATAGGATTTTTCGAAGTTGTCACCATAATTATGAATTTTGAGGTATTTAATATGCAAGTTCTATCTCCATATATTTTAAGAAAGAAAAGTGAAACAGGAGAATTATTTTTCAATAGTAACAATAATCACTCTTAATAAACAGCATCATATATAGGTTAATTAAATTATTGTATAGTCTCAGTTGGAGTTAATTTGTTTATAACTTTTAGACTGAGGCTTTTATATCTATTTGCTTTCTTTTAGATAGGCTTATTTATGAAATTTCTAAAATACATTAAAACTAATATTTTTATCTATTTTTTAATAGGAGTGCTTTTGAATAGTGGGATGGCTCTAATAAAGCCATTGTTATTGGATAAGCTATTGAATATTCGTGAAGAGCAACTTACAATTGGTACAATTTCATACTTTGTTTTATATGGCCTGTGTTTACACCTGTTTTTTTATAGCACGATGTTGCTAGCAAATTTTGTCAGTAATAATCTGCAGCGTCATATGCAAATTCGGTTAAAAGATCAGCTTATTAAGAAACTATTTTTGAAAGAAAATGTTGTATATGATGAAAAAGTTTCAATTGTTACACAAGATATGGAACTGCTCTATAATCGCTTCTTTTTACCCCTGGATATGATAGTTGGAAGAGTTTTTATACTTTGTACAACGATTGTTTTTATTTTGGTGCAAAATTTTTGGCTTGGTATTGTTTTTATTGTGTTCTCTTTTCTTCGACCATTACCTCAATGGGTAATGAATAATCGTTTAATGAAAAGTGGTGCAAATTTTTCGGAAATGCAAAAAGCTTTTCATCTATCTGTAGGAGATTTTTTTAAGGGAGCAGATACGATCTATTTTTATGGCGCTAGTAAAGAAAACTTTGCTAAGATGAGAAAAAACAACGAGTGTTACGAGAATGCTCGTTGGAAAAATGAATGGACTAGCAATGTCGTTTATTTTTTCAATGGTCCTTTAGAATTCCTTAGTCAGGTACTACCTCTTGCACTTGGTCTTTTATTACAAAAGAGCGGTATAGAGTTAACAACAGCTAGTTTGGTCTCTATGTATATAGCTACAATGAATCTTAGCGGACCTATTCAAAGAATTATGTATAGCATATCTGATATACAGCGATCGCAAACAGTGAAAGAAAAAATATTTTCATTATTGGAAGAATCTTGTTTAGAAACATCATATCCGACAGTCGAATCTTTAGCTGAGCTAGTTTTGGAGGGCGTTTCAAAACAGGTTGGAGAGCAAGTGCTCTTTTATGATTTGTCACTTAGATTAACTAAGCCAAGTAAAGTTTTAATAAAGGGAGCTAGTGGTACCGGAAAGTCAACTCTCCTACAGTTGGTAGCAGGAAAGATAAGCCCGAATAGTGGTAGAATTATCGTACGTGATAAATCAGGTCGAGAATTTACTCATTATCAAGGGAATGTCGCTTATATTTCTCAGAATCCATTTTTCATACATGGGACAATCCGAGAAAATTTAACATTAGGACAGGAGATTTCAGATAAAGAATTACTCTGTTGTCTAGAACAAGTTGGCTTAACGAATGAAATCACCAATATCTTGGATTATCAACTGATAAATAATGGAGAAAACATTTCAGGTGGACAACGTTTACGACTTGAATTAGTTCGCTGTCTGCTTCGACAAAAAGACATTGTGTTGGCGGATGAGGTTACATCATCCTTAGACAAGGACAATGCATATCAAGTGCGCCAGTTACTTTTGCAGTTGCCTATCATTTTGATTGAAGTTGCTCATCATATTGATTCAGAAACGGTTTATAATCAAGTAATTGATTTGGGAAAATATAGAATAAAATAAATAGACTTGTTCGGCATCTTGCTAGATATAATATATATGTATATTACGTATTGTTTTAGCTGATTTAAAGATGTGAAAACTAAAAACTATGGCTAAGTTGGAATGTTAAAAATTCAATTTCTGACCACCTAATCTTGTGTCAAATAGTTATCAAACAAAGTCTAGTCTACCATTTATCAGTTAAATATTTTTATGTTATGGGAGCGTTACATGTCTAATTCATTTATTAAGTTGTTAGTCTCTCAATTGTTTGCAAATTTAGCAGATATTTTCTTTAGAGTAACAATCATTGCTAACATATACATTATTTCAAAATCAGTAATTGCCACGTCACTAGTTCCCATTTTAATAGGGATATCCTCTTTTGTTGCGAGTCTTTTAGTTCCTTTAGTTACTAAAAGGATAGCGCTCAATAGGGTTTTATCTTTATCCCAATTTGGAAAGACTATATTATTGGCGATACTGGTAGGAATGTTTACCGTAATGCAATCCGTAGCGCCTTTGGTAACCTATCTATTTGTTGTGGCAATTTCAATATTGGATGGTTTTGCCGCACCTGTTTCTTATGCAATTGTGCCGCGCTATGCGACCGATTTGGGTAAGGCTAACTCAGCTTTGTCAATGAGTGGTGAAGCTGTTCAATTGGTAGGGTGGGGGTTGGGTGGACTCTTGTTTGCAACAATTGGTCTGTTGCCTACCACGTTTATCATTTTAATCTTGTATATCATTTCTAGCTTTCTGATGTTATTTCTTCCGAAGGCTGAAGTGGAGGTGTTAGAGTCAGAAACTAATCTTGAAATTTTGCTCAAAGGTTGGAAGTTAGTTGCTAGAGTTCATAGATTAAGACTTTTTGTATCAGCAAATTTATTGGAAATTTTTTCAAATACGATTTGGGTTTCGTCTATCATACTTGTCTTTGTAACTGAGTTATTAAATGAAACGGAAAGTTACTGGGGATATTCTAATACAGCATACTCTATTGGTATTATAATTAGTGGCTTAATTGCTTTTAGGCTATCTGAAAAGTTCCTTGCTGCTAAATGGGAAAGTATTCTTTTTCCTCTTGTAGCCATGGCAATAGTGACACTGACTATTCTATATTTTCCAAACGCACAGATATTTTTAGTATTTTCAGCTCTAGTTGGTATGTTATCACAGCTAAAAGAAGTTCCTGAAAGTGTATTTCTTCAGGAAACAGTAGAGGAAAATAACTTGGTTAATGTCTATTCCGTTCTTGAAGTGATTTCGACATTAGCATTTTCAGTATTTGTTTTGCTAATGAGCTATATTACTGAGAGTTTTGGTATTAGCATCAGTTTTTGGCTATCAGCCATTTGTCTGATGATAGAAGCTATTTTAATTTATATCAGACGAGATTATTTTAAATAAGAGACTGGTTAAAAAGTCTTGAAAAATTAGAAAAGCGCATAGTATCAGGTGTTGAAAAAACTTGATATTGTGCGTTTTATTATGGAAAGATTCTCTTCATTTTCTACTAAAATTGAGTTTTTGCCCAGGATCACTCTATTTGAAATATACATAGAAAAACCGCATAATCCTTAAAATAAACTGAAATCTAGTGAAAATCTACGGCAAACAATTGAAAAATTACCCTAGAAAGTGGTACAATAGTAGAAAAATACTATAGTAAGAGTTCATCTTATTTAGCAAAAATTACAGAAATGAATGGTTTTTCTTGATGAAACAGAGAAAAGAATTGTACCTCTTTCTTGGTCGGACAGCCTTGTATTTTCTTATCTTTCTGGGGCTGCTTTACTTCTTTAGCTATCTTGGTCAGGGTCAAGGAAGCTTTATCTATAATGAATTTTAACTTGAAGGAGAATCCCTATTGTGTCAAATAAACCAATAGTAGATATGATTGAAACCATTGAGCATTTTGCTCAGACACAGCCTAGCTATCCTGTTTACAATGTTTTGGGGCAGGAACACACTTATGGAGATTTAAAGGCTGATTCGGATAGTTTGGCTGCAGCCATTGACCAACTAGGCTTGCCTAAGAAGTCTCCTGTGGTCGTTTTTGGTGGCCAAGAATATGAAATGTTGGCAACTTTTGTAGCTTTGACTAAGTCAGGACATGCCTACATTCCCATTGACAGTCATTCAGCCTTGGAGCGAGTTTCAGCTATTTTAGAAGTAGCGGAGCCAAGTTTGATTATTGCCATTTCAGATTTTCCATTAGAGCAGGTTTCTACACCGATGATGAATCTAGCTCAGGTTCAAGAAGCCTTTGCCCAAGGGACTAGCTATGAGATCACGCATCCAGTCAAGGGTGATGATAACTACTACATTATCTTTACTTCTGGTACGACTGGTAAGCCAAAGGGAGTGCAGATTTCCCATGATAACCTCCTCAGCTTTACCAATTGGATGATTACGGACAAGGAATTTGCAACGCCAAGTCGTCCGCAAATGCTGGCTCAGCCACCTTATTCTTTTGACTTGTCTGTCATGTACTGGGCGCCAACCTTGGCACTTGGTGGTACGCTTTTCGCTCTTCCTTCAGCCATTACTCAGGACTTTAAGCAACTTTTTGCGACCATCTTTTCATTGCCGATCGCTATCTGGACATCAACCCCTTCTTTTGCAGATATGGCCATGTTATCAGAAGACTTTAATAGTGAGAAAATGCCTGGCATCACGCATTTCTACTTTGATGGCGAAGAATTGACGGTTAAAACGGCTCAAAAACTACGTGAGCGTTTCCCACAGGTCCGTATTATCAATGCCTACGGTCCAACAGAAGCGACAGTAGCCCTATCAGCAGTTGCTGTGACAGACGAGATGTTGGCGACTCTCAAACGCCTACCAATCGGCTATACCAAGGCTGATTCTCCAACCTTTATCATTGACGAGGAAGGCAATAAATTGCCAAATGGCGAACAGGGAGAAATCATTGTTTCTGGGCCAGCTGTTTCAAAAGGATATATGAATAATCCTGAAAAAACAGCGGAAGCCTTCTTTGAATTTGAAGGACTGCCAGCCTATCACACAGGTGATGTGGGAACCATGACAGATGAGGGCTTGCTTCTCTACGGCGGACGCATGGACTTCCAGATTAAGTTCAACGGTTACCGCATTGAGCTAGAAGATGTCTCTCAAAATCTTAATAAGTCTCGTTATATCGAGTCTGCTGTCGCAGTACCGCGTTATAACAAGGACCACAAGGTACAAAATCTACTGGCCTATGTCATCTTAAAAGACGGTGTTCGTGAGCAGTTTGAGCGTGATATCGATATTACTAAGGCCATCAAGGAAGATTTGACAGACATCATGATGTCCTATATGATGCCGTCTAAATTCCTTTATCGAGATAGTTTGCCACTGACTCCAAATGGAAAAATTGATATCAAAGGATTGATTAACGAGGTGAATAAGAGATGATGGAGTTCTTTCAACAGCTTCCTCATTTAGAGCCATACGGCAATCCTCAGTATTTTGTCTATGTGATTGCTGCAACCTTGCCCATCTTTATCGGCCTCATTTTCAAGAAACGCTTTGCCTGGTATGAAGTGCTAGTTAGTCTCTTCTTCATCGTCACTATGTTGGTAGGTGGGAAGACTAACCAATTGGCTGCCTTGGCTATTTACCTTTGTTGGGAAATATTGCTCCTGCTTTTCTACAAGCATTATCGAAAAAGCAAGGATGGCAAGTGGGTCTTCTACTTAGTTAGTTTTCTGTCCCTACTTCCGATTATCTTTGTCAAGGTGCAACCAGCTATCAATGGAACGCAGTCTTTGCTTGGATTTTTGGGAATTTCTTACCTGACCTTTCGTTCGGTTGGGATTATCATCGAGCTGAGAGATGGAGTGATTAAGGATTTTACCCTCTGGGAATTCCTTCGTTTCCTTCTCTTCATGCCGACTTTTTCAAGTGGTCCAATCGATCGCTTTAAGCGATTTAATGAAAATTACCAGACCATTCCTGGGCGAGATGAGTTGATGGATATGTTGGATGAATCTGTTCGCTATATCATGTGGGGCTTTTTGTACAAGTTTATCCTAGCTCATGTTTTAGGAGAAACCTTGTTGCCTCCTTTGAAGAATTTAGCCTTGCAGTCAGGTGGCTTCTTTAACCTCTATGCCTTGGCAGTTATGTATACCTTTGGTCTGGAACTCTTCTTTGACTTTGCAGGTTATTCTATGTTTGCCTTAGCCATCTCAAACTTAATGGGAATCCGTAGCCCTATCAACTTTAACAAGCCCTTTTTATCAAGGGATTTGAAGGAGTTTTGGAATCGCTGGCATATGAGTCTGTCTTTCTGGTTCCGTGACTTTGTCTTTATGCGAATGGTGATGGTATTGACCAGAAAGAAGGTCTTTAAAAATCGTAATGTAACCTCAAGCGTGGCCTATATTGTAAATATGCTGATTATGGGATTTTGGCATGGAGTGACCTGGTACTATATCGCCTATGGACTCTTTCATGGGATTGGACTGGTCATCAATGACGCTTGGGTTCGTAAGAAAAAAACGCTCAATAAGGAGCGGAAAAAAGCAGGGAAGCCTGCTCTACCTGATAATCGCTGGATTCAGTTGCTTGGCATGGTTGTCACCTTCCATGTCGTCATGCTGTCATTCTTAATCTTTTCTGGATTCTTGAATGATCTATGGTTTAAAAAATAAAAGGAAATAAAATATGGATATCAAATCAGAAGTTATCGAAATTATTGATGAGTTGTTTATGGAAGATGTTTCTGACATGATGGATGAAGATCTTTTTGATGCAGGTGTCTTAGATAGTATGGGAACGGTTGAGTTGATTGTGGAGATTGAGAACCGTTTTGACATTCGTGTCCCTGTAACAGAGTTTGGTCGCGATGACTGGAATACAGCTAATAAAATCATAGCTGGTATTGTGGAGCTACAAAATGCTTAAACGCTTATGGATGATCTTCGGGCCGGTCTTGATAGCTGGTTTGTTGGTTTTTCTGCTCATTTTCTTTTATCCTACTAGTAAAAGTTATAATTTATCAGAAGAAAAACGATATGCAGCAGCGATTAGTACACAAAGTTTTAGAGAAAGATTTCAGAAAGTGAGAGCTCTTTCGGACCCAAGTCTACGGTTCATTCCCTTTTTTGGTTCTAGTGAGTGGATTCGATTTGATAGTATGCATCCAGCTGTTTTAGCGGAGAAGTACAATCGTTCGTATAGACCCTATTTTTTAGGACAAGCAGGAGCAGCTTCTTTGAATCAGTACTTTGGTATGCAGCAAATATTGCCAGAGCTAGAAAATAAACAAGCTGTTTTTGTTATTTCTCCTCAGTGGTTTACAGAAACGGAGTATGAATCTGCAGTTTTTCGTAGGTATTTTAACACGGATCAATTGGGCGCTTTTTTGGAAAATCAGTCTGGAGATGTGTCAAGTCGTTACGCCGCTTCGCGTTTAATGAAAAAGTATCCTAATGTAGTATTGGGAGATATAGTCAAAAAAATAACCGAGGGTGAGCAACTTTCAGAAATAGATAAGACACTCATAGATACATTGGCACGATTCAACCAAAAACAATCATTTCTATTTGGACAATTGTCAGTGAATGATGGAGAAAAATATAGAGATCGCGTGGAGAAGTATTTAAAAGACCTGCCAGATAAATTTTCCTACGACGAATTGAGAGAAATCGCTGTAAAAGATGCTGAAGCAAATACCACGAATAATGATATGGGAATGGAAAATCGTTTCTATGATACGCAAGTAAAGAAAGATTTAAAAAAGTGGAAGGATTATCAGAAAAATTATAATTTTCTAAAATCATCCGAATATAATGACTTGCAATTAGTCTTGAATCAATTTGCGAATTCAAAAGTGAATGTATTGTTTGTGATTCAACCTGTTAATAAAAAATGGATGGATTATACAGGATTAAATCAAGATATGTATCAACATGCAGTTGAAAAAATTCGTTACCAGTTAGAAAGCCAAGGTTTTACCAATATAGCAGATTTTTCAAAAAATGGTGCTGAACCTTATTTTGTAAAAGATACAATTCATATTGGTTGGTTGGGCTGGTTGGCTTTTGACAAGGCAGTTGATCCTTTCCTATCCAATCCCACTCCAGCTCCTACTTACCATCTGAATGAGCGCTTTTTCAGCAAAGATTGGGCGACTTATGATGGAGATGTCAAAGAATTTCAATAGATCATAATATAGAAGAGTTCAAGAATGAAACTGGTTTTCACGTTTTTTCTTGACTCTTTTTTTGGTTGTGATATAATTAACCAGTAAATAATTCTTCAAAGAATAGTATTTTCTCTTAAAAAAGAGAAGTCTAAAAGGAAAGGAGTCAGATATGAGACAGCTAGCGAAGGATATCGATGCTTTTTTGAATGAGGTGATTTTGCAGGCAGAAAATCAACATGAAATCCTAATAGGTCATTGCACTAGCGAGGTAGCTCTGACCAATACCCAGGAGCATATCCTCATGCTCTTGTCAGAGGAATCTTTAACAAATTCAGAGTTGGCTCGTCGTCTCAATGTCAGTCAGGCGGCAGTTACCAAGGCCATTAAGTCTTTGGTCAAGGAAGGGATGTTGGAAACATCTAAAGATCCTAAAGATGCGCGTGTGATTTTTTATCAGTTGACTGACTTGGCTCGTCCAATTGCTGAGGAGCACCACCATCACCATGAGCATACGCTTTTAACCTATGAACAAGTGGCGATTCAGTTTACTCCAAATGAACAAAAAGTGATCCAGCGGTTTTTGACTGCTTTAGTAGGAGAAATCAAATAATGAGATATATTACGGTAGAGGATTTGTCCTTCTATTATGATAAGGAACCTGTTCTTGAACATATTAATTATAGTGTTGATAGTGGGGAATTTGTTACCTTGACAGGGGAGAATGGGGCAGCTAAGACGACACTGATTAAGGCCAGTCTTGGAATTCTCCAACCACGCATTGGTAAGGTGACTATTTCAAAGACAAATACGCAGGGTAAGAAATTGAGAATAGCTTACCTTCCTCAACAGATTGCCAGTTTTAATGCTGGTTTTCCAAGTACGGTTTATGAGTTTGTCAAGTCGGGTCGCTATCCGCGAAAAGGTTGGTTCCGTCGTTTGAATGCTCATGATGAGGAGCATATCAAGGCTAGTTTGGACTCAGTTGGCATGTGGGAACACAGAGACAAACGCTTGGGTTCTCTATCTGGAGGACAAAAGCAGCGAGCGGTAATCGCGCGTATGTTTGCTTCGGATCCAGATGTGTTTATCCTAGATGAGCCGACAACGGGGATGGATGCAGGAAGTAAAAACGAATTTTACGAACTCATGCATCACAGCGCCCATCATCATGGCAAGGCTGTTTTGATGATTACTCATGACCCTGAAGAAGTTAAGGACTATGCGGATCGCAATATTCATCTAGTTCGTAACCAAGACTCGCCATGGCGTTGTTTCAACGTTCATGAGAATGATCAGGAGGTGGGCCATGCTTAGTTTATTATCTTATGACTTTATGCAGCGTGCCTTTCTGGCGGTTATTGCCATGAGTCTTTTCTCGCCGGTATTGGGGACCTTCCTTATCTTACGCCGTCAGAGTTTGATGAGTGATACTCTTAGCCACGTCTCGCTTTCGGGTGTAGCCTTTGGGTTGGTTTTGGGGATTTCTCCGACTATTTCCACTATTGCTATTGTCTTGATTGCGGCGGTCTTTCTGGAGTATCTCCGTACGGTTTACAAGAGCTTTATGGAAATCGGGACAGCTATCCTCATGTCAACAGGTCTGGCTGTTTCTCTCATTGTGATGAGCAAGGGTAAAAGCTCGAGTTCAATGAGTTTGGACCAGTATCTTTTTGGTTCAATCGTGACTATCAGCGAAGAGCAGGTTGTTTCCCTCTTTGTCATTGCGGTGGTTGTTTTGATTTTGACCTTCCTCTTCCTTCGTCCGATGTACATTTTGACCTTTGATGAGGATACGGCCTTTGTGGATGGCTTGCCAGTGCGTACCATGTCCATTCTTTTTAACATGGTGACAGGGGTGGCCATTGCCCTTATGATTCCAGCTGCGGGAGCTCTTCTGGTATCGACT
Organism: Streptococcus sp. Marseille-Q7156; assembly: GCF_965119495.1. The sequence continues at coordinate 1,821,514 of NZ_CBCPLU010000001.1, read as the reverse complement.
ATTATGGTCTTGCCAGCTAGTATTGCCCTGCGATTGGGGAAAAACTTTAAATCGGTTATGCTGCTTGCCAGTGCGATTGGATTTTTGGGAATGGTAGCAGGACTTTACATTTCCTACTATGCAGAAACACCTGCCAGTGCAAGTATTACCATTATTTTTGTAACTGTCTTTTTACTCATTAGTTTAGTAAGACGTTTTATCAAATAGGAGACTAATGTGAAAAAAATTAGCTTATTGCTAACCAGTCTATGTGCCTTGTTTTTAGTTGCTTGTTCCAATCAAAAACAGGTAGATGGCAAACTCAATATCGTGACAACCTTTTACCCTGTCTATGAATTTACCAAGCAAGTCGCAGGAGATACTGCTAATGTAGAACTCCTCATCGGTGCTGGTACAGAACCCCATGAATACGAACCGTCTGCCAAGGCAGTTGCCAAAATCCAAGACGCAGATACCTTCGTTTATGAAAATGAAAACATGGAAACATGGGTACCTAAATTGCTAGATACTTTGGATAAGAAAAAGGTGAAAACCATCAAGGCGACAGGCGATATGTTGCTCTTGCCAGGTGGTGAGGAAGAAGAGGGAGACCATGACCATGGAGAAGAAGGCCATCACCATGAGTACGATCCCCATGTTTGGTTATCACCAGTTCGTGCTATTAAACTTGTAGAGCACATCCGTGATAGCTTGTCAGCAGATTATCCTGATAAAAAAGAGACCTTTGAGAAGAATGCAGCTGCCTATATCGAAAAATTGCAAGCCTTGGATAAGGCTTATGCAGAAGGCTTGTCTCAAGCCAAACAAAAGAGCTTTGTAACGCAGCACGCAGCCTTTAACTATCTCGCCTTGGACTATGGACTCAAACAAGTCGCAATCTCAGGCCTTTCTCCAGATGCAGAACCATCAGCTGCTCGTTTGGCAGAATTGACAGAGTATGTCAAGAAAAATAAAATTGCCTATATCTACTTTGAAGAAAATGCCTCACAAGCCCTTGCTAACACACTTTCAAAAGAAGCAGGTGTCAAAACAGATGTCCTTAATCCTTTAGAAAGTCTGACAGAAGAGGACACCAAGGATGGAGAAAATTATATCTCTATCATGGAGAAAAACCTCAAGGCTTTGAAACAAACAACCGACCAAGAAGGCCCAGCAATTGAGCCTGAAAAAGCAGAGGATACCAAGACAGTTCAAAATGGTTACTTCGAGGATGCAGACGTCAAGGACCGCACTTTGAGTGACTATGCAGGTAACTGGCAATCAGTTTATCCTTTCCTTGAAGATGGCACGTTTGATCAAGTCTTTGACTACAAGGCTAAGTTGACTGGTAAGATGACTCAGGCTGAGTACAAGGCCTACTATACAAAAGGTTATCAGACAGATGTGACTAAGATCAACATTGCTGATAATACTATGGAATTTGTTCAAGGTGGACAAAGTAAGAAATTCACCTACAAGTATGTTGGTAAGAAAATCTTAACTTACAAGAAAGGCAATCGTGGCGTGCGCTTCCTTTTTGAAGCCACAGATGCTGATGCTGGACAGTTCAAGTATGTTCAGTTTAGCGACCACAATATCGCCCCAGTTAAGGCAGAACATTTCCATATTTTCTTTGGAGGCACAAGCCAAGAAGCTCTCTTTGAAGAAATGGATAACTGGCCAACCTACTACCCAGATAATCTATCTGGCCAAGAAATTGCCCAAGAAATGTTGGCGCATTGATGAGAAACCGACTAGTTCATAGGAGCTAGTCGGTTTTTGGATACTAGATGGTAATACTCTTCGAAAATCTCTTCAAACTACGTCAGCGTCGCCTTGCTGTATATATGTTACTGACTTCGTCCGTTCTATCTACAGCCTCAAAGCAGTGCTTTGAGCAACTTGCAGCCAGTTTCCTAGTTTGCTCTTTGATTTTCATTGAGTATAACGTCATTATAGATCTTTCAGAACTTTAAACAATAAATAAAACTCTTGAAATCTTAGCGCTTGTGTGTTAGAATAAATTTAATGGGTAAGGTTCATTAGAACACCAAATCCCTTAACTATGCCAGTAGTTAAGGGATTTTTTGACGTATCTTAGCGATTTAACGGGTGTTTACAGGCTAGTCATTCGGTCTACTTCTTACCATCTAGCCATTTGCAGACGAAATACAAGATAATTCCTGCTATGACGTCCGCTACAATAGTAAGAACGAGCTCTGGGGCAAGGTTCATTAGTTTCACCTCCTCTCACGAACCGTAAGGAACGTAATCGGTAACCGATGACAAAAATAGTATATCACATTAAATTTAGATCATCAACCTTGCTTAATGCTTGAAATATAGGGGATAGGCAAAAAGTCTTTAAAATCAAAAAACGTATAGTATCAGATGTATAAAAGTTTGATGTTATATCAATTATAAAAGTGGATAGGAAAGTTTTCTGATTATCAGAATTCCTTCCTATCCACTTTTTGAAGATTGTAAGTTAGCCTAATTTTATGTAGAATCAGCTTATTTGTTTTATTTATCAAAACCTTGCAAGGCTTTTTGGCGTTCTTCTACTTGACCTTTAGCATCTAGTTTGTTACCACCGTATACAGCTGATTCCCATGATCCGTACATTGGATTTGGGAAGATGATGAATTTTTCACCGAATTCTTTTTGCAATTCTTCAAGTTGTTTATCACGGTCAGATTCAGAAGTCTTAGAAAAATCTGCAAAGTCTACGAGGTTATCACCAAATAATAAGATAAGATTTGTTTTTTCTTGAACTTTTTGGCGACGACCTTCTTTGGATTTTACACCACTTTCTAAGAACATGAGATGATCACGTCCTTGAACAGGAATTCCTTCACTTTCAAGATTTTTAATGGTAGCATCTACTTGATTAGCTGAGCGGTCAGAAATATAGTAGATTTGGACACCGTTTTGATCAGCAAACTGAAGAAAATCCTTGGCACCTGGGACAGCTTTTGCTGTAGCTTTTTGAACCCAAATATCCCAATTTTCGGGTGTAAATGCTGTACCGTCTTTAACATTTTGTACTTGATAAGGGCTATTATCTAGGACAGTTTCATCCAAGTCTAAAACGATAGAGTAAGGTTTGTCTGATTCTGTTTTGAGCAATTCCTTTAGGTGATTTGTTGCAACGTTATAACCCTGTATGTATAAAGCTTTAGTTTCAGCTGATTTTTGATACCAAAGGGTTGACATAGTGTTTTCTCTTGACCGTAGTTGGTCATATGTCAATGTAATCTGATTATCAGATGAGCTATTATTGCTTGTCTGTGTTTCTGTAGACTTTGTTGCACAACTAGCCAATAAGACGACAGAAGCAAGTGCAGAAAGGATTGTAACAGTAGTTTTTGCTGTTTTCATGAAATATCTCCTATTTATTCATTTCAATAAATAGTATAGCACGAGAGAAAAGTTAAGGCAAGTTATTCCCTGACCATTGATGTAGATTCTATAGAAGTTAATGTAATGAAAAAAGCGATTACTAACTTGAAATGTAGTTTCACCTCTAATTATTGACATTTCAGGAAAAATCGCAGTAAAAACTGCACAACCTTCTTTAAATGTGCTATAATACAGGAAAAATAATGATGGAGGTCGCAATAATGGCAACATTTTTGATGATTTTTGTGGTGGTTTGTGTGCTTCTATTGGTGATAGTCACACTGAGTACAGTTTATGTGGTTCGTCAGCAGTCGGTGGCGATTATTGAACGCTTTGGGAAATACCAAAAGGTTGCTAATAGCGGTATTCATATTCGATTGCCTTTTGGGATTGACTCGATTGCAGCGCGGATTCAGTTGCGCTTGTTGCAAAGTGATATTGTGGTTGAGACTAAGACCAAGGACAATGTGTTCGTTATGATGAATGTAGCGACTCAGTACCGTGTCAACGAACAGAGCGTGACAGATGCCTACTATAAACTTATGCGTCCAGAATCTCAGATTAAATCTTATATCGAAGACGCTCTTCGCTCTTCTGTTCCAAAATTAACCTTGGATGAATTGTTTGAGAAAAAAGATGAGATTGCCCTTGAAGTTCAACACCAAGTAGCAGAAGAAATGACTACTTACGGTTATATTATCGTGAAAACCTTGATTACCAAGGTCGAACCAGATGCAGAAGTTAAGCAATCCATGAATGAAATCAATGCGGCGCAACGCAAGCGGGTCGCAGCGCAAGAATTGGCGGAAGCTGACAAGATTAAAATCGTCACTGCAGCTGAAGCCGAAGCAGAAAAAGACCGCCTTCATGGTGTGGGGATTGCCCAACAACGTAAGGCGATTGTGGATGGATTGGCAGAGTCTATCACAGAACTCAAGGAAGCAAATGTTGGCATGACAGAAGAACAAATCATGTCTATCCTCTTGACCAACCAGTATTTGGATACCTTGAATACCTTTGCCTCTAAAGGAAACCAAACTATCTTTTTACCAAATACTCCAAATGGTGTAGATGATATCCGTACACAAATCTTGTCAGCCCTCCGTGCTGAGAAGAAATAATAGACCAAAGAGCTTGGCAACAGGCTCTTTTTGCATTGCATTTGTTAAGAAAAGCAAAGAACATTGATATACATTTATACTCAATGAAAATCAAAGAGCAAACTAGGAAGCTAGCCGCAGGCTGTACTTGAGTACGGTAAGGCGACGCTGACGTGGTTTGAATTTGATTTTCGAAGAGTATTAAATAAAAATTATTGTATGTTGTCTCCCTTAATTTGGAATGATAAGAGAATAACTAGAAAGATTTGTGAATACAAACTATTTCTGATATACTAAATATACAGTAATAATGAATGATAGGATATGGGATGAAAGAATTTCAATTTGAGAGAAAGCAGCGTTTTTCTTTGAGAAAATATACAATAGGAGCTTGTTCGGTCTTGCTAGGAACGAGTTTATTTTTTGCTGGTATGGGGGCTCAATCCGTACAGGCTACAGAAACGACTTCAACATTAATTTCAAGTCATTATTTGGATGAGCAGGATTTACCTGAAAAGCTGAAATCTGAGTTGCAATGGTTTGAAGAAAATAAGATTGAGCTAAAAGAGGGAAAAGAATACTATTTTGTCTATCGAAAATTGGCTACAAGATTACCAGAAACAGGTCTGTTTTCTAATGATGGGATGTTTATCTTGGGAGCAGGATTATTATTGCTTTCCTTCACTTTAATCAAGAGAAAAAAGGGAGCGTCTTACTTCCTTGTGAGCGTCTTTGCTGTTGGTGGTTGGGGAGCATCCATCTCTGCTTTCGAAAATCTGGTAGAATTGCAACCAGCCCTTGTTAAGAGAGTAGAAGGTCAGTTTTTACCAAGTCCTGAAACAGTCCAAGGATATGAATTTACGGAATATTATTTGGTAAGAGATAGTGCTAGCAAGGAACTTTCTGTTGATAAGGTAGAGTCGCCAGCATTATCTCAAAAGGAGGAAAGTTCAGAATCTCAGTCTAAGAAGATTGTACCACAGACTGCATCACATTTTAGCTCGACTAAAGATCTTGTGCAATCTCCTCAACCATCTTACGCAGTTGAGCCTGTTTTAAATCCAACTTCTGAAAAAAGTATGAATATTGAGTCTAAAAAAGTACCAGATGAAGGAATGAAAACTGTTATTGAAGACAAGCCAGAACTGGAAGTTAGGATAGGGGAGATAGAGTTTGAAACTCAATTTCAGTCTGACCCAACTCTGGCTAAGGGAGAAAAAAGAATTTCTATAGAAGGTGCCAAGGGACAAGAACGAATCTTAACAGAAGTAAGGGTTGTCGATGGTATTGTTACGCGAAATGAAGTAGGGAGAGAAGTGCTTCGTGAACCAGTTGCTCAGGTGATTTTGGTCGGGGCAAAAGAGAAGGAACCTCAAGAAAATAGTATAAGCCTAGCCCCGGAAGTCCAACCACCTCTTCCGTCTTATGAGGGCGGTGTTTCCGGCGAATCCTTGGTGGAACCGTCCCTTCCATCTTATGAAGGCGGTGTTTCCGGTGAGTCCTTGGTAGAACCAGCGCTTCCGTCTTATGAAGGCGGTGTTTCCGGTGAGCCTTCGGTAGAGCCGTCTCTTCCGTCTTATGAAGGCGGTGTTTCCGGTGAATCCTTGGTGGAGCCGTCCCTTCCCTCTTATGAAGGTGGTGTTTCTGGCGAATCCTTGGTGGAACCGTCCCTTCCCTCTTATGAAGGTGGTGTTTCCGGCGATCCTTCGGTGGAGCCGTCCCTTCCGTCTTATGAGGGCGGTGTTTCCGGTGAATCCTTGGTGGAGCCGTCCCTTCCGTCTTATGAGGGCGGTGTTTCCGGTGAGTCCTTGGTAGAGCCGTCCCTTCCATCTTATGGAGGTGGTGTTTCCGGCGATCCTTCGGTAGAGCCATCTCTTCCGTCTTATGAAGGCGGTGTTTCTGGTGAGCCTTTGGTAGAACCGTCCCTTCCATCTTATGAAGGCGGTGTTTCCGGTGCATCCTTGGTGGAACCGTCCCTTCCATCTTATGAGGGTGGTGTTTCCGGTGAGCCTTCGGTAGAGCCGTCTCTTCCTTCTTATGAAGGTGGCGTTTCCGGCGAGCCTGAGATACAGGAGGCTCTCCCAGAGTATAAAGATGACACTCAACTTCCTCAGACCAAAGTGGAGACCAAAGCTGTTCCTTATGAAATCGTTTATGAAAAGAATGAGGCACTAGACCACGGAGTTACAAGAGTAAAGATTCCGGGTGCTGAGGGACAAGAACAAGTTACTACTACTTATACTAAAGATCAAGCAAGTGGAAATATTTCTGAGAATAAAACTGTCAAAATAGTAGTTAATAAAGTTGATCAAGTTGTAGAAGTTGGAACTAAACCGAGTGTTGAAACTACTGTCTTATCTCATAAAACGATTTACCAAGTGAATCCTGCTTTGGAGTTCAGACGACAGGAAGTAGCGGTTGCAGGGCATGATGGTTCGGTGGAAACTAGGACGACTTATCAACTAGACAAGGCAACAGGTCAGGTGACGGTATCTGACACTACTAGACAAGTAAATCCAGCAGTCGATAAAGTGATTCAAGTTGGTAATGTGGAAAAAGTAATACAACCGATTGCTGTTACTGAGGAGCGAAGAGAGGATTCTTCACTTGCTAAAAATATAGAAAAGGTAGCATCTGAAGGAGAAGTTGGTGAGAATACACTTACCAGAACCTACGCTATCAATGAACAAACTGGTGAATTGGTTAATCCTCAAGAAGCGAGTCAAATAACAAAACCAATGAAACCGAGAGTTGTTTTAGTTGGTAGTCAGGAGGATAAACCACACTTACTTCCGGCTAATAGTGAGAGAGAAGATGCTGTGGATGTGTCTGCTCTGACCACAAGCGCGAGGTCAGTAGACTTCTTACATGACAGTAAACTAAAAGAACAGTTGGAGCCTGTCTATGATCCTCGAGATATTATAACAAAGAGAATTGCGCTCAGAAAAACACACCCAAATATCACTGACCAAGAAGTCAAAGATACGTTGCGTACAGAGTATCTTCAAAAACTATCAATTCAAGAAAGTTTTGATCAGATGAAGACGCAAGCTGAGTCAAGTTTCAAAAAGATAGCCTCGCATACATTGGGAATTATAGGAGATACCCCTGAAAATCGCAGCAAGGTCAAACAAGAGCTTGAGCAATACAAAGAGCAGATTTTGTTGGGACTGTCTTATATCAATCGTTTTTATAATATTCAATTTGGGGACACGAATATTCGTGATATTCTGGCCTTTAATCCAAGCTCATTTGGCAATAAGACAATGACCGCCTTGGATAGTTTGAAAAAATTAGGATCCATGTCTTATGAAGAGATGAAATTGACCAATAGTCCTCAAACATTTACAAAGTATTTATCTACCATTACAGGTAAGGCTAGCTTGAAGGAATTTTTAGACAGCAATCGCCAACTCTTTACGTCAGATGATGCGGATACTTGGCTTAAAAAATCTAGCCAAGCTATGATTGTTGAAAAATCATCTAAGGAAAATCCTTCAGCGCATGTCGGGTTGTATAGCAAGTTGACAGCTGGGGAAAAGGATCCTCGTAAACAAGAGGCTAATATGGCTGCTATTTTGGGACTTTTGAATGTGAAAGAACCAAATGTTTACGTGATTAGTAATATGGCGACGATTACTTATGGTAATATTGGTTCCTATATAGATACTTCTCTTGCCCAGTCTAATCCAACTAAGTATCAGGCTGAGCTTGCTAGAGTCAAGTCTTTAATTGAAAAGGCGGCTGTACAACAAGCCAACTATGTTGATACTCTTTATCGTATAACAAAACCAGAAAATCGTGATAAGTTACTGACAAATCGCTTGATTATTGATACGATGAAGAAATATACAAGTAATCCGAATGCACAGATTGATAGCACTTGGTCATCAGCTGCTGGTAGTGGAGCTGATAAAGGAGTTGATCAATTTATGACTCCTATGAATTACTATTCTCCAGTAAGTAAGGTGGGAGCTGAGGCCAATGGATTAGGTGTCCGTTACTTTATAGATAGGGTTCTGGATGATAGAGGTTCAGCGACTTATTCTCATGAAATGACGCACTTACTAGATAGAACGGTCTTGTTTAATAATCACGGTCGTCGAGATGGCACAGGAGCAGAGTTTTATGCGCGTGGTATTTTTGAAAACTCCTATAATTCAGAAAAGGATACTTATTTTAATCTCAATTTTGTATATGATGAGAGTGATAAGAATGGATTTTACAATAAAACACCTGATCGATTTAAAACAGCAGAAGATTTGCAATCTTACATGAAGGGAAGTTTTGATGTTCTTTATACTCTAGATTACCTAGAAGCAGAGGCAAGTAGAAACTTATCTGCAGAAGACAAGATGAGTTATTTCAAAAAAATAACGCCGATTCCTTCAACAGGTTCTAGAACTTGGGTAGATTACCGTAATACAGCAGTTAAACCGACTCATAAGAGTGAGGAGATTCAAGCTCTGACCTTAGAAGATGCCAAAAAATTGACAGATATTGATAGTTTGATTGACAATCATATCCTGGTCAATCGTTATATCATTGCTGGTTTTTCAGATAAAGGTAAAATTGCAGCAAATGGATATTATTTAGTGGATATGTTTGATACCATTTATGGTGTTAGTCAAAATGACACTGGTATGAGTGGGGACATCACCTTTAGAAAACAAGCCTTTGAATTGATGGCTGCTTTGGGTTATTATGAAGGATTTGTTCCTTATGTTTCAAATCAATATAAAAACCAAGCTGAAGAAGAAGGTAAACCGCTATCTGATAAATATATTTTCGATAACATTTTGGGAAAATCTTACGCAGCTTTCAAAAAAGAGCAAATAACTGAGCGTGTTGATAAATTAGGTAAGTTAAAACCAATTACTATAAATTATAACGGAAAAGAAGAAGTGATTGATAGTAAAGAAAAATTACAAGAGCTTATGAATAAAGCTGTTAAAGAAGAACTTGCTCAAATAAAAGCAGGAAACACAACGGCTAAAAAGTTTGATTTTATCGAAACACCAGTGCAAAAACTGAAAAAAGCGATTTATAAAGCTTATCTCAAAGATTCAGATGACTTTAGACAGTCGATTTACAATAGTTAAGACAAAAGGGACATCTCTCTGGAATGAACATTCAGAGAGGTGTTTTTTGCGCTCTTGTAAGGTTTGACCTTATTTCTTGAAAATGACAGTTTGCTTGAATATGGAGTGATTTGCAGACTTTTCCACAAATTATAGAATCTTTTCTGAGTATTTAGGGAGTGATAGAGGAAATCTTGAAAGCGCTTTTGTTTTGTGCTATAGTCAAGTAAATCGAATCGTTTAAAGAGGAATGCTTGTATGAGAAGAGAAGAAGTTTTACGAAATCACTGGTTTTTTAGTCAAGAGGTGGGGAAAGAAGAAGCCTTAGCACCGGATTTTCAGAGGGAAAATTGGCAGGCCATTCAAGTGCCACACGACTGGAGTATTTATAATGATTTTGACCAGTATTCTCCAGCGCAAAATGAGGGTGGTCAGTTAAATGGGGGTCAGGCTTGGTACCGGACGCAGTTTTACTTGGAAGAAGATGCCAGTCTTGTATCGGTGTATTTGCTCTTTGATGGGGTTTACATGAATGCCCAAGTCTATATCAACGGGCAAGTGCTGGGTTATTATCCCAATGGCTACACACCCTTTTCTTATGATATCACGCCTTATCTAAGAAATGATGGGACGGCCAACCAGCTTGCGGTTTTTGTGGAAAATAAGCAACCTAGCAGTCGTTGGTATTCGGGCAGTGGTGTTTACCGAGAAGTAAAATTATTGATTAGAGATTTGGTGCATCTGGATTTATATGGGATTAAGATAGAAAGTCCCAAGCTCAAGGAGCAAAGAGATGGATGGGTGGAAACTCAGCTTGAAAGTAAAGTTTCAAATGATGGGCCTCAGTCTGTGTCGGTATATTTAGAACAGAGTATCTGGTATGATGGACAACAGCTGTCAGACTGGCAGGCGACAGACTCTCTAGTGATTGAGTCTGGGGACAAATATTCTTTCCAACAAGCCATATCAATTTTTCAACCTTTGCTTTGGGATATTGAATCCCCTCACCTTTACCAATTGAAGACTCGCCTCTACAAAAATGGTATTTTGGTTGATGAAGAAGAGGAGACTTTTGGTTACCGTTATATGGATTGGCAAGCGGATAAGGGCTTCTTTCTCAATGGTCGCTGGTTGAAGATTCATGGGGTTTGTCTCCACCATGACTATGGAGCGCTGGGAGCTGTGGAAAACAGGTCAGCTGCTGAGAGACGCTTGCGCCAGATGAAAGAAATGGGCGTCAATGCGATTCGAATCACCCATAATCCAGCTAGTAGCATTTTGCTGGCTCTAGCTGCCAAAATGGGCTTACTCATCCAAGAAGAAGCCTTTGATACCTGGTATGGAGGCAAGAAAGAATATGACTATGGTCGCTTTTTTGAGGAAGAAGCGACTCATCCAGAAGCGAAGGTAGGCGATTTTTGGTCAGATTATGATTTGCGCACCATGATTGAGCGTGGCAAGAACAATCCAGCGATTTTTATGTGGTCCTTAGGAAATGAAGTTAGTGAAGCAAATGGCGATGCTCATTCATTGAAGACGATCAAACGCTTGCTAGGAAGGGTCAAGGAAGTGGATGATAGTCGTTTTGTGACCATGGGAATGGATCAATTCCGCTTTGGAGATGGGTCTGGAGGTCATGAAAAGATAGCCAATTTGCTGGATGTGGTGGGCTTGAATTACTCAGAAGATAATATTGACGCGATTCGCAAAAGACATCCCAAGTGGCGACTTTATGGGTCTGAAACCTCATCGGCTACCCGAACGCGTGACAGCTATTTTCGCCCAGATAAGGAATGGGTTGGGGATAATCGCCGCGTGAGGAATTTTGAACAGTCAGACTATGGCAATGATCGGGTTCCTTGGGGGAAGACAGCGACAGCTTCTTGGATAGCAGATAGAAATCGGCTAGACTATGCGGGTCAGTTTATCTGGACAGGAGTGGACTATATCGGTGAGCCCACTCCTTGGCACAACCAAAATGACACACCTGTCAAGAGTTCCTATTTTGGGCTTGTGGATACGGCAGGGATTCCTAAAAATGACTATTATTTCTATCAAAGTCAGTGGGTGGACCTAGATCAGTATCCCATGGTTCATATCCTGCCCCACTGGAATTGGGAAATCCACAAGAGTTATCAACAAGTTGTGGATAAGTATGGGGATATCCCTGTTCGAGTGTATTCAAATGCTGGTTCTGTAGAGCTATTTCTTAATGGAAAATCCCAAGGCAGAAAGACTTTTCAGGAAAAATGGACTTCAGACGGTCGAAAATATCAAGAGGGAGAAGGTTCTGATCAACTCTATCTCGAATGGCGCTTGGCTTATCAACCGGGAGAATTGCATGCTGTAGCCTATGATTATCAAGGTCAGATTGTGGCAGAAGATAGGATGGTGACTGCAGGTAAGCCAGCCAAAATCGGGTTACATGCCGAGAAAACAAAACTGGAGCCAGATGGGCAAGACCTCCTCTATCTCTATTTTGATGTATTGGACAAAGATAGAAATTGGGTGCCGACTGCTTCCAATCAGCTTCATTTTGAAATTGAAGGCCCTGCTCGCATTGTAGGTGTGGATAATGGTAGGCAGGCCAGTCGTGAACGTTACAAGGCTCAGAAAAATGGTCGGTTTAAGCGGAAAGCCTTTCATGGCAGAGGTGTCCTTTTGGTTCAGAGTTTAGATCAGGCAGGTCACGTAAGAGTAAAGGCCAGTGCCAGAGGGCTAGAGCCAGCAAGTTTTGATATCTTAGTGGGAGAGGCTTTGGCTACCCAACCAGTAAAAAATCAGCGCTTGTTTGAGATTCGAGTGGACAAGCAGGCAGGATTACAAGAAGGGGATTCCCCAGCTATTGGACTTTATCCACAAACTGTGGATAACCCTGTGAACAAGGTGGGGAATAGTGAAGTGATTTGGGAGATGAGTGGCAGTGCCCATGCCATTATCAAGCAGGGAGTGCTTCATTGCTTGTCTGCAGGGGACTTGGCTATTCGCGCCTTTTATCAAGGGAAGGCCTATCAAACTCATTTGCAGGTGGCAGAAAATACCTCACTAGGGCAAGCAGTTTCTGTACGACCACTTCGCTTGTATACAAATAAGGGAACTTATCCACAGCTTCCATCTTCAGTTTTGGTGGACTATGAGTTTGGCGGTGCAAAACGAGTCAAGGTTGTCTGGGAGGAAATTCCTAAAGAAGATTTGGAAAAATTTCATGAATTTACGGTATCTGGTCAGCTGGAAGGGCTGGATTTAAAGGCTTCTGCTCAGGTTTGTGTCCAAGGAATTTGCGCTATTGAGCCTGAAAGGGTTTGGACGCTTGTTAAGGAAGCCCCACATTTACCAGACCGAGTCAAGCTAGTCTTATCAGATGGCAGACGAGATACGACCAAGGTGACTTGGGATGAACTCAATCCTCAAGTCTATGCTCAGGTAGGAAAATATGTGCTCACAGGGCAAGTAGCGGGCTGTGAGTTGTCAGCAACAGTCACCATTCATGTGACAGATGCTAGTGTAGATGGGGAAGTTATTTCCAATCAGTGGACAGGATCTAACCTGCCTCTGGTCTTTGCTTCCCACTCAGAGCCGAATCACCCAGCCTCTTACCTCAATGACAAGGTCATTGCTCGGAAGAAATCGACAGCCAATACTTGGATTGCTAAGTCAGAGAAAGCCAGCGTGGGCATTCTTTTTGGAGATGCAGGGATTTTAAAACCGCGATTTGTGGATAACCTGACCTTGTATTATGTTGAAAATCAAGACTATGTGGCGGTGGAGCCGACCTTTATTGATTATTACATAGGGAATGAGCCTAGCTTACCTCGGACTCCAAATCATTTGGATAAGGATTCCCTGCTCAAGCAAGAGGAGAATTGGCAACCTGTATCAGGCATCCGAAAAGTGTCAAGCGACAAGGATGAAGAGCTTCGTTTTGAATTTGACAAGGTGGAAACCTATGCCCTTCGTATTCGATTTGAAGGCTTGACCAGTCCCCTAGCCTTAACAGAATTGCAAGTACATGCCAAAAAAGTAAAGAAAAATGTAGATAGGAAGTAGTATGGTAAGAGAAATAAAACCGCATGGCCCCTTGCCTAGTCAGGCCCAGCTAGCTTATTTAGAGGATGAACTAGCAGCATTTATCCATTTTGGGCCTAATACCTTCTATAATCAGGAATGGGGAACAGGTCAGGAGGATCCTGAACGCTTTAACCCGACAAGGTTAGATGCGCGTGAGTGGGTTCGTGTGCTCAAGGAAACGGGCTTTAAGAAGTTGATTTTGGTGGTCAAGCACCACGATGGCTTTGTCCTCTATCCGACGGCTCATACAGATTATTCGGTTAAGGCTAGTCCTTGGAGGAATGGAGAGGGGGACTTGCTCCTTGAAGTATCCCAAGCTGCCACAGAGTTTGATATGGATATGGGGGTCTACCTATCACCCTGGGACGCCCACAGCCCCCTCTATCATGTGGATCGAGAAGCGGACTATAATGCCTATTATCTGGCTCAGCTGAAGGAAATTTTATCAAATCCTGCCTATGGAAATGGAGGGAAATTTGCTGAGGTCTGGATGGATGGTGCCAGAGGAGAGGGCGCTCAAAAGATCAATTATGAATTTGAAAAATGGTTTGAAACCATTCGTGACCTGCAGGGCGATTGCTTGATTTTTTCAACAGAAGGCACTAGTATCCGCTGGATTGGCAATGAACGAGGGTATGCAGGTGATCCCCTATGGCAAAAGGTGAATCCTGACAAACTAGGGACAGAAGCAGAGCTGGACTATCTTCAGCACGGAGATCCCTCGGGCACGATTTTTTCAATCGGTGAGGCAGATGTTTCCATCCGGCCAGGCTGGTTCTACCATGAGGATCAGGATCCTAAGTCTCTTGAGGAGTTGGTCGAAATCTACTTTCACTCGGTGGGTCGGGGAACTCCACTCTTGCTCAATATTCCGCCGAATCAAGCTGGGCTATTTGATGCAAAGGATATTGAACGCCTCTATGAATTTGCGGCCTATCGCAATGAGCTCTATAAAGAAGATTTGGCTCTGGGAGCTGAGGTATCTGGTCCAGCTCTTTCCGCAGACTTTGCTTGTCGCCATTTGACAGACGGCCTTGAGACTAGCTCTTGGGCAAGCGATGCAGACCTGCCCATCCAGCTAGAATTCGACTTAGGATCTCCTAAAACTTTTGATGTCATTGAGTTAAGAGAAGGTTTGAAGCTAGGGCAACGAATCGCTGCTTTTCATGTGCAAGTAGAGGTGGATGGCGTCTGGCAGGAATTTGGCAGGGGCTTTACAGTTGGTCATAAGCGTCTCCTGCGAGGTCCGCTAGTAGAGGCACAGAAGGTGCGCGTGACGATTACAGAGGCACTATCTATGCCTGTATTGACTAAGATTTCACTCTATAAAATTCCTAGCTTATCACAAAAAGAAGTTGTTCAGGGACTAGCATTTGCAGAAAAAAGTCTAGCTGTAGCAAAGGGAGAGACTCTTCATTTTAGGATTGAACGTAGCGAAAGTAGCTCCTCTTTAGAGGCTAAGATTTCTATTCAACCGGGGACAGGTGTCCATGGTGTCGCCTATCAGGACGAAATTCAAGTCCTTCAATTCCAAACAGGGGAAAGCAAAAAAGATTTGTGCCTACCAACTCTGTATTTTGCTGCCGACAAGACCTTGGATTTCTATCTGAATCTGACTGTTGATGGACAGCTGATTGATCAAGCTCATATTTTAGTTGAAACGAGATAAAATATCTTCACAATTCATTTCCTTTTCGAATAAATAGATAGAACCATCGAATCTAACAAAATTAGATTTAAAACTATGGTATAATAGAAGGAGGAAATGGATGACTTTAAGACATCCGGGCATTAGCCCAACCAATGACTTGGTTGCTAAGAAAATTTTCAGCAATCCAGAAATCACTTGTCAATTTATTCGCGATATGCTGGACTTACCAGCTAAAAATGTAACTATCTTAGAGGGAAGCAATATTCACGTCTTGCCTTCCCTGCCGTACTCAGCGCAGGATTTCTATACAAGTATTGATGTCTTGGCGGAGTTGGATAATGGCACTCAGGTAATTATTGAGATTCAGGTGCATCATCAGAATTTTTTCATCAATCGCCTGTGGGCTTACTTGTGCAGTCAGGTCAATCAAAACCTTGAAAAAATCCGTCAACGTGAAGGTGACACCCACCAGAGTTACAAACACATCGCACCAGTTTATGCTATTGCAATTGTGGACAGCAATTATTTCTCAGATGACCTAGCTTTTCATAGCTTTAGCATGCGAGAGGATACGACAGGTGAGGTCTTAACCATCACAAACAATGGACAAGAAAACCATCTGGTTAAGATGGCATTCTTGGAATTAAAAAAATACAGAGAAACCAGCAAAGACGAGGTTCGCAAACCGTGGTTGGAGTTTTTTGGTAATAAGCCCTTTACTCAAGAACCCGAGCGAGCCATCAGTCAAGCAGATCAACTGCTGGACTACAAGAGCTGGTCCGAGGAGGACAGGAAAATGTTTAGTCAACTACGTATGCGAGAAGAACAGGCATTGTTAGCACAGGACTATGCCTTGGAACAAGCTGAGGAAAAGGGCTTAGAGCGTGGTCTTGAACGTGGTCGTGCAGAGGGTCGTGAACAAGGACGAGAAGAAGGCATTGAACAGGGATTAAAAGTAGGTTTAGTAAATCTAGTACGTCAAGGTCTCCTGACTTCTGAAGTTGCCAGCCATCAATTAGGCATGACCGTGGCTGAGTTTGAGGAGCTATTGAAAGCCCATCATAAATAAGATCTAAAAATACAGAGAAACCAGCAAAGATAGTATTCGCAAACCGTGGTTGGAGTTTTTCGGCAACAAGCCCTTTACCCAGCAACCTGAGTGAGCTATCAGTCAGGCAGACAAACTGCTGGACTACAAAAGCTAGTCCGAGGAGGACAGGAAAATGTTTAGTCAACTACGTATGCGAGAAGAACAAGCATTATTGGCTCATGACTATGCCTTGGAAACTGCTAGGGCAGAAGGTATTGAACAAGGTTTAGAGCGTGGTCGTGCGGAGGGGCTTGAACAGGGATTAAAAGTAGGTTTAGTAAATCTAGTCCGCCAAGGTCTTCTGACTTCTGAGGTTGCGAGTGAGCAGTTGGGTATGACCGTCACCGAGGTTGAGGAATTACTATAATATAGGAAAAGAGGACATGTTATCAGACTAGGTAGCATGTCTTTATCTTTATATGTTAGCTATAGTTGGTTGAAGCTAGACTAGTACGGCGTGTCTGCTAAAACTTTCAGGTTGTAACAAGGGATGGTCAAATCAGTAGCGTTGGTGATATAATTCCAGCATATATTGACTTTAAATGTTGGGAGAGTGGCGCATATGATATATAGATAAGAGTTTTGTTCGACTAAACTAGAACGTTACTAGATAATGTGGAAATCTAACTGCTGCTTTTTTATCTATATGGACTCACAACCCTGTTTTTAGAGCTGGAAAAAGCTAAAAATTTAAAAAATTTTGTATATTTATTTTACGAATATTTTGTTAAAAAAGAATCAGAATAATTCCTTTTAGGTATCAAAGTTATCTGATTTCCAAAATAAAAAGATTTTATCCAAATTCATTTCCGAATTTCAGTTTTCAATACAATATAACAACATATAGTAGATAAAAATATTTTACTGATTTTAAAGTTAAAAATTCATAATTTTGGTTATAAAACCGAACAAATTGTAAAAATTGTCTGAAAAATGTTTTTTTTTTTTTTGGCGAATTTGATAAGCATTTATCTTGCATATATATCACTTATCATGTACAATGAAGAGGTAAAGTATCACATTCGAAGCCTCGTCTATGACGGGGGATCTTTGCATGTAGATATAAAAATAAAAATTTTTTTAAGGAGAACACAATCAGTGGAGAAGAAATCATCTATGAGTCGTGTTGAACGTTTGCATCGTGAGAAGGTCACTCGTTACTCAATCCGTAAATATAGTTTTGGAGCGGCTAGTGTAGCCGTTGCTGCTCTTTTCATGTTCTTAGGTAATGGGGCTGTCTCAGCTAATGAACTAAGCAAACAAGAGACATCTTTAGAAGCAACAACTCCAACTTTGGACAAGACCCAACTTGAAAGCTACATTTCAGAAATTGAAACAAAACTTTCTAACGGTTCTTACGATAACAAAACGGAAGAAAGTGTTACAGTATTAAAAGCTGACCTAGAAGCTGCAAAAGCTACTTTAGCGAATGCAACTACTCAAGCTGAGCTAAAAACAGCTTACAATAAACTTGTCACTACAGCTAACACTAAATTAAAAACTAAACCTGTAGAGAAAAAAGAAACTCCAGCAGTAGATATAACTGAAGGTAAAGAAACTGTAGGGAAAAAAGCAGAAAACACTGAACCAAAATCAGAGTCTAACTCGATCGAACATACAGGATCTAATGACCCACGTAACGGTAAAGAGATGGATAAAGAGAATGCTTTCCGTGCGGAGACTGATACAGAAAAGCCAACTGTAGAAATTCCATTTGCAAATGGTAAAAATGTCTATGTCTATAGTGGAGAAGCTGAAGGTTTCGACATTAAAATTAAGGATAATTCAGGATTCATTAAAAGTGCAACTGTTTTACGTGGTGGTAATCAAGATTTTGCTGAGGTAGCAGGGGAGCCGGGTAAAAGAAATGTTCAGTATGGTTACACTGTTAACGAGATTACAACTAAAACAGAAGCTTCAGAATCTAATCCAGCAGTAATTCATTATACAGGTTTACCTGGAGGCGAGCTTAATGCAGACCAGCTAGAAAAAATCAGAACTACAGGACTTACGTTAGGTTGGCGCTATGTTACTGCAACAGATGAGGCTGGTAATTTTATTGAAAATAGAGCAGTAGGTTCATCGAATGCTACTGACCCAGGTTCATTCAACGTTATAGCAAAACCACAAACATATAAGTATGATCCGGTAGCATTGGAGACTGCAAATAAAGTTGTGGTCGCGGATCTTGCTCAATTAACAGAGACAGATTTAAATAATATTAAAAACGGCCTTAAGGTTGAATATTCAAAAACAAATGACGATGCACAATTAGAAAGTAAAAAAGGTACTTTACTTGATGATGCTAAAACTGTAGTTTCAAGTGTAGCACAATCTGGCAGTGATTTGACTGTTACCTATAAAGATGGTTCAACTGATTCTATTGCTGTTTCAAGTGTAGCACGTATCAACCAAGATCCAACTGTAGAATTCCCATACTCTGATGCAGCTAAGCGTGAAATCTATGTGTATGGAGCAGAAGAGAACTCATTTGATATTAAAATCAAAGATGATGCGGATAAGATTAAAAGTGCAACTTTATTACAATGGGGAAATAAACCGTTTAAACCTGTAGAAGGTACAGCTGATAAAATCAATACTCAGTATGGATATACAGCCAATGAGTTTAAAACGGAAACACCAGCATCGGACGCGACACCAGCAGTTATCAGATACTCAGGTACTCCAAAAGCGACAGATGATTTATCAGAAGAAAAATTAAAGGAAGCAACAAAGGGAGAAACTCCAAAGGGGTTGGCTTTAGGTTGGCGTTATGTGGCAGTTACAGATGTTGAAGGAACAAAATTTGCTGGTTCTGGAAAGGACGCCGCTAACGACCATGCTTTCCGTGTTGTACTTAAACCACAAACCCAAAAGTATGATGTTAAAGATTTAACAGGCTCTCAACGTATCACGGTTAATGATATCGATAACATTACAGAAGATGAGCTAGGAACAATTAAATCAAGATTGCAATTAGAGTACTCTAAAAAGAATACGGATGCTCGCTTGCAAGGCTTAGCAGGAACAGATGTTAGCACCCCGTCTCAATTGATTAAAGAAGTGGTAGTGTCTCCAACAGATTCTACAAAACTTGCTGTAACATATAATGACGGCTCTGTAGATACAATTGAAAAAAATAAAGTTCTAAATGTAAGACCAAAAGGAATTATCCCGTTCTCTAATCCAGCTGAAAAAGAAATCTATGTTTATAAAGGTGAAGAAACAAATCTTGAATTTGGTGTTACAGACGATAGTGGAAAAATTAAGGATCTTCGTATAGTACAGGCGAAAGGTCTTGTAGGGGCATCTGGTGCTGCACAAGGATAAGTTAAAAATGAGTATGGTTTAACTATGACCTCACAGACGGATACTAATGGTATTAATGCAACAGCAGATGATCCAGCTATTACTAGAATTACGGGAACGGTAAATGTTCCAGGTCGACCACAATTTGTAGGAACATTAATGACAAGATACCTAGTAGCTGAAGATTTAGAAGGGGCAGTATTCTCCCCACCACTTCAGAACACTAATCTTGATCAAGAGGGAGCTTTCAAACTTGTCGTTCGTGAACAAACTCAAAAATACAATATTGAAAGTCAAACAAACGAAGCTGATAAAATCACAGTTTCGGATCCAGATAATCTATCTGAAGCTGATCTTGCTAAAATTAAAGAGAATATCAAGGTTAAATATAGCACAGCTGATGATGCAAGATTGTCAGATAAAAATAATACAGAAGTAGAAAATGCATCAAATTACATCAAATCTGTAGCAAAACAAGGTGACCAACTTGTCGTTACTTATAACGATGGATCTACTGATAGTGTTCCTTTGACAGGTGTTGTAAAACTGGATAAACAACCTGCTATCAATGCAGTAAATACAGCAGCAGCTGAGAAAATTGCAGCGATTAACTCAACTCCAAATGCTACTGATGAAGAGAAACAAGCAGCAATCGATAAAGTAAATGCTGATAAACAAAAAGCATTAACAGCAATTAATGATGCTACTACAAAAACAGCTCTTGATACGGCTAAAAACGCAGGAACAAGTGCAATTGCAGCAGATAACCCAGTAGTAGCGAAAAAAGAAGCAGCAAAAGCAGATGTTGAAGCAGCTCGTAAAGCTAAAGAAGATGCGATTAAAGCAGATACAAACTTATCAGAAGCTGAAAAAACAGCAGCGATTGCGAAAAATAATACGGCAGCAGCAGAAGCAACTAAAGCTATCGACTCTGCAACAACAAACGATGCAGTAGATCAAGCTAAAACTGCTGGTACTGGAGAAATTGCGAAAGTAAACCCAGTAGGAAAAGAGCTAGCAAAAGAAGCTGTAACAAATGCATTAGCAGATAAAGAAAAAGCAATCGAAGCACGTACAGACTTAACTCCAGCAGAGAAAAAAGCAGCTAAAGACAAAGCTAAGGAATTAGCAGATGCACAATTAGCGAAAATTGCTGAGCAACCAAGCTTCACTGATACACCAGCAGAAGCAACAACTGCTCAAACAGCTGTGAATAATGCTGAAGATAAAGGTATTGCAGATGTAACAGCTGTAAACCCAGTAGCTAAAGAAGCAGCTAAGAAAGATATTGCTGATCAATTAGCTACGAAAAATGGAGAAATCGACGATCGTGACGACTTAACTGACGAAGAAAAAGCAACAGCTAAAGCAGAGGCTAAGAAATTAGCAGATGCACAATTAGATGAAATCGCTAAACAACCTGATAATGTTGATGATCCAAAAGCATTACCAGCAGTTCAAAAAGCTGTGGATGATGCAGGTAAAAAAGGTGTAGCAGATGTAACAGCTGTAAACCCAGTAGCGAAAGAAGCAGCTAAGAAAGCAATCGCGGATGAATTAGCTGAGAAAGAAAAAGCAATCGACGGACGTACTGACTTAACTGACGAAGAAAAAGCGGCAGCTAAAGCAGAAGCTAAGAAACTGGCAGATGCACAATTAGCAGAAATTGCTAAACAACCAAGCAACGCAGCAACGCCAGAAGAAGCAGCAAAAGCACAAACAGCAGTAGATACAGCTAAGAAAACAGGTGTAGATGAAGTTAGTGCAGTAAATCCAGCAGCGGCTAAGAAACCAGCAGCTAAGAAAGCAGTTGAAGATGCCCTTAAAGATAAAGTAGCTGCAATTGACGCACGTGAAGACTTAACTCCAGAAGAAAAACAAACAGCTAAAGACAAAGCAGCAGAAGCAGCTAAGAAAGCAACAGATGCAATTGATGCAGCAACAACAGATGCAGCAGTAGATACAGCTCAAACAGCTGGTACTGGAGAAATTGCGAAAGTAAACCCAGTAGCGAAAACAAAAGCTAAAGATGAAATCGCAAAAGAGTTAGCTGAGAAAGAAAAAGCAATCGACGCTCGTACTGATTTGACGAAAGAAGAAAAAGACGCAGCTAAGAAAGAAGCTCAAGATAAAGCTAAAGAAGCGACAGACGCTATTAACAAACAGCCAGACATCGCAGAAACACCAGAAAAAGCCGCAGAAGCACAAACAGCAGTAGATGGTGCAAAAGATAAAGGTGTAGCAGATGTTAAAGCTGTAAATCCAGAAGCAGTTAAGAAACCAGCAGCTAAGAAAGCCATTGACGATGCACTTAAAGCTAAAGTAGACGCAATTAACGCACGTGAAGACTTAACTCCAGCAGAAAAAGATGAAGCTAAGAAAGCAGCAGAGAAAGCAGCAGATGATGCTAAGAAAGCAATCGATGCAGCAACAACAGATGTAGCAGTAGATGCAGCGAAAAATGCTGGTACTGGAGAAGTTGCGAAAGTAAATCCAGTAGCGAAAGAAAAAGCTAAAGAAGAAATTGCAAAAGAGTTAGCTAAGAAAGAAGAAGCAATCGACGAGCGTAAAGACTTAACTGACGAAGAAAAAGCAGCAGCTAAGGAAGAAGCTCAAGCTAAAGCGAAAGAAGCAACAGATGCGATCGATGCTCAACCAGCTAATGCAGAGACACCAGAAAAAGCCGCAGAAGCTCAAAAAGCAGTAGATGGTGCAAAAGATAAAGGTGTAGCAGATGTTAAAGCTGTAAATCCAGAAGCAGTAACTAAACCAGCAGCCAAGAAAGCAATCGAAGATAAATTAGCAAAACAATTGGAAGACATTGCTAACACTCCAGATGCTACTGATGAAGAGAAGAAAGTTGCAGCAGATGCAGCTAAAGCTCTAGCAGAAGAAGCTAAGGAAGAAATCGATAAAGCTGGAACAGATGCAGAAGTTAAGCAACTTCAAGAAAAAGCTGAAGGTGAAATTGAAAAATCTGTACCAGTTGTAGAAGATAAACCAAATGCTCGTAAAGCAATTGATGAAGAAGCAACAGCTAAGAAAGCAGAAATCGATGCGCGTAACGATCTAACTCCTGAAGCTAAAGCTAAATTAAAAGCTAAAGTAGATAAAGTTGCGGAAAAATCTAAAGCAGCAATTGATGCAGTAAGTAGTGTAGACGATGTTAATACAATAGAAGAGGCTGATAAGGCGGCTATTAAAGCAATTGGAGAAGTAAACAGACCAATTGATAAAGTATTAGTAAAAGATCCAAGTGCATTAACAGATGAAGAAAAAGCTAAAATCTTAGAAGAAGTTAAGAAAGTTAACCCAACAGCTAAAGAAGTTAAATATGATGAAAATGGAAACATCGAAGTAACAACAGAAGCTGGCGATAAAGGAATTATCAATCCGACAAAATTAGTGAAAACTGAGGACCAGTTAGATAACGGTAAAGGTGGAAATGACATTAACAAACCACTTGATAAAGTTATCGTAAAAGATCCATCGAACTTAACTGACGAAGAGAAAGCTAAGATTGTTGCTAAAGTTGAAGAGGTAAATCCAGATGCTATAGTAACGATAGATGAAAATGGAACTGTTTCTGTTTCTACTCCAGAAGGTAAAACTGCAGCAATTCCAGCATCAGAATTAGTAAGAACTAAAGAAGATACTTCTAACCCAGATGCAGGAAATAGTAAAATTGTTAAACCAGCAGACAAAGTAGCCGGTGAAGCAAATGATCCGGATGATCAAGCTAAAGTAGAAGAAAAATTAAGAGAATTAAACCCAGAAACTAAATCTGTTAAATTTGATGAAGATGGTAATGCGACAGTTACACTGAAAGATGGAACTACTGCGACAATCCCATCAGAAGATTTATTCAAATCAGAAGCAGATGCAACTAAACCAAATGCAGGAAACGATATCGTTAAACCAGCAGATAAGGCTGTAGTAAAAGATCCAGCTAACGTAACAGATGCTGAGAAGAAAGCAATCGAAGACAAAGTTAAAGCTGTAAATCCAGATGCAACTGTAGTAGTAGACGATAAAGGAAATGCGACAGTCACAACCCCAGAAGGTAAGACAGCTGTAATTCCAGCAGCAGACTTGACGAAAGATCCAGAAGCTGCAACTAAACCAAATGCAGGAAACGACATCGTTAAACCAGCAGATAAGACTGTAGTAGCAAATCCAGAAAAACTTACAGATGCTGAGAAGAAAGCGATCGAAGATAAAGTTAAAGCTGTAAATCCAGATGCAACAGTAGTTGTAGATGACAAAGGAAACGCAACAGTTACAACCCCAGAAGGTAAGACAGCTGTAATTCCATCAGCAGACTTGACAAAAGATCCAGAAGCTGCAACTAAACCAAATGCAGGTAACGACATCGTTAAACCAGCAGATAAGACTGTAGTAGCAAATCCAGAAAAACTTACAGATGCTGAGAAGAAAGCGATCGAAGATAAAGTTAAAGCTGTAAATCCAGACGCAACAGTAGTTGTAGATGACAAAGGAAATGCAACAGTTACACCAAAAGATGGAGAACCAGTAGTAATTCCAGCAGCAGACTTGACGAAAGATCCAGAAGCTGCAACTAAACCAAATGCAGGCAACGACATCGTTAAACCAGCAGATAAGACTGTAGTAGCAAATCCAGAAAAACTTACAGATGCTGAGAAGAAAGCGATCGAAGATAAAGTTAAAGCTGTAAATCCAGATGCAACAGTAGTTGTAGATGACAAAGGAAACGCAACAGTTACAACCCCAGAAGGTAAGACAGCTGTAATTCCATCAGCAGACTTGACAAAAGATCCAGAAGCTGCAACTAAACCAAATGCAGGTAACGACATCGTTAAACCAGCAGATAAGACTGTAGTAGCAAATCCAGAAAAACTTACAGATGCTGAGAAGAAAGCGATCGAAGATAAAGTTAAAGCTGTAAATCCAGATGCAACAGTAGTTGTAGATGACAAAGGAAACGCAACAGTTACAACCCCAGAAGGTAAGACAGCTGTAATTCCATCAGCAGACTTGACAAAAGATCCAGAAGCTGCAACTAAACCAAATGCAGGTAACGACATCGTTAAACCAGCAGATAAGACTGTAGTAGCAAATCCAGAAAAACTTACAGATGCTGAGAAGAAAGCGATCGAAGATAAAGTTAAAGCTGTAAATCCAGACGCAACAGTAGTTGTAGATGACAAAGGAAATGCAACAGTTACACCAAAAGATGGAGAACCAGTAGTAATTCCAGCAGCAGACTTGACGAAAGATCCAGAAGCTGCAACTAAACCAAATGCAGGTAACGACATCGTTAAACCAGCAGATAAGACTGTAGTAGCAAATCCAGAAAAACTTACAGATGCTGAGAAGAAAGCGATCGAAGATAAAGTTAAAGCTGTAAATCC
The DNA here is from genome assembly GCF_965119495.1 of Streptococcus sp. Marseille-Q7156. The sequence goes on along the minus strand of NZ_CBCPLU010000001.1, from coordinate 1,796,441 downwards.
AGATGCAACAGTAGTTGTAGATGACAAAGGAAACGCAACAGTTACAACCCCAGAAGGTAAGACAGCTGTAATTCCATCAGCAGACTTGACAAAAGATCCAGAAGCTGCAACTAAACCAAATGCAGGTAACGACATCGTTAAACCAGCAGATAAGACTGTAGTAGCAAATCCAGAAAAACTTACAGATGCTGAGAAGAAAGCGATCGAAGATAAAGTTAAAGCTGTAAATCCAGATGCAACAGTAGTTGTAGATGACAAAGGAAACGCAACAGTTACAACCCCAGAAGGTAAGACAGCTGTAATTCCATCAGCAGACTTGACTAAGTCACCAGAAGATGCAGCTAAACCAAATGCGGGCAACGACATCGTTAAACCAGCGGATAAAGTAGTTGTAGATCCAGCCAAAGGTGTAGATGAAACAGCTAAGAAAGCGATCGAAGATAAAGTTAAAGCTGTTAACCCAGGTGCAACAGTAGTTGTAGATGATAAAGGAAATGCGACAGTCACAACCCCAGAAGGTAAGACAGCGGTCATTCCAGCCTCAGACTTGACTAAGTCACCAGAAGATGCAGCTAAACCAAATGCGGGCAACGACATCGTTAAACCAGCGGACAAAGTGGTAGTTGATCCAGCCAAAGGAGTAGACGAAGCAGCTAAGAAAGCGATAGAAGACAAAGTTAAAGCAGTCAACCCAGGTGCAACAGTAGTTGTAGATGACAAAGGAAATGCGACAGTTACAACCCCAGAAGGTAAGACAGCGGTTATTCCAGCCTCAGACTTGACTAAGTCACCAGAAGATGCAGCTAAACCAAATGCAGGCAACGACATCGTTAAACCAGCAGCTAAAACTGTAGTAGCAAATCCAGACTCATTAACAAAAGATGAGAAGAAAGCAATTGCAGCTAAAGTAGTAGCAGTCAACCCAGGTGCAACAGTAGTTGTAGATGATAAAGGAAATGCGACAGTCACAACCCCAGAAGGTAAGACTGCAATCATTCCAGCATCAGACTTGACAAAAGCTGCAGCTGATCAATTGACAGCAAATAATGCTAAGACTCCGGTAGCTAAAACACCAGTAGTAAATCTGGATAAACTTACAGATGCTGAGAAGAAAGCAGTCGCAGCTAAAGTAGTAGCTGTAAATCCAGATGCAACAGTAGTAGTAGACGATAAAGGAAATGCGACAGTCACAACCCCAGAAGGTAATGTTTCTGTAATTCCTGCTTCAGAATTAGTCAAGAAACAGGCTGATCTTGAAAAAGAAACTAATGGTAACGATGCTAAGACTCCAGCAGCTAAAACTGTGGTAGCAAATCCAGAAAAACTTACAGATGCTGAGAAGAAAGCGATCGAAGATAAAGTTAAAGCTGTAAATCCAGATACAACAGTAGTAGTAGATGACAAAGGAAATGCTACAGTAGCTAAAGGTGACGGAACAGTTCTAGATATTCCAGCCTTAGACTTGGTAATCCCAGCTGAAAAATTAGCAGATGCAGCTACAGATGCTAAGGTTAAGACTCCTGCCATCCGTACCTTGGTAGATAAAAAAGACAAATTAACAGACCTTGAAAAAGAAGCTGTTAAGAAAGCTATTAAAGCAGTCAACCCAGGATCAACAGTAGTTGTAGATGATAAGGGTAATGCTACAGTTACATCACCATCAGGTGACACAGCAACAATTTCTAAAGAACAACTAGTGAAAGATAAAGAAGCTGTTTCTAAATCTAAACATGGTGGAGATAATCTTGATATCGACTTGAGTAAAGTAGAGGTGGCAGACCTTGCTAATATTACTCCAGAAGAAAAAGCGAAATTCCAATTCAAGGTTCTAGGTGCTATTACAGACGTTCCAGAATTTGATCTTGATGCCTTCTTGAAAGAAACAGACGATAATGGTAATACAGTTTACACATCTAAAGATGGTAAAGTGAAAATTACGATTGATAAAGATGGTAACGCAACAGCAACAGTCGAAAAAGATGGTAAGACAGAAGCAGCTGTTAAAATTGACAAAGATGGAAATGTAACAATCGTTACAAAAGAAGGTCAAGTATTAGCAATTCCAAGAGATGATGCGTTTAAACAACGTCCATATGTGCCATCAAATGGTGGAGGCAATAACAGTGGTAACGGTAACGGAACTTCTGGCAATAACGCAGCTAATAACACTGACGCAAAAGTGGATAAAGCTAAGTTAGAAGGTGCTATTCGTCAATTAGATGAATTGATCATTAAAGAATCAGCTAAGCTTGATGCAGAAACTGCAAAAGAAGCGAATGCATTATCAGCAGATGCTAAGAAAGTATTTGCTAATGCAGACGCAAGTCAAGCAGAAGTGGATGCAATGGTTAAACGTATCGAAGACTTCATGGCGAAAGTTGCTTCATCAACTGATCATGCAACTCCAGCTAACGACCAAGCTGCTCAAAAACCAGCTGTAGCTCCAGCTACTACTCAAGCAGCGGCTAATGCTGGTCAAACAGCATCAGCACAAGCAAATGCGCGTAAAGCAGCTAAAGAGTTGCCAAATACAGGTACAGCAGATTCTACTGTAGCTATGGTAGCAGCTGCCGCAAGTGCAGTACTTGGTCTAGGTCTTGCAGGTCGTCGTCGTAAAGAAGACGAAGAAGCTTAATTGGTAGATTGTTTGATAAACATCAGATGATAAATCCGATTTTCAAAGCTTAAGCAAGTACCTCTCATAAGAAAATCTCCTAGCAGGAAAGTCTGCTAGGAGATTTTTGCATTTCAGGAAGTTGATGAGTGATTTGGCAACCAGCTAAGTGTAAAGGTTAGTTGCTCAGCTTTTAGGAGGTCTTGGTGTTGAATAGTTGATACTAGAGTTGTGTCCAGTCGACATTCTTTGATAAAGTTAAAATGGCTGTGGTTTTGCTCAGTATGAATATCTAGCCATTTATTTTCTTTAGCTAGGTAGATACGGAGGTGATTAAAGAGAGGGATTCCGAGGTCATAGCTTGGTTTTCCTGGACAGGTCGGATAAAATCCGAGAGCTGACCAGATGTACCAGGCCGAGAGACTACCATTGTCTTCATCGCCAGGATAGGCTTGCCAGCTTGGATGAAAGGCTTTCTGACGGAGAGTCTTGATGAGAAGGGCAGTGTAGTTAGGGTAATCGCTGTAGCGGAAGAGATAAGGAATGTGGAAGCTTGGCTGGTTGGAAATGGCGAGTTGCCCAAAAGGAGCAGTAGCCATTTCGCTCATTTCGTGAATCTCGTAACCATAACCTGTTGTCTCAAAGAGGGGGACCTCCTGACAAGTCTTCAAAAGATAGTTGCTAAAGGCTTCTTTTCCACCCATAAGCTGGATTAAGTCTGGGATGTCGTGGAGGACACCTAAAGTCGCTTGAATGGCAGAGCATTCAGCGTAGTCTCGTCCCCAACTATAGGGAGAGAAGTCAGGACGGAAGTTTCCTTGATTGTCTCGCGCTCGCATGTAACCTGTCTCAGCATCAAATAGATGGCGGTAATTTTGTGAAGCAGTCCTATAGGATTCCGCGATGTCATTCTGACCAAGTTTTTTGGCACAGCTGGCGATACAAAAGTCACTATAGGCGTAGTCTAGGGTATGGCTAACACTTTCGTGGTGGTCGGTAGAGAGGTAGCCCAGTTCTTGGTATTGGGCTAGTCCGTGGCGACCATTGATGCCGAGAGGGTCGGACTTGGTGGCTGTTTCAAGCATGGCTTGGAGGAGTTCTTCTTCTAGGTCGGTGGCCATGTCCTTGCAGGCGCTATCTGCGATAATGCCGTCTAAAAGGGTACCTGGCATCATACCCCGTTCATCTGGAGCCAACCATTTTGGAAGGAATCCAGTATCACGATAGATATTGAGAAAGCCTTCTAAAAAGCGGTGATAGTGCTCCGGTATGATAAGGGCAAAGAGGGGGAAGGTGGTGCGGAAGGTATCCCAGAAACCATTGTTGCTGAAGAGGACACCAGGCTTGACAGTTCCAGTAGCCAGATCCTTGTGGATGGCGTGCCCTGATTCATCAACCTCATAAAAAGTCTGAGGAAAGAGGAAGAGTCTGTAGAGACAGTGGTCAAAGAAGGTTCGGTCAGCTTCTCCTGTCTCTATAATGTCAAAACGATGGAGGAGATTTTCCCAGTCCGCTTGTGCACTTGATTTACAGCTGTCAAAGTCCTTTTGAGGTAGATTAAGCAGTGCTTGAGAAGGAGAGATGAAAGAAGTTGCTAGCTGAATCTCGGTTTGACTACTTGCTAAGTCAATTCGCCAGTCTTCGCCTTCTTGGCTGATAGCAAGAATATCCGTATTCATTTGCAGGGCAGTGAACATAGTTAGTGGATTTTTGTTGGTTTCAGTTTTACCTTCTTGTCGCAGGGCAAGAGTTCGCTTATCTACTTGCTCTACTGTCAATTCATCTGTTGCGTGAAGATAGAGGGAGAGTGCTTTGCCTTGCTTTTGCTCCAAACGAATAGAAGCACCGTAGTAAGTCGGTGTGAGCTGGGTTTCAATCTGATAGCGCAGGGAGAAAATCTTCAGATAATGAGGTTGGAAAGAGGCTTTTTCGATATCATAAGAAGACTGGCGGTGAAAGAGGCTGTCTCCACCTAGCTGGCCTGTGGCAGGTGTCAGAAGGAGCCAAGAGTAGTCGCCAATCCAAGGACTGGGCTGATGGGTCAATCGAATTCCCTGAAAGATGGGCAGATGCGGATCGAAAAACCAAGCTCCCTCCTGGTCACTGGTCTGGGGCACAAAGTAATTCATCCCAAAAGGAACGCCTGTGTATGGCAGGGTATTTCCCCGAGAAAAGGCATGCTTGCTGGCAGTCCCAAAGCGGGTATCGATGGTTTCAAGTAGTGGTTTCATAGTCTTTCCTTTAGCTGTTTTTCTACATTATATCAGAAAAATGGGGCCTTTAGAAAAGGAGTTTCAAAGATAACTATTTTGTAGAAAAATGACTATCATTTGTGTATGTATTTTCTGCCTCAAAAGCTATATACTGAAAATGAAGCTTGTTTGAAAGAGGATACTGCACGATGATTTATTCAAAAGAAATTGTTAGAGAATGGCTAGATGAAGTTGCAGAGCGGGCTAAGGACCATCCAGAGTGGGTGGATGTTTTCGAGCGTTGCTACACCGACACCTTGGACAATACGGTTGAAATCCTAGAATATGGTTCAACCTTTGTGCTCACAGGGGATATTCCTGCTATGTGGCTTCGGGATTCGACAGCCCAACTCAGACCCTACCTTCATGTGGCTAAAAAAGATGCCCTCCTGCGTCAGACCATTGCAGGTTTGGTTAAACGTCAGATGACCTTGATTCTCAAGGATCCTTATGCAAATTCCTTTAACATTGAGGAAAACTGGAAGGGGCACCACGAGACCGACCACACAGACCTTAATGGCTGGATTTGGGAACGCAAGTATGAGGTGGACTCGCTTTGCTATCCTTTGCAGTTGGCTTATCTCCTCTGGAAAGAAACTGGCGAGACTAGTCAATTTGATGAAACTTTTGTCACAGCGACTAAGGAAATTCTCCATCTGTGGACGGTAGAACAAGACCACAAGAACTCTCCTTATCGTTTTGTCCGGGATACGGACCGCAAGGAAGATACCTTGGTAAATGATGGCTTTGGCCCTGATTTTGCAGTGACAGGTATGACTTGGTCAGCCTTTCGTCCGAGCGATGACTGCTGTCAGTATAGTTACTTGATTCCGTCAAATATGTTTGCTGTAGTAGTCTTGGGTTATGTCCAAGAAATCTTTGCAGAACTAGACCTAGCTGATAGCGAGAGTATTATTGCTGATGCTAAGCGTCTCAAAGCGGAGATCCAAGAAGGCATCGAAAACTACGCCTACACAAGCAACAGCAAGGGCGAAAAGATTTATGCCTTTGAAGTGGATGGTCTAGGAAATGCCAGCATCATGGATGATCCAAACGTACCAAGTTTGTTGGCTGCGCCTTATCTGGGCTACTGTTCGGTTGATGATGAAGTTTATAAAGCAACTCGTCGTACCATTCTGAGCCCTGAAAATCCATACTTCTACCAAGGAGAATACGCTAGCGGTCTCGGCAGTTCCCATACCTTCTATCGCTATATCTGGCCAATCGCCCTTTCTATCCAAGGTTTGACAACAAGGGATAAGGCAGAGAAGAAATTCTTGCTGGATCAGCTGGTTGCCTGCGATGGTGGTACAGGTGTCATGCATGAAAGCTTCCACGTGGACGACCCAACTCTCTACTCTCGTGAATGGTTCTCTTGGGCCAATATGATGTTCTGTGAATTGGTCTTGGATTACTTGGATATCCGCTAATACTCTTCGAAAATCAAATTCAAACCACGTCAGCTTCGCCTTGCCGTACTCAAGTACAGCCTGCGGCTAGCTTCCTAGTTTGCTCTTTGATTTTCATTGAGTATAAGGAGCTCGCCTTCGCTTCACTGATTCTTGGAAAGAATCACAAATTTACATTTAAAACGTTAACAATAAAAATTTAAATTTAGAATGAGGTTTTACTTCATGGAAAATGTTGTCGTACATATTATCTCACATAGTCACTGGGATCGTGAGTGGTACTTGCCTTTTGAAAGCCACCGTATGCAGTTGGTGGAATTGTTTGACAATCTCTTTGATCTCTTTGAAAATGACCCTGAGTTCAAGAGTTTCCACTTGGATGGACAAACTATTGTCCTTGACGACTACTTACAAATTCGCCCTGAGAATCGTGACAAAGTTCAACGCTACATTGACGAAGGAAAATTGAAAATTGGTCCCTTTTACATCTTGCAAGATGACTACTTGATTTCAAGTGAAGCCAATGTTCGCAATACATTGATTGGTCAAGCAGAATGTGCAAAATGGGGCAAGTCAACCCAGATTGGTTACTTCCCAGATACCTTTGGAAATATGGGACAAGCTCCTCAAATCCTTCAAAAATCAGGCATTCACGTGGCCGCTTTTGGTCGTGGTGTGAAGCCGATTGGATTTGACAACCAAGTCCTCGAAGATGAGCAGTTTACTTCCCAGTTTTCAGAAATGTACTGGCAGGGTGCGGACGGAAGTCGTGTTCTTGGGATTCTCTTTGCCAACTGGTACAGTAACGGGAATGAAATCCCAGTTGATAAAGATGAGGCCTTGACCTTCTGGAAACAAAAATTGGCAGACGTGCGTGACTACGCTTCGACCAACCAATGGTTGATGATGAACGGATGTGACCACCAGCCTGTGCAGAAAAATCTGAGTGAAGCCATTCGTGTAGCAAATGAACTCTTCCCAGATGTAACCTTTGTTCATAGTTCTTTTGATGAATATGTCCAAGCTGTGGAAAGTGCCCTACCAGAGCAATTGTCAACGGTGACAGGTGAGTTGACCAGTCAGGAAACAGACGGCTGGTACACACTTGCCAACACTTCTTCATCTCGTATTTATCTCAAACAAGCCTTCCAAGAAAATAGCAACCTCCTAGAGCAAGTTGTAGAACCCTTGACAATTATCACTGGGGGTCATAACCACAAGGACCAGTTGACCTATGCGTGGAAAACTCTTTTGCAAAATGCGCCGCATGATAGTATCTGTGGCTGTAGCGTGGATGAAGTTCACCGAGAGATGGAAACTCGTTTTGCCAAGGTCAACCAAGTAGGAAACTTTGTTAAGAGCAATCTTCTTAACGAATGGAAGGGTAAAATCGCTACAGCTAAGGCTCAAAGTGATTATCTCTTTACTGTCATTAACACAGGCTTGCATGATAAGGTCGATACTGTCAGCACAGTGATTGATGTTGCGACTTGTGATTTTAAGGAATTGCACCCAACAGAAGGTTACAAGAAGATGGCTGCTCTTACTTTGCCAAGTTATCGTGTGGAGGACTTGGATGGGCGTCCTGTAGAGGCTAAAATCGAAGACCTTGGAGCTAATTTTGAGTACGATTTACCAAAAGACAAGTTCCGCCAAGCTCGTATTGCTCGTCAAGTGCGCGTGACCATCCCAGTTCACCTAGCGCCGCTTTCTTGGACAACTTTCCAATTGATGGAAGGAGAGCAAGAACACCGTGAAGGCATTTACCAAAATGGAGTGATCGATACGCCATTTGTAACGGTGAGTGTGGATGACAACATCACAGTCTATGATAAGACAACTCACGAAGCCTATGAAGATTTTATCCGCTTCGAAGACCGTGGTGACATCGGAAACGAGTATATCTATTTCCAACCAAAAGGAACAGAGCCAATCTATGCAGAGCTTAAGGGCTACGAAGTCTTGGAAAACACAGCTCGCTACGCTAAGATTTTGCTCAAACATGAATTGACCGTGCCTGTCAGTGCAGATGAAAAGCTAGAAGAAGAGCAAAAAGGTATCATCGAGTTTATGAAGCGTGAGGCTGGACGGTCAGAAGAATTGACAAGCATTCCTCTTGAAACTGAGTTGACTGTCTTTGTTGACAATCCACAAATCCGTTGCAAGACTCGCTTTACCAACACTGCCAAGGATCACCGTATCCGTCTCTTGGTCACGACTCATAACACGCGTCCAAGCAATGATTCTGAAAGCATCTATGAGGTGGTGACACGACCAAACAAACCAGCTGCTTCATGGGAAAATCCTGAAAATCCTCAACACCAACAAGCCTTTGTCAGTCTGTATGACGATGAAAAAGGGGTGACTGTATCTAACAAGGGATTGAATGAATACGAAATCCTTGGAGACGACATCATTGCAGTGACTATTTTGCGTGCATCAGGTGAGCTAGGTGACTGGGGTTACTTCCCAACACCAGAAGCACAATGCTTGCGTGAGTTTGAAGTCGAGTTTGCGCTTGAATGTCACCAAGCCCAAGAACGCTTTTCAGCCTATCGTCGTGCTAAAGCCTTGCAGACACCGTTTACCAGCCTTCAGCTTGCTAGACAAGAAGGAAGCGTGGCTGCGACTGGTAGCCTCTTGAGCCATTCTGTTCTCAGCATACCGCAAATCTGTCCAACAGCCTTTAAGGTAGCTGAAAATGAAGAAGGCTATGTCCTTCGTTACTACAATATGTGTAGTGAAAATGTGCGTGTACCGGAAAGTCAACATCTCTTCCTTGACCTACTTGAACGACCATACCCAGTTCATAGAGGCCTCATTTCACCACAAGAGATTCGTACAGAATTCATCAAAAAAGAAGAAATTTAATTTCAAAAAGTAAACATAAAAAGAAAGGAGGGGCGAAAAGGTAAGAACTAACTGCTGATTCGCCCCTTTTTATGGTAAAAACAATGACCATTGCAACGATTGATATCGGAGGGACTGGGATTAAGTTTGCCAGTCTGACTCCTGATGGGAAAATACTGAATAAGACAAGCATTCCAACGCCTGAAAACTTGGAGGACTTACTAGCTTGGCTAGATCAACGTTTGTCAGAACAGGATTATAGTGGGATTGCTATGAGCGTTCCAGGCGCGGTCAATCAAGAGACAGGTGTGATTGATGGCTTCAGTGCCGTGCCCTACATCCACGGATTTTCTTGGTATGAGGCGCTTAGCTCTTATCAGATTCCTGTCCATCTGGAAAATGATGCCAACTGCGTTGGACTCAGTGAATTACTGGCTCATCCAGAACTTGAAAATGCAGCCTGTGTCGTGATTGGGACAGGGATTGGCGGAGCCATGATTATCAATGGTAGACTTCATCGAGGTCGCCACGGTCTGGGTGGAGAATTTGGCTACATGACCACCCTTGCCCCTGCTGAAAAGCTCAACAACTGGTCGCAACTAGCGTCAACTGGGAATATGGTGCGCTACGTGATTGAAAAATCTGGTCAGACTGATTGGGACGGTCGCAAGATTTACCAAGAGGCTGCAGCAGGCAATGCCCTTTGTCAAGAAGCCATTGAGCGGATGAATCGTAATTTGGCGCAAGGTTTGCTTAATATCCAGTATCTCATCGATCCAGATGTCATCAGTCTGGGAGGCTCTATCAGTCAAAATCCAGATTTTATTCAAGGTGTCAAGAAGGCTGTAGATGACTTTGTTGACACCTACGAAGAATATACGGTCGCACCCGTTATCCAAGCCTGCACCTATCATGCAGATGCTAATCTCTACGGTGCCCTTGTCAACTGGTTACAGGAGGAAAATCAATGGTAAGATTTACAGGAATTAGTGACAAACAAGCGCAAGCTATTGAGGTTTTAAAAGGTTACATCTCTCTACCAGATGTAGAGGTAGCTGTCACTCAGTCTGACCAAGCCTCTATCTCTATCAAGGGTGAGGGTGGCCACTATCAATTGACCTACCGCAACCCCCACCAACTTTATCGTGCCTTGTCCTTGTTGGCAACGGCTCAAGCAGAATCTGACAAGGTCGAAATTGAAGAACAAGCAGCTTATGAAGATTTAGCCTATATGGCAGACTGTTCTCGAAATGCGGTGCTGAATGTGGCTTCTGCCAAGCAGATGATTGAGGTCTTGGCTCTCATGGGCTACTCAACCTTTGAGCTTTACATGGAAGACACCTACCAGATTGAGGGACAACCTTACTTTGGTTATTTCCGCGGGGCTTATTCGGCTGAGGAGTTGCAGGAAATCGAAGCCTATGCCCAGCAGTTTGACATGACCTTTGTGCCCTGTATCCAGACTTTGGCCCACTTGTCAGCCTTCGTCAAATGGGGTGTTAAGGAAGTGCAGGAGCTCCGTGATGTGGAGGATATTCTTCTCATTGGCGAAGAAAAGGTCTATAACCTGATTGATGGCATGTTTGCTACCCTATCTAAATTGAAGACTCGCAAGGTCAATATTGGGATGGACGAAGCCCACTTGGTTGGTTTGGGACGTTACTTGATATTGAACGGTGTTGTGGACCGTAGTCTCCTCATGTGCCAACACTTGGAGCGCGTGCTGGATATTGCTGACAAATATGGTTTCCACTGCCAGATGTGGAGCGATATGTTCTTTAAACTTATGTCAGCAGATGGCCAGTACGACCGTGATGTGGAAATTCCAGAAGAAACTCGTGTCTACCTAGACCGTCTCAAAGACCGAGTGACTTTGGTTTACTGGGACTATTATCAGGATAGCGAGGAGAAATACAATCGCAACTTCCGCAACCATCACAAGATTAGCCATGACCTTGCCTTTGCAGGGGGAGCTTGGAAGTGGATTGGTTTCACACCCAACAACCATTTCAGCCATCTCATCGCTCTTGAAGCCAATAAAGCCTGTCGTGCCAATGACATCAAAGAAGTCATTGTAACAGGTTGGGGGGATAATGGTGGTGAAACAGCCCAATTCTCTATCCTACCAAGCTTGCAAATCTGGGCAGAGCTCAGCTACCGCAATGACCTAGACCGTTTGTCTGCTCACTTCCAGACCAATACAGGTTTATCGGTTGAAGATTTTATGCAGATTGACCTTGCTAATCTCTTACCAGACCTATCAGGTAATCTCAGCGGTATCAATCCCAACCGCTATGTCTTTTATCAGGATGTTCTCTGTCCGATTCTTGACCGACACATGACACCTGAACAGGATAAGCCACACTTCGCTCAGGCTGCTGAGACGCTTGCTGACATTAAAGAAAAAGCAGGAAATTATGCTTACCTCTTTGAAACTCAGGCCCAGTTGAATGCTATTTTAAGTAGCAAAGTGGATGTGGGAAGACGCATTCGTCAGGCCTATAAAATAAACGATAAGGAAAGTCTGCAAGAAATCGCAAGACGAGAATTACCAGAACTCAGAAGCCAAATTGAAGACTTCCATGCCCTCTTTAGCCATCAATGGTTGAAGGAAAACAAGGTCTTTGGCTTGGATACGGTTGACATCCGTATGGGCGGACTCTTGCAACGCATCAAGCGTGCAGAAAGCCGTATCGAGGCTTATCTGGCTGGTCAGATTGACCGCATCGACGAGCTAGAAGTGGAAATTCTGCCATTTAACGACTTCTACGCAGACAAGGACTTCGCAGCCACAACAGCCAACCAGTGGCATACTATTGCGACAGCTTCAACGATTTACACGACCTAAAACAAGAACACCTTGCTTGGCGCAGGGTGTTTCCCGTGAAACATCCCTTTCTTCAAAAGTACTCCACATAAAATAATTTGTGGAGTTTTTTCTATAATTAGGAGTTTAACCTAATCTGCAAATAGGAGTATACTAATAATGTAATCGTTATCAAAAGTCTAAAAAGGAATTTTTAGATGGATATAAAAATAAAAAAGGGAGGAAATTATGAATAAGTTTTCAAAGACCTTGAGAGACAACTGGATCTTTCTCTTGATGGTTTTACCAGGGGCACTCTGGTTGATTCTATTCTTCTACATTCCAGTATTTGGGAACGTGGTTGCCTTCAAAGACTACCACATGACCAGTAATGGTTTCATAGATAGTATCATGAATAGTAAATGGGTCGGACTAGATAATTTCAGATTCTTGTTTAGTTCAAAAGACGCCTTTATTATCACACGAAATACTGTCCTCTACAATCTTGGCTTTATCTTTATTGGCTTGATTGTATCTGTAGGGATTGCCATTATTCTCAGTGAGCTCCGTTCTAAGAGAATGGTTAAGATCTTCCAAACTTCCATGTTGTTCCCTTACTTCTTGTCTTGGGTTATCATCAGTTTCTTTACAGATGCCTTCCTAAACATTGATAAAGGGGTGTTCAACCATTTCCTAGAATCTATTGGAATGAAGGAAATCAATTTCTACGCTGACTTGGGTATCTGGCCATATCTCCTACTTTTCCTAGGTATTTGGAAAGGTTTTGGATATAGCAGTGTCATGTACTATGCGACAATCATGGGAATTGATCCAACCTACTACGAAGCAGCAACAGTGGACGGAGCCAGCAAATGGCAACGAATTCGCAATGTAACCATTCCGCAGTTGACACCGTTGGTAACCGTATTGACTATCCTGGCAGTCGGAAATATCTTCCGTGCAGACTTTGGTCTCTTCTACCAAATCCCCCACAATGCTGGTCAGCTTTATAACGTAACCAACGTCTTGGACGTATATGTTTATAATGGTTTGACCCAGACAGCGGATATTGGGATGGCTTCAGCAGCAGGTCTCTACCAATCAGTTGTTGGCTTGATTCTGGTTATCCTATCAAACTTACTGGCAAGACGAGTTGATCCAAACTCAGCCTTGTTCTAGAAAGGAGGAGAATATGGCAGAAAAGAAAATTAAAAAAGAAAAAATTGATAATGTCGGCATTCACTCCTTCAGTAAGAAAGCAGATATCTTCTTCAGTATCATTTCTGGTTTGATCGCCCTCTCTTGTATCCTACCTTTTGTATTCGTTATCGTTATTTCGGTGACAGATGAAAAGAGTATCCTCCAAAATGGATATAGCTTCTTCCCATCCCAATTCGGTTTAGACGGTTTTGAATTTTTGGCACAGTTTAAGGATAAAATTCTCCAAGCCCTCTTCATCTCAGTCTTTGTAACAGTGGTGGGGACTATCACAAACGTTTTTATCACAACAACTTATGCCTACGCTATTTCACGGACAACCTTTAAGTATCGCAGATTCTTTACGATTTTTGCCCTTCTTAGTATGTTGTTCAACGCTGGTTTGGTACCGGGCTATATCGTGGTCACTCGTTTACTTCAACTTGGTGATACAGTTTGGGCATTGATTGTTCCAATGCTTCTCTCACCATTTAACATCATCTTGATGCGTTCCTTCTTCAAGAAGACCATCCCAGAAGCCATTCTTGAATCCGCTCGTATCGATGGTGCCAGTGAAGCCCGGATTTTCTTCCAAATCTGTTTGCCATTGTCACTACCAGGTATCGCAACCATCACGCTCTTAACAGCACTTGGTTTCTGGAATGACTGGTTCAACGCCCTTCTTTATATCAAGAGTGACAACTTGTATCCATTACAATATTTGCTGATGCAAATCCAACAAAATATGGATTACATCGCCAAAGCAGTCGGCCTATCTGGCCAACTGGGAGTTGCTCTACCGAAAGAAACAGGACGTATGGCCATGGTTGTGGTCGCAACCCTTCCAATCGCGATTTTGTATCCATTCTTCCAACGCTACTTTGTAAAAGGTTTGACTATCGGTGGTGTGAAAGAATAGTGCTTGTTGAGAAAAATCATTTCTCAGTTCCCAACTTCCCTTGTGTGAAGTTAATACTCTTCTAAAATCAAATTCAAACCGCGTCAACGTCGCCTTGCCGTAGGTATGATTACTGACTTCGTCAGTTTCATCTACAACCTCAAAACAGTGTTTTGAGCAGCCTGCGACTAGTTTCCTAGTTTGCTCTTTGATTTTCATTGAGTATAAGATCATTACATTGTTTATAAGTTTAAAAATAAAAAAAGGAGTTTTTGTCATGAAAAACTGGAAAAAATATGCTTTTGCATCTGCTAGCGTAGTCGCTTTGGCTGCCGGTCTTGCCGCTTGTGGAAACCTTTCAGGTAACAAAAAAGCTGCTGACTCAGCTTCAGGTGAAAAACCTGTTATCAAAATGTACCAAATCGGTGACAAACCAGATAACTTGGATGAATTGCTAGAAAATGCTAACAAAATTATCGGTGAAAAAGTTGGTGCCAAATTGGATATCCAATATCTTGGATGGGGTGACTATGATAAGAAAATGTCAGTTATCACATCATCTGGTGAAAACTATGATATCGCCTTTGCATCTAACTATGTTGTAAATGCTCAAAAAGGTGCTTATGCTGACTTGACTGACTTGTATAAGAAAGAAGGAGCAGAGCTCTACAAAGCACTTGACCCAGCTTATATCAAAGGTAACAGCATTAACGGTAAAATTTACGCAGTTCCAGTTGCAGCCAACGTTGCATCATCTCAAAACTTCGCCTTCAACGGAACACTTCTTGCTAAATACGGTATCGATATTTCAGGTGTCACTTCATACGAAACACTTGAACCAGTCTTGAAACAAATCAAAGAAAAAGCTCCAGATGTAGTGCCATTTGCGGTTACTAAGAACTTTATCCCATCTGATAACTTTGACTACCCAGTTCCAAATGGACTTCCATTCGTTATCGACCTTGAAGGAGATACCACTAAGATTGTAAACCGTTACGAAGTACCTCGTTTCAAAGAACACTTGAAGACTCTTCACAAATTCTATGAAGCTGGATATATTCCAAAAGACGTAGCAACAAGCGATACTTCATTTGACCTTCAACAAGATACTTGGTTCGTTCGTGAAGAAACAGTAGGACCAGCTGACTATGGTAACAGCTTGCTTTCACGTGTTGCCAACAAAGATATCCAAATCAAACCAATCACTAACTTCATCAAGAAAAACCAAACAACACAAGTTGCTAACTTTGTCATCTCAAACAACTCTAAGAACAAAGAAAAATCAATGGAAGTGTTGAATCTCTTGAACACTAACCCAGAACTCTTGAATGGTCTTGTTTACGGTCCAGAAGGCAAGAACTGGGAAAAAATTTCAGGTAAAGAAAACCGTGTTCGCGTTCTTGATGGCTACAAAGGAAACACTCACATGGGTGGATGGAACACTGGTAACAACTGGATTCTTTACATCAACGAAAATGTTACAGACCAACAAATCGCAGACTCTAAGAAACAATTGGCAGAAGCTAAAGAATCTCCAGCGCTTGGATTCATCTTTAACACTGACAGTGTGAAATCTGAAATCTCAGCAATCTCTAATACAATGCAACAATTCGATACAGCTATCAACACTGGTACTGTAGACCCAGACAAAGCTATTCCAGAATTGATGGAAAAATTGAAATCTGAAGGTGCTTACGATAAAGTATTGAAAGAAATGCAAAAACAATACGATGAATTCTTGAAAAACAAAAAATCATAAGATCGATTGATTTCGTGTATTCATTCCTAATTCCTAAAAACTGAATCACTGTTTTCCTCAGTCTTATCTGGGGGAGGCAGTGATTTTTTGGAACAAAGGCATGGATATCTATGTTTCGGATTTTTCCTCTTAAACCATTCAGGAAATCTTAAGCACTATTTAGGATTTGGAGTAAGGATTTAGGAAATTATGGCTTATATTAGAGATATTCCGAGATTACAAAGGAGAGTTCACATGAAAAAGTATCAACTTCTATTCAAAATAAGTGCTGTCTTCTCTTACCTATTTTTCGTTTTTGGCCTTTCTCGGCTGACGCTTATTGTTCAAAATTATTGGCAATTTTCTTCCCAGATTGGCAATTTCGTCTGGATTCAAAATTTCTTGAGTTTGCTATTTAGTGGAGTCATGATTTGGATTCTGTTTAAGACAGGGCACGGCTATCTTTTTCGCATTCCGAGAAAAAAATGGCTTTGGTATTCGATTTTGACAGTATTAGTGGTAGTGCTCCAGATCTCTTTTAACGTTCAGACAGCTAAACATGTTCAGTCAACTGCTGAAGGTTGGGCTGTATTGATCGGTTATAGTGGGACCAACTTTGCTGAGCTAGGTATCTATGTAACCCTGTTTTTTCTGACTCCACTTATGGAAGAGCTAATCTATAGAGGATTACTGCAACACGCCTTTTTTAAGCATTCGAGATTTGGCCTTGATTTGCTTCTTCCGTCAATTTTATTTGCTCTTCCTCATTTTTCAAGCCTGCCTAGTTTGTTAGATATCTTTGTCTTTGCAACAGTTGGAATCATCTTTGCCGGTTTGACCCGCTATACCAAGAGTATTTATCCATCCTATGCGGTGCATGTGATCAATAATATTTTCGCAACATTACCATTTTTGCTGACTTTTTTACACAGGGTATTTGGGTAAAATATTGGTACGAGAGTTAGGAATGATAGTTTATCAAATTTATAAGTGAGTTTCAGGAGGAAAATGAGAATGACATATTAAAATGGTTTGCAGGAGGAAGTGAAAGACGTTGTGAAGCCATGTCGATCATAAATCATCTATTGGAAGATATAAAGGATACGCCTCAACTGACTCCTTTGAAAAATCAGTTAGTGAGTTATAAAAGACGATTAGAGGACGATGGGACTTCTACCCCATTTATATTGAGTCAAATGAATGTTGACATCTCACGTATGTTAATTGACAATAAGCTGATTCTGTCAGAAAGTCAAGCTGAGCAGATCAAAAAATTGAGAGAATTATCTGCTATTCGCTATAGTTACTGATGAAGTGCAGGGATAAATCCCTTTCTACAATTTCCAGTCAAATAAATTGCATTCGTTTTCTCAAGCAGGTATACTAGTATAGTTAGATGAAAAATTCTGAAAATTTAAGAATAGAAAAGAGAACAAATCTTATGGCAAAAGATATTCGTGTCTTACTTTACTACCTTTATACTCCAATTGAAAATGCAGAGCAATTTGCTGCAGACCACTTGGCTTTCTGTAAATCAATCGGCCTTAAAGGCCGTATCCTAGTCGCTGACGAGGGAATTAACGGAACAGTTTCAGGTGACTACGAAACAACTCAAAAATACATGGACTATGTTCACAGCCTCCCAGGCATGGAAGACCTCTGGTTCAAGATTGACGAAGAAAGTGAACAAGCCTTCAAGAAGATGTTTGTTCGCTACAAGAAAGAGATTGTCCACCTTGGTTTGGAAGACAACGACTTTGACAACGACATCAACCCACTTGAAACAACAGGTGCCTACTTGTCTCCAAAAGAGTTCAAAGAAGCCCTTCTTGACGAAGATACAGTTGTCCTTGACACACGTAACGATTACGAGTATGATCTAGGACATTTCCGTGGGGCTATCCGCCCAGATATCCGCAACTTCCGTGAGTTGCCACAATGGGTCCGTGATAACAAGGAAAAATTCATGGACAAACGTGTCGTGGTTTACTGTACAGGTGGCGTTCGCTGTGAGAAATTCTCAGGTTGGATGGTCCGTGAAGGTTACAAAGATGTTGGCCAATTGCACGGAGGAATCGCAACTTACGGTAAAGATCCAGAAGTCCAAGGTGAGCTTTGGGATGGGAAAATGTACGTCTTTGACGAGCGTATTGCCGTGGATGTTAACCATGTCAACCCAACCATCGTAGGGAAAGACTGGTTTGATGGAACACCATGTGAACGTTATGTCAACTGTGGAAATCCATTCTGTAACCGTCGTATCTTGACATCAGAAGAAAATGAAGACAAGTACCTTCGTGGATGCTCACACGAGTGCCGTGTTCACCCACGTAACCGCTATGTTTCAGAAAATGAATTGACACAAGCTGAAGTTGTCGAGCGCCTAGCCGCTATCGGTGAAAGCTTGGATCAAGCAGCTACAGTATAATATCAAACAGTCCTTAGGGGCTGTTTTTCTATGCTTTTTACTCAAAAATCTAAAGTTTGTTTCTGTATCTTTCAGAAAAATAAGGTATACTATATGTAAACGATTTCAAAGGAGTCCAGTTATGACGAAAACATTTTTTATTCCAAATAAACAGAGCATTTTAGGAGCACAGGAAATTTTGACTGCCAAGTCTATCTTGGCCTTGGTAGATGGCTTGGAGTCACATAGCTATGATGCTGTCTATCTCCGTCAGCCTCTTAATCGTCTCGAGTATATCGAGTGTGCGATAGTGGGGCAATCACAATTTCTCTTTAAGGTCAGTTATGCTGATGGTCAAAAGGCTTACCGTGTCGATCTTCCTGACCTACTCACGAAGACAGACTGGCGGATTATCAAAGCATTTTTAGAAGCCCTACTTGCTTATACAGGAACTGAGATTGAAGGACTAGATGGTTTTGACTTTGAAGTTTATTTCCAAGCAAGTATTCAAGCCCATCTGGCTGATAGTGCAGCCCGCTTTACGATTTGCCAAGGAATTTTTAATCCTGTTTTCTTTAGTCATGAGGATTTGAAAAGCTTTTTAGAGGAAGGTGGCTTGGCTCAGTTTGAAGCGCGTGTGCGTGCGATTCAAGAGACCGATGCTTACTTTGCAAGAGTTTCCTTCTATCAGGATGGAGAAGGACAAGTGCACGGTGTTTACCATCTGGCTCAAGGCGTCAAGACCGTTTTACCGAGAGAACCATTTGTTCCTGTAGCCTATATTGAGCAATTGGTGGATAAGGAAGTCAAGTGGGAGATTGACTTGGTTCAAATCACAGGAGACGGCTCTAAACCAGAAGACTATGAAGCCATTGCCCGCTTGAACTATGCAAAATTCCTAGAGTCACTACCATCAGCATCTTACCACCAACTAGACGCCAATCAATTAGAAGTGCAACCCATCTTAGACAAAGATTTTAAAACATTAGCACAAGAAAAGTAAAGTAGAAGCAGGTCAATCGACTTGCTTTTTTGACATAGAAAAATCCTGCCATGAAAGACAGGATTGAAGTTTAAAGAAAGGCCAAGATACGAAGATAATCCCCAATCAGTGCGACTTCAGCTACAAAGAAGAGGAGGATGATCACTCCGTTCACAAGGACAGATAAGAATAACTGATAGAAGGAGTCGGTTTCACTTGCTTGACTTGGTCTTGTAATGATATGGAGACTGGCAAGCAGAATGATTCCAATGCTAATCACACACAAAAGGGCTGAAAATCGTAGGCTGTCAAAGAAGGCAAAGAAACTAGCAATGGCAGTGAGGAAGATTGGAATTGCCAAGAGTTGACTATATTGTTGGAGAACCTTTTCTAGCGTCCAGTCCTTTTCTTGGTAGATAAATCGTCTCACAACGAAACTGCCCAAGAGGAATGAAAAGAAGAAGAGAGTTGTTGCTACTAGGATAGAGATAATCGAAAAGAGATTTAATGAAGCAAATTGTTCAGGGAAGTGGCTGTTTATAGTTGCTATATGTCCATAGTAAGCATGTTTGATGTGGTAGATACTAAAGAAAAAGGAAGATGCAGAAAACAGAATGAGCAAGAGAAAGGCTGTGTAGCTGTGTGTGCTACTTGTTTCAAGCTTGCTTGTAGGAGATTTGAGAGCTTCCACTAGCCAAGACCAAAAATCAAGCACTTGCTCTTTCCATCTATCTGTAGATTTTTGAGCTTGGTCGGGAATATAAGGACTTTCTAAGGATTTACTGAGAAGAAGTGGCTCTTTCGTAGTTGTTTTTTGCTGAGGAAGTGCTTCTTGACTCTCTTCAGCTATAGTGACTTTTTCTGTTTCTTTAGAAAGGTCTTGCTCTTCTTCAGTAGAATCTAATGCTTTCTTTTCTTCTATTTCTGTTCTTGCTTCACTGTCTTCAGGCGTTTCAATTTTCTCTTCTTGCTGATTTTCAAGTTCGACTTTAACTTGAGAGACTTCCTCCTCTACTTGAGTATTTTTTTCAATTGGTGTATCGAGATCGGCTATCGTTTCTTCAGCCTTGTCTGCAACCTCTTGAGCTTGCTCTTCAGGTTTGTTCTTGCTTGTTGTTTTTACAAAATCATTACTTTCAAACCATTCTTGTTTCATGGTAGAACCTCCTTTTTAGTGGGTTATGTGTCATAGTGGTCGATATAAATAGGTTTATTAAGGTCTGTTAGCTGTAGTTTCAAGACTAATATAATCATCAGCCTTAGCGATGAGTTGACCTTTTGCATCAGTTTTTTCAGTTTTGTAAGGGTTGCTTAATTCGTTGGGGTGGCGTTGACTCTCATCTCTCGATAACTGATAAATAGGACCATGGTGACTCGAGAGGTCTAAGTTAATTTCTTGGCTTTCTTTTTGAGTTAGCATGATACTGAGCGCATTTTTAGAAGATAGTTCTACTTTACCATATACTTTAATATTTTCAGCGTGGAAGTGATGTTCTGTTGATTCTAGCTGACTATCTGTAAGGTCTGTATCAAAGATATTAACGATATTAGGGGTTGTGAGTTTACTGTTTTTGATACGACTTCCTTCAATTCGGAGGAGATAGCTGTTTGTATTGAGGGTTGCATTTTCAAGACTAGCATTTATGATGGTGGTTTGTCCGCGATTGGCTGACACGTTGATCCCTTTTAGACTTCTTCCTTTTGGAACTTGGAGAATAACTTCTTCAAAACGACGAGAGTAGCCACTTGCGATATGGAGAATCCCGCCAATTCCAGAAGAGAGAAATGGAGTTTCAGACAGTTTCTTATCAGTGAGGCTTAGAGTTTTGTCGCTTTGATTTGTGACAAGATTATGGTGAGCAGAAAGAGATGGATGATAAGAAATGTGGATTTGATCATCCAAAGAGTCTGTGATGGTCAGCGCGTGTTGGTGGAGAGTTATCTCTAGATTTTCGACTTCCTTGCCAAAGGTCAGCTCTTCCATCCGACTATCATAGACAGGTTCCTTGGACATGGCAAGTAGGCTCTTAATTCCGTCAGATTGGATGCCTACAAAGAGCAGGACAAAGCCGATAACGGTAGTCACAACACCAAAAATGAGAAATCCTTTTGTCCATTTACGCATGCTGGTCACCTCTCTTTCCTTTTTTAAGAACAAATTGCACCAGGCGAACAATGAGTAGGCCGAAGAAGCGAGCTACATAGGAAATACCTAATAAAACTAGTGAAGAAGCACCGATAGCCAGTAAACCAGAACCGAAAATCAAGATAAAGGCTGATTTAGCTTGGGCTAGGACAGTAAAACTTTCAACTAAAAATAGGAATCCGCCGATGATACCAAGTATGGAAACCGCAAAGAAAGCTAGAATGACAGTCAAGGCTGCCACAAGGATTGCAAACAGGGACACGAGAATGGCGATTCCCAGAGGAATACCGATGGGTGCTGCAAGGAGAGCTAACAAGGCGATATGCAAAATTTGTCGGTTATTCTTTTGAGCGGGTGCCTCATTAATTTTTTTATCGAGAAGATTGGAGAGGACTTCGTGAGCTGCTTCCTTAGGAGTTCCCAAGCTAGCGATGAGTTCTTCTTCTCCTTCGACTCCAGCATCGTCAAAGAGTTCTCTGAAATAGTCCATGGCTTCGATGCGGTCAGCTTCAGGTAGTTTCTTGAGATAAAGTTCTAGCTGAGTCAGGTATTCAGTTCTTGTCATGGCGGATACTCCCTTCTATGATGCCATTGATGGTGTCTGTATAGAGTGCCCATTCATCTTTTAGGGTCACGAGCTGTTCTATACCACCGTTTGTCAAGGAGTAGTATTTGCGCATGCGACCTTGGAACTCTCTAGAATAGGTTGTCAGAAAGCTATTGCCTTCCAATTTTTTGAGAATGGGATAGAGTGTGGATTCTTTGATATTAGCGATGAGCTTAATGGTTTGACTAATCTCATAACCATAAGAATCATCCTGCTCCAGTACGGCCAAGATGAGAAATTCAATCAAGGCAGAGGATGTTGGAAAGTACATGGGGAACCTCCTTTTCTAATGTGTAAGATTTTTATATATAATTTTTCTACACATACATTGTACATCTAAAAGAAAGCCCTGTCAAGAGAAATGTGTAAAATTTTTATATATAAAAAACTCCTAGGCAAAACTAGAAGTTTAGAGGATTTTATCAGCTCTGTCCACTGTAAAGAGGGCCACAGTCATCAGGATATCGACGAGCAAGAGAGCAGCTACAGCTGGCACCCAAGAGTGGAAAAGATCAAAACTGTAACCAAATAGCGTTGGCCCAAAGGCTGCTAGGATATAGCCTCCTGTTTGAGAAAGGCCAGATAATTGGGCTGTCTTTTCAGGAGCGCTTGTCTTGAGTGAAAAGTTGACCATGAGATAAGGGAAGAGGGCGCTGGTTGCGGTTCCGATGAGGAGATGGATGGCAAGCCAGTAAAAGAAATTACCGACTGGGAAAAAGAGCATGGAAATGCCGACCACACCAGCTAGTGAAACCAAAGTGAGCATGAGCTGACGATTACGAGTAGACAAGCTGGTTGTCAGGCTTGGGATGGTCATTGAAAAAGGAATGCTAATCAGAGAGAAGATAGAAGTCAGCAAGCCAGCTTCGTGACTGGAAAGACCTGCATGGATAGCCATGGTCGGTAACCAGGTCATAGCGGTGTAAAAGAGCAAGGATTGAAAACCTGCAAAGACAATCACTGCCCAGACCTGTTTATTATGCATGACCTTTGTTTTGCTTTTTTGTTTGGTTTGTGGAGCTAGTCTGTGATTATAGCGGTGATTTGGGAGCCAGACCAAAAAAGTTGCTAGACAGAGCAGGGTGAGGAGGATGATAAGCCCTTTCCAAGAACTGGCTTGTGTAATGGGCACAGCTAGATAGGAAGCCAGAGCCGTCGCAATCCCCATAGAGGTTACATATAAGGTGGTCAGAAAACCAATCTTCTTTGGTTGATTGGCTTGGATAAGACTAGGAAGCAGAACATTGATGACTGCGATACTTGCCCCAACCATCAAGGTTCCTAGATAGAGTAGGGGCAGATTGATTAGTCGAATGAGAGAACCGATGGTCAAGAAGAAAAGGCTGTAGGTGAAGAGATGCTCCAAGCCAATTTTCTGAGCCAGTCGGGTAGAAAAGAGTGAGAAGAGGGTAAACATGAGGAGAGGCAGGCTGGTCAAGACACCAAGCGAACTAACTTCTACTCCCAGCCCTTGCGAAATATCTCCCAAAATAATGGGTAAAACAGTAAATGGAGTCCGCAAGGAAACACCAATCAGGATAATACCTGGAACAAAAAAGAGTGATTGCTTTTTCATATAATACCTCTTCTAGCTGATTTTAATAACAGCTTATTTTAAGGTTTTTTCCTTATAATGTCAAGTAAGGTTTCTGGCTTTCAAGATAAAAATGGGAAAGTCTTGAAAATTATGATAAAATAGTGGAAGGAAATCTATACATTGGAGAAAAACTGTGTCTGAAAAGCAAAAAATCAGCGTATTGATGTCGGTCTATATCAAGGAAAATCCGACATTTTTAAAGGATGCTATTGAGAGTGTTCAAAATCAGACCCTGAAACCGAGAGAATTGGTTCTGGTTGAGGATGGGCCTTTGACACCTGAGCTCTATCAGGTATTAGATCAGCTTGAAGCTGAGTCTGATATTCCAGTGAAACGCTATCCTCTTGAGCAGAATCAAGGTTTGGGTCTGGCTCTTCGACAGGGTGTTTTGCAGTGTCAGTATGATATTATTGCCCGTATGGATACGGATGATATAGCAGTTCCAGATCGTTTTGAGAAACAGGTTCAGCTAATGGAGAAGGACAAGCTAGACCTATTAGGTGGACATATTGCAGAGTTTATTGACAATCCTGATGAGATCGTTTCTTACCGTCGTGTTCCAACTCAACATGCAGATATTGTAGCTTATCAAAGGATGAGAAGTGCCTTTAACCACATGACTGTTATGTTCAAGAAGGACATGGTTCTCAAGGCAGGCAACTATGAGGATGGCCTTTATATGGAGGATGACCTCCTCTGGCTCAATATGATTGCTGCAGGAGCTAGGACTGGAAATCTGGATCAAATCTTGTGTAGGGTTCGTGTTGGAGCAGGGATGTTTGAACGTCGTGGAGGACTGCGTTATCTCAAACTCTATCGTCAAGCTCGTCAACGAATGCTGAAGAGAGGGCAAATTTCTTACATGGAGTATGCCAAGAGTGTTGCCATTCAGATGGTTGTTGCTCTTTGTCCCGGATTTGTCCGACAGTTTATTTTTATGAAACTGTTAAGAAAAAGCAAGTAAAAGATTGTAGCAAATCGTAAACTGGATAAAAAGTGTTATAATAACAATATAAATATCCAGCTCTTTTAAGGAGGAGTAGATTGACATGAATAAAAAACTAACAGATTATGTGATTGATCTGGTGGAAATTTTAAATAAACAACAAAAGCAGGTTTTCTGGGGAATATTTGATATTTTCAGTATGGTGGTTTCCATCATTGTATCTTATATTTTATTTTACGGCTTGATTAATCCAGCACCTGTTGACTACATTATCTATACGAGTTTGGCCTTCCTGTTCTATCAATTGATGATTGGATTTTGGGGGTTGAATGCTAGTATTAGTCGTTACAGCAAGATTACGGACTTTATGAAAATCTTTTTTGGTGTGACTGCTAGCAGTGTTTTGTCTTATGGAATCTGCTATGCCTTCTTGCCACTTTTTTCAATCCGTTTCATCATTCTCTTTATCTTGTTGAGTACCTTCTTGATTTTATTGCCACGGATTACTTGGCAGTTAATCTACTCTAGACGCAAAAAAGGAAGTGGCGATGGAGAACACCGTCGAACCTTCTTGATTGGTGCTGGTGATGGCGGAGCCCTCTTTATGGATAGTTACCAACATCCAACCAGTGATTTGGAACTGGTCGGTATTTTGGATAAGGACGCTAAGAAAAAGGGCCAAAAACTTGGTGGGATTCCTGTTTTGGGTTCATATGATGAATTGCCTGAATTAGCCAAACGCCATCAAATCGAGCGTGTTATCGTTGCGATTCCGTCGCTTGACCCGTCAGAATATGAGCGTATCTTGCAGATGTGTAATAAGCTGGGTGTCAAATGTTACAAGATGCCTAAGGTTGAAACTGTTGTTCAAGGACTTCACCAAGCAGCTACTGGCTTCCAAAAAATTGATATTACGGACCTTTTGGGACGTCAGGAAATTCGTCTTGACGAATCGCGTCTGGGCGCAGAACTGACAGGTAAGACAATCTTAGTCACAGGTGCTGGTGGCTCAATCGGTTCTGAAATCTGTCGCCAAGTTAGTCGCTTCAATCCTGAACGCATCGTCTTGCTCGGTCATGGGGAAAACTCAATCTACCTTGTTTATCATGAATTGATTCGCAAGTTCCAAGGGATTGATTATGTACCGGTTATTGCCGATATTCAAGACTATGACCGTTTGTTGCAAGTCTTTGAACAGTACAAGCCTGCTATTGTTTATCATGCGGCTGCCCACAAGCACGTTCCTATGATGGAGCGCAATCCAAAAGAAGCCTTCAAAAACAATATTCGTGGAACTTACAATGTTGCTAAGGCTGTTGATGAAGCCAAAGTACCTAAGATGGTTATGATTTCGACAGATAAGGCGGTTAATCCACCAAATGTTATGGGAGCAACCAAGCGCGTGGCTGAGTTGATTGTCACTGGCTTTAATCAACGTAGCCAATCGACCTACTGTGCAGTTCGTTTTGGGAATGTTCTTGGTAGCCGTGGTAGTGTGATTCCAGTCTTTGAACGTCAGATTGCTGAAGGTGGGCCTGTAACGGTGACAGACTTCCGCATGACCCGTTACTTCATGACCATTCCAGAAGCTAGCCGTTTGGTTATCCATGCTGGTGCTTATGCTAAAGATGGAGAAGTCTTTATCCTTGATATGGGCAAACCAGTCAAGATTTATGACTTGGCTAAGAAAATGGTCCTTCTAAGTGGACACACTGAGAGCGAAATTCCAATTGTTGAAGTTGGAATCCGTCCAGGTGAAAAACTTTACGAAGAACTCTTGGTGTCAACCGAACTTGTTGATAACCAGGTTATGGATAAGATTTTCGTTGGTAAGGTCAATGTCATGCCTCTAGAAGCCATCGATCAAAAGATTGAAGAGTTCCGCACTCTTAGTGGAGATGAGTTGAAGCAAGCCATTATCGCCTTTGCCAATCAAACCACCCACGTTGAATAAAAACAGAAAAACGCATATTATCAGGTCTGAAGAACCTTGGTAATATGCGTTTTGTTATGTGTAAACTTGCTTCATTTTATTCTGATACTCAATGAAAATCAAATAGCAAACTAGGAAGCTAGGAAGCTAGCCGTAAGTTGTTCAAAGCACAGCGTTGAGGTTGCAGATAGAAACTGACGTGGTTTGAAGAGATTTTCGAAGAGTATGAAATAGAGTTGTCGCCCAGTCTATGTTATTGAAAATACTCCAAAGCTTCTAAGGGTTTGTGGGCGATATAATCAGGTTGATAGTTTAGTAGATCTGCTTGATCTCCAAATCCCCAAGTGACGGCCAATTTCTGAATGCCTGTTTCTTGAGCCCCCTGCATATCAAACTTGGTATCTCCGATGATGATGGCTTGTTCTGGTGCTAGTTGATGTGTCTGCAAGGCTTGGCGAATGACATCTGCCTTATGGGGTGCCTCAGGGCTGGAACCATAAATGCCAGCAAAGAAATGATAGATTCCCAAGTTCTTAGTCATGTCTTGAGCGGTTGGAGTGTTTTTTGTAGTGGTGATGTAGAGAGGGTAATTCTTGGATAGTTCTTGAAGCAATTCTACAATCTGAGGGAAAATTTGAGCTTCATGGATGCCTTTTTCCTTATAGTAGGAACGGTATATCTGCACAGCCTCAGAAATTTGTTCTTTGGGCAGGCAGGTCGCAAAACTACTTTCAAGGGGCGGTCCCATAAAACCACGAATCGTTTTGACATCAGGACTAGGCACCCCCAGCTCCTTAAAGGTATGGGTAAAGGCATTGTGAATTCCGATAGAACTGTCGACGAGGGTTCCATCCAGATCGAAAAAGATAGCTGAGATAGAGGTCATGGTTTCTCCTATTTGATAAGCTTATTCTCCGAAAATTTCTTTTTGGAGGCGACGACCAGTAGGTGTGGCAGCGAGTCCACCTTCAGCTGTTTCACGAAAGGCAGTTGGCATGCTTGCTCCCACTTGGTACATGGCATCGATAACTTCATCCACAGGGATTTTAGATTCGATACCTGCCAGGGCCATGTCTGCTGCGATGAAGGCAAAGCTAGCTCCCATAGCATTGCGCTTGACACAGGGAACTTCAACCAAGCCGGCAACAGGGTCACAGATGAGGCCTAGCATATTTTTAATGACAAAGGCAATGGCCTGACTGGCCTGATAAGGTGTTCCTCCTGCAGCTAGAGTCAAGGCGGCAGCGCTCATAGCAGAGGCTGAACCAACCTCAGCTTGGCAACCGCCCTCAGCACCTGAGATAGAGGCATTGTTTGCGATGACTAGTCCAAAGGCACCGGCAGCAAAGAGGAAATCCAGCTGTTGCTCGTGGCTGAGGTCTAATTTTTCAATAGCAGCAGTGAGAACGGAAGGCAGACAGCCAGCACTTCCTGCGGTCGGAGTGGCACAGACCAAGCCCATTTTGGCATTGTGTTCATTGACTGCGATGGCATTTCGGGCAGCCGAGAGAATCGTATAATCTGACAAGGTTTTTCCGTTTTTGATGTAGTGATCCAATTTGGCAGCATCTCCACCTGTCAGGCCACTACGAGATTTATTTTCATTGAGGCCAAGTTGGACAGAGGCTTTCATGACTTCTAGATTGCGTTCCATGAGAAGGAGGACTTCTTCACGTTCGCGACCGGTCAATTCAAACTCGGTTGTAATCATGAGTTCTGCGACATTTCCTTGAAAGTCCAGATCTGCTTGCTCAACCAATTCTTTGATAGAATAAAACATGCTTCCTCCTATTTAAAGAAATTGACATTATGGAGATGAGGGATTTTTCGAATTTCTTCGATGGCCTCATCACAGTTACGACTGTCGACTTCGATAATCATAATGGCTTTTTCACCAGCTTTTTCACGAGTAACATTCATCTGGGCGATATTGATACCATAGCGTGAAAGGGCTTCTGTTACGAGGGCAATCATACCTGGAATATCTTGATGAACAATGATGATAGTCGGTGTATTCATATTGAGAGAGACGGCAAAGCCATTGAGTTCGGTGACCTGAATATTCCCGCCACCGATTGAAATACCAGTCACACTGATGGTCTTGTGGGCATTTTTGACGGTAATTTTAGTGGTGTTTGGGTGAGGAGCATTGCTGTCTTTCTGAATGGTCCAGACAATCTTGATGCCACGCTTGTGTGCAATCTCCAGACTATTTGGGATTTCAGGATCATCTGTATCCATGCCCAAAATACCTGCAACAAGGGCTAGGTCTGTCCCGTGACCACGATAGGTCTTGGCAAATGAGTTAAAAAGTTGGAATTCGACTTCTGTCGGAGTATCATCAAAAATGGAAGAGACAATCTTCCCAATACGAACAGCACCAGCGGTATGACTACTAGATGGGCCAATCATAACTGGTCCGATGATATCAAAGACAGATTGAAAACGAAGTGATTTCATCAGTTTCCCCTTATAAAAATTCTTATCTCTATTATATCAAAGAATAAAGGTCTTGACTTTAATTGTGGATGAAAACCTTTCTAATACCTCAAATAGCATAAAAATAGTATCTTTTATGACAAAAAATACCTTATTTAGGGAAATAAAAAATAATTTTGTAATATTTCTACATAAAAGTGTCAAGAAACGGTAATATTTAAAGGGTATCATAGAATTATAGAAAGAAGGAGAATTTTCAAATATGAAATCAACAACTAAAAAGATTAAAACAACTCTTGCAGGAGTAGCTGCCTTGTTTGCAGTATTTGCTCCATCATTTGTGTCTGCTCAAGAATCATCAACTTACACTGTTAAAGAAGGTGATACACTTTCAGAAATTGCTGAAACTCACAACACAACAGTTGAGAAATTGGCAGAAAACAACCACATTGACAACATCCATATGATTTATGTTGGTCAAGAGTTGGTTATCGACGGTCCAGCAGCGCCAGTAGCACCAGCCTCAACGACTTATGAAGCTCCAGCAGCTCAAGATGAGGCTGTTTCAGCTACAGTGACAGAAACTACAGAAGTAGCAGAAGAAACTCCAGTAGTAAGCGAAACAGTATCAGAAGAAACAGTTGCTTCAACTGTAAGCGGATCTGAAGCAGAAGCCAAAGAATGGATCGCTCAAAAAGAATCAGGCGGTAGCTACACAGCTACAAACGGACGTTACATCGGACGTTACCAATTGACAGATTCATACTTGAACGGTGACTACTCAGCTGAAAACCAAGAACGTGTAGCAGATGCCTACGTTGCAGGACGTTACGGTTCATGGACAGCCGCTAAAAACTTCTGGCTTAACAACGGCTGGTATTAAGAAATAACGAACAGAATAATATGAAAAGGTCGAGGGAATCCCTCGACTTTTTATATTTCCTTCGGTTGAGAATAGATCTCTACTTCTTTTTTGAGGTAGGACAGCATAGAAGTTTCCTCGGTCAGCTCCAGAAGGGAGAACCCTTTTTGGATAAGTCTAGCATCATCCCTACAAATCCCAATACGAACATAGCAGATAGCAAGCCTATCGTAGCTTTTCTTTTTCTTGGCATCCTCTAGTAAAGTATAGCAGATTTGTTGACACATGTTTTTGTCTTGATGGTATAAGTAAATGGTGGACAGATTGAGTAGGATTGCCATTCGTAAGTCATATAAATGTTGATAGTTTTTATAGACTTCCAAGCGTTGCAGGATTTTTCCAGTAATGAGATGGAGATGATCAATGGGAAAGCTGAAAAGGATGGTATTGAGGATTTTTAGGTCATTTTCATACCATGTATCTTGTTTTTCAATTTTTTCCCAAAGTTTTGTGACAGTCTGTTTCACTTGGTTTGACAGTTGCTCTGTACCATGTTGACGGATATGAATGACAATTTCCAACATATCTCTGATTTCTTCTATGGGCAGGTCGTGGTGGGTTTTGAGATAGTCTTGGCATTTTTGAAATAGTTTTTCGAGTTCACTAGTCCCTAGGGTTGAGCTCATATTGAGATAGGTTTGCATGATTTCTGTTCGTTGGCTCGGTTGATAGAGGTGGCAGATATAGTCAAACTCTTCAAAACTCATATTGATTTGCCGGAGAAGAAACTCCATATTTTCATATTTGGGAGTTGCTTTACCACTTTCAATTTTTGATAGGCTGGTTCTTGAAATGACATTTCCACAGACCTCTTCTTGGGTCAAGCCTTTTGACTCGCGTATTTCTTTATAGACCTTTCCGAAATCATAACGCATGATTTTCTCCTTTTCGTGAAAAAAGTTAACAAATAATAAAATCCAATTAAAAATATTGTATCATAGTAATATAAAAAGTAAAGAAGAAAGCTAAAATAAGTTTGGTGTAATTTTAAAATGGGCTTAACAGTACTATGATGTAGCTAGAAAAGGGGGGCTAAAATGTTTAAAAATAAGGAGCTTTTTCGAGTAGTCATGATATTTGTGATAGGAATTATCCTAATTTTAATGACACCAGTCTTATTTAAAGTTGTGATGGAACTATTTTCAAAATAAACACGACTCTGCTTTAGGTAGAGTCGTGAATCAGGAGGTTAAGTGATGAACTACAATTTAAAATATCTTTTATCAGGAATATTTGTCCTAGTCTTTATAGGTTTCCTAGTCTGGATGCGTTATTTTAATCAGAGGAAGGAAGAAGAGCATTCGGATATGTCTTTTGAAGCGAGGTTAGATAGTGAGGTCAAGGCCTTATATAAACAACTAGGATTGGGTGAGGAGCCTCACTATTTCTTAGCTTATCGTTACCTACATCCCTGGTTTAATTTGGCGATTTTACCACCAACAGTTGAAATTTTCTTAACTAAAATAGCGCTGGTGATGGTGACTCCAGATGAACTACTGATAAGAAATCTTGGGAATGGGATGACTTTCACAAGTGAGCATCATCGTGATTTGCGGCAAGGACTTATCCGCATTCCAAAATCAGAGATAAAAGAATTTGAGATTCGCAACTGGAAAAGAGCTTTTGTATTTGGCGATTTTTTGACAATTAAAACAAGCCAACACAGCTATTATTTACAGGTTAGAGATGATGGACTTCAAAAAGGAAGTCTTTCAACCAAACATTTCTCAGACTTGAAACGACAAGATTTTCTAGGATTATTGACAGATAAAAGAACATTCTGATTGACAATTGCCCTAACAGCTTATTGTAAACTTTGCAAATAAGCTGTAAATACTAGAATCCATTCAGAAAGGCAATTCCTATGAAAAATAAAATTTTAATCATTGTTTATATTTTAGCCTCGCTAATCATCAGTTTTATAATCTTTTCACTTTTGCATATTGATTTTAAATGGTGGACAACTCTGGCTATAAGTGCAGGATTTATTTACACCTATTTAAAATTTAGTAAAAAATAAAAAGTACCTGCACCTATCTCGCTTTCGTCTCTTCACGGGAGGTATCTCTATGAAAAAAATCAGTCATCTTTGTATGCTCCTGCTCTTGCTGTGTACTACGTTTTTTGTCCTGAATGTAAATGTTACACGAGAAATAGTGCGGATTCAGGAGATGGGCAAGACAACTTATTCATTTGACTTGTACTTGAAAGATGTCACTAAACCGACAGAAACGATTCTCCAGTTTTTTGAAGAGGTTGCAAGCCAAGACAAGGTCTCTATTATCAAAGTAGATAATGGAGATGAGGCAGTCAAGGCTGGTGTTTTTGATAAGGAAACCTTCCCCTATCAGGAGTTCGGTTTGACTTCTCTTGATTTTTCAAAGAATGAGAAGGGAGTCTACAGCAACCAGGACCTTCCCAATAATCTAGGAACCATTCCCACCTTTTTAAAGGTGAAACTCATTCGACTCCAGACCTTCCAATCCTATATTGAGGATAAATCCCATACTGTAAATGGGCGCTACATGATTACCTCCAGCAAAGAGATAGATCGCGATACCATTCTACAAAAGTGGAGTGATTTTTTCCAGATAGATAAGACGATTTTATTAGAACCCACTTACCGAAGTCAGGTTGGAGTGCTAAATCAAGAGTTGTTACTATCTATCATTATCTTTATCTTGGCAATCTTGCTTGTGATTTTAATGACAGTTTATCAGCCGATGATGGAGATGAAACGAGTGGGGGTTCAAAAGTTACTTGGTTTCCAAAGCAGAGCGATTTTAGCTGGTTTTGTAAAGACTAATTTTTATCTTCTCTTGGGTGGAAGTCTTATCATTGACTTGGGACTATTTTTAGTGCTGGACTACAGGCCAAAACTTCTGTTTCCAAGTTTACTCTTATCCCAATTTCTGCTTTTACAGTTGTATTTGTTCATCAGTTGGCTGACCTACCTGATGATTCAGAAAATGACAGTCAGTTCCATGTTGAAAGGTTTTTCATCTGTCAAACTTGGTCTCATCTTCAATTATGTGATGAAAATAGGGACAACTGTTTTATTGACGGTTTTACTGATTGGGGTAGGCAGAAGTCTAGAACAAGAAAACAAAGAACTTGCTTATCAGCAACAGTGGGTAAGCCAAGGAAATTACCTGACCTTAGAAACCTTCAAACTCAATGATAACCTGTGGCAAGAAGAGCTAGCAGGTTCAGGGAAATCTACAGATTATTTCTACCAATTTTATCAAGATTTGCTAGCAAAAACACAAGTAAACTATGTGCGAAGTACGAGTCTTCCTATCAAACCAGTCATCAAAGCTGAACAAGTGCAGAACTACCAACTGCCTGATAAGGTAGATGTTTACTATGCTAATAGCAATTTTCTAAAGAGCAAGGGATTCAAGCTACCAGATACCGGCACTAAAAAGGTGATTTTGTTTCCAGCCAGTGACAAAGGACAAGAAGGCAAGAATCAGTTCTTGGGGAAATCCATCGCCTATCTTTCTATGAGGTATGAAGATCAGCAAAAGCAAACAATAGAAGATATGGATGTAGAAATTGCCTACTATGAAGGAGATTGGTCTTTCTTCCCTTATAATAATGAGCGAAAGGAAAATCTCCACAATCCAATCATTAGTCTGGTAAATGATCAAGACATGATGTGGGAAGAAAAGACTCACTTGTCAACGACAGGTTTAAACAACCCGATGAAAGTTGAAAATACAGAACAAAATCAAAAAGTGATTACGGAGTTAGTTGAGAAATTATCTGATGGTAGCTATTTAAAATTTTCATCGATTCAAGCAATTCAAGAGGGGATGGTTGATACCTATCGGGATTCTGTTCGTAATTTTAACGTTCTGTTTGCCTTATTTGCTCTTCTCAGTATGATTGTCTCCTACTTTTTACTCGTTACCACTTTCTTGTTGAAGCGCAGGGATATCATTACCAAGAAGTTTATGGGGTGGAAACTGGTCGATCGCTATCGCCCTCTCCTAGTCCTGCTCTTGCTGGGCTATAGTTTGCCTCTTCTAGTCTTGATTTTCTTTGCCCATGCGCTCTTGCCACTCCTACTTTTTGCAGGCTTTACATGTCTGGATATACTATTTGTGTTAGCCTTGGCTTCTAGGATGGAGAAAAGAAGTCTAGTAGAGTTATTGAAAGGGGGCATCTTATGATTGAGTTGGAAAATATTACCAAAACCATTGGGGGAAAAGTGATTTTGGATAACTTGTCTCTCAGGATTGATCAGGGGGATTTGGTAGCCATTGTTGGTAAGAGTGGTAGTGGGAAGTCGACCTTGTTAAATTTATTAGGTTTGATAGATGGTGATTATAGCGGACGGTATGAGATTTTTGGTCAGACAAATCTAGCGGTTAATTCTGCTAAGTCACAAACAATAATCCGTGAACATATCTCTTATCTGTTTCAAAATTTTGCCCTGATTGATGATGAAACGGTCGAGTACAATCTCATGCTGGCGCTGGAATATGTGAAATTGTCTAAGAAAGACAAGTTCAAAAAGGTGGAAGAGATTTTAGAGAGAGTAGGTTTGTCAGCTACTTTGCATCAAAAGGTCTCCGAGTTGTCTGGTGGGGAGCAACAACGAATTGCAGTTGCTAGAGCCATCTTAAAACCCAGCCAGCTGATTTTAGCCGATGAACCAACAGGTTCTCTGGATCCTGAAAATAGAGATTTGGTCTTGAAGTTTCTCTTAGAGATGAATCGAGAAGGGAAAACAGTTATTATTGTGACCCACGATGCTTATGTAGCCCAACAATGTCATCGAATCATTGAATTGGGCGAGGGAAAATGAGTTCGTTCGGCCTCTTTTGATTGGCTGAATACTCATGTTTCCCAGAGAGAAATAGCATAAATACGCCTAGGAATGACATTTTTATGTAGTATTTCTAGGTTTTTTTGTTTCAAATTGAAAATTTTTTCAATTTAGGCTTGACAAACGATGAGTATAGGAGTATTATTTATACAACCAAAAAGAATAAACATAAAGGAGGCTTTGTTATGAATAAGATGAAGAAGGTGTTGATGACGATGTTTGGTTTAGTGATGCTCCCCCTACTATTTGCTTGTAGTAACAATCAATCGGCTGGAATTGAAGCCATCAAGTCCAAAGGAAAATTGGTTGTAGCCCTCAATCCAGATTTTGCTCCATTTGAATACCAAAAAGTGGTTGATGGGAAAAATCAGATTGTGGGTTCAGATATCGAATTAGCCAAGGCTATCGCAACAGAACTAGGTGTCGAATTGGAACTATCTCCCATGAGTTTTGACAATGTACTGGCTAGTGTTCAATCAGGAAAAGCCGATCTTGCCATATCTGGTGTTTCTAAGACAGATGAACGGAGCAAGGTGTTTGATTTTTCAATTCCCTACTATACTTCAAAAAATAAGCTCATTGTCAAAAAATCTGATTTAGCCACTTATCAGTCTGTCAACGACTTAGCGCAGAAAAAGGTCGGAGCACAGAAAGGTTCGATTCAAGAAACGATGGCGAAAGATTTGCTTCAAAATTCTTCCCTCGTATCTCTGCCTAAAAATGGGAATTTAATCACAGATTTAAAATCAGGGCAAGTGGATGCCGTTATCTTTGAAGAACCTGTTGCCAAGGGATTTGTGGAAAATAATCCTGATTTAGCAATCGCAGACCTCAATTTTGAAAAAGAGCAAGATGATTCCTACGCGGTCGCCATGAAAAAAGATAGCAAGGAATTGAAAGAGGCAGTCGATAAAACCATTCAAAAGTTGAAGGAGTCTGGGGAATTAGACAAACTCATTGAGGATGCCTTTAAAGCATCCATTGAAAAATAGAAAGAAGGAAAAGAATATGAGTAAAGAAAAAGTAATTTTGGCCTATTCTGGCGGTTTGGACACATCAGTTGCTATTACCTGGCTGAAG
Source organism: Streptococcus sp. Marseille-Q7156 (assembly GCF_965119495.1). The sequence goes on along the minus strand of NZ_CBCPLU010000001.1, from coordinate 1,760,781 downwards.
AAAGACTATGATGTTGTTGCAGTTTGTATGGATGTGGGTGAAGGGAAAGACTTAGATTTCATCCATGATAAGGCTCTTAAGGTTGGGGCAGTCGAATCTTATGTTATTGATGTTAAGGACGAATTTGCTACAGATTATGTGCTAGTGGCTCTTCAGTCACATGCCTATTATGAACAAAAGTACCCCTTGGTATCTGCCTTGAGCCGCCCTCTTATTTCTAAAAAATTGGTTGAAATAGCGCATCAGACAGGAGCGACTACAATTGCTCATGGTTGTACAGGTAAGGGGAATGACCAAGTACGTTTTGAAGTATCGATTGCAGCCTTGGATCCCAATTTAAAAGTGATTGCGCCAGTTCGTGAATGGAAATGGTCTCGGGAGGAAGAAATTCATTATGCTAAGGAAAATGGGGTGCCTGTTCCTGCTGACCTTGACAATCCCTACTCTGTCGACCAAAATCTTTGGGGACGTGCCAATGAGTGTGGTATTTTGGAAAATCCATGGAATCAGGCTCCAGAAGAAGCCTTTGGTATCACATCTTCTCCAGAGGAAGCTCCAGACACGCCAGAATACATTGAGATTGAGTTTAGTGAAGGTGTTCCAGTTTCCCTCAATGGAGAAGGGCTAAAATTGGCAGATTTGATTCAAAAACTCAATGAAATAGCTGGGAAACATGGGGTCGGACGGATTGACCACGTGGAAAATCGCTTGGTGGGGATTAAATCAAGAGAAATCTATGAGTGTCCAGGGGCAGTGACCTTGCTGACAGCTCATAAGGAAATTGAGGATTTGACGCTTGTGAGAGAAGTGGCTCATTTTAAACCAATCATAGAAAATGAATTATCAAATCTCATTTATAATGCTTTGTGGTTTAGTCCGGCTACACAAGCCTTGATTGCTTATATTAAAGAGACTCAAAAAGTTGTCAATGGGACTGCAAAAGTTAAACTGTATAAGGGGAGTGCTCAGGTCGTGGCTCGGAAATCACCAAATTCACTTTACGATGAAAATTTGGCGACGTATACCAGTGCAGATACCTTTGACCAAGATGCAGCTATTGGCTTTATTAAGTTGTGGGGACTTCCAACCAAGGTTCATTCTGAGGTTCAAAAAAGCGCCAAATAGGGCGATTGGATAGAGAGGTGGATGTGATATGGCTAAGAATACAAAATTATGGGGTGGTCGTTTTGAAGGTACTGTCGAAGACTGGGTAGAGCGCTTTGGTGCGAGTATATCTTTTGACCAGAAATTAGCTAAATTTGATGTGATTGGTTCCTTAGCCCACGTTCAGATGTTGGGCCAGACGGACATTTTGAGTTTGAATGAGTCAGAAAAGATTCAAGCAGGCTTGAAAGAGCTTTTAGAAGAGCTAGAGGCAGGCCAACTTGACTTTGATATCGCAAACGAAGATATTCATATGAATATGGAAGTGTTGCTGACAGAAAAAATTGGTCCCCTTGCAGGGAAGTTACATACGGCTCGTTCTCGAAATGACCAAGTTGCGACAGATATGCACTTGTATCTCAAGGAGCAACTAGGCCATGTCCTAGATAAACTGGCTTATCTCAAGGGTGTTTTATTAGACTTGGCGGAAAATCATGTGGAGACAATCATGCCGGGCTATACCCATCTGCAACATGCTCAGCCTATTAGTTTTGCCCACCACCTGATGGCTTACTACAATATGTTTCAGAGAGACAGTGAACGTTTTGAATTTAACCAGAAGCATACAGACCTATGCCCTCTAGGTGCGGCAGCTTTGGCAGGAACGACTTTCCCCATTGATCGCCAATTGTCTAGCGATTTGCTGGAGTTTAAGCAACCTTATACAAATTCTTTGGATGCTGTTAGTGACCGCGATTTTATCTTAGAGTTTCTATCCAATGCCAGCATACTCATGATGCATATGAGCCGTTTCTGTGAAGAAATAATCAATTGGTGTAGTTTTGAGTACCAATTCATTACCTTGTCAGATACGTTTACAACAGGTTCCTCTATTATGCCCCAAAAGAAAAATCCAGATATGGCTGAGTTGATTCGAGGAAAGACTGGTAGAGTTTATGGGAATCTGTTTGGACTATTGACAGTCATGAAGTCCCTGCCCTTAGCTTATAATAAGGATTTGCAAGAGGATAAGGAAGGGATGTTTGATACGGTCGAAACGATTTTAAATTCTTTGGATGTGTTGGCCGGTATGTTATCTAGCTTGCAGGTAAATAAGGAAAAAATGCAAGAGTCGACAGAGAAGGACTTTTCAAATGCGACTGAGTTGGCAGATTATTTGGCAGGAAAAGGCTTGCCATTTAGAGAAGCTCATGAGATTGTGGGAAGATTAGTGCTAGACTCTATCAAGTCTGCTAAAAATATTCAAGATTGGACTTTGGAGGAATTACAAACCTATCATTCCCTCATTGCCGAGGATATCTATGTTTACTTGCAACCTAAAACTGCTGTTCAAAGACGAAATTCCTTGGGAGGTACAGGATTTGACCAAGTGAAATACCAGATTGCAGTTGCTAAGAAAGCGAATGAAGCTAGAAAGTGATAGATTGATAGGTTCAGAATAAGAGGTTGGTCGATTGACAGCCTCTTTCTTGTCTTCTCCAACCAAGCATGTTATAATGAATACTGCTCAAGCGACCTTCAATCGTTAAGCACACACGACCTTCAATCGTGAACTAGTCATTTCGTTTATCTTTTATTACGTCGTTAACTCGAAATGAGATGCAAGCTGAGCTTGTCTTATTTATAACCTCAATCAGTCTCCCAGACTGATTGAGCGAACTCAAGTTATGCCTGCGACTCGTTGCCTATCATATTTTCATTTTAAGATGATAGGCTAAAATGGTCTCCCAGACCATTTTACTACTAAAAGCAAACGAAATGACTATACTCAAATAAATTCTATTGAAAGTCATAGTAAATAGAATTTTGAGGGGTATAAATAAACGAATAGATGGGAGACTTACCATGAGTGATAACTCTAAAACACGTGTTGTCGTGGGGATGAGTGGTGGTGTTGATTCGTCGGTGACGGCTCTTCTTCTCAAGGAGCAGGGCTACGATGTGATCGGTATCTTCATGAAGAACTGGGATGACACAGATGAAAACGGCGTCTGTACGGCGACCGAAGATTACAAGGATGTGGCTGCGGTGGCAGACCAGATTGGCATTCCTTACTACTCTGTCAACTTTGAAAAAGAGTATTGGGACCGCGTTTTTGAGTATTTCCTAGCAGAATACCGTGCAGGGCGCACGCCAAATCCAGATGTTATGTGCAATAAGGAAATCAAGTTCAAGGCCTTTTTGGATTATGCTATGACCTTGGGGGCAGACTATGTAGCGACTGGGCATTATGCCCGAGTAGCGCGTGATGAGGATGGTACTGTTCACATGCTTCGTGGCGTGGACAATGGCAAGGATCAGACCTATTTCCTCAGCCAACTTTCGCAAGAACAACTTCAAAAAACCATGTTTCCTTTGGGACATTTGGAAAAGCCTGAAGTGCGAAAACTAGCAGAAGAAGCAGGCCTTGCGACTGCTAAGAAGAAAGACTCGACAGGGATTTGCTTTATCGGAGAAAAGAACTTTAAAAATTTCCTCAGCAACTACCTGCCAGCTCAACCTGGTCGTATGATTACAGTGGATGGACGCGATATGGGCGAGCATGCAGGACTTATGTATTATACAATCGGTCAGCGTGGCGGTCTCGGTATCGGTGGACAACACGGTGGTGACAATGCCCCTTGGTTCGTTGTCGGAAAAGACCTAAGCAAGAACATCCTCTATGTCGGCCAAGGTTTCTACCATGATTCGCTCATGTCAACCAGCCTAGAGGCTAGCCAAGTTCACTTTACTCGTGATATGCCAGAGGAATTTACGCTAGAATGCACAGCAAAATTCCGCTACCGTCAGCCTGATTCTAAGGTGACCGTCCATGTCAAAGGAGATAAGGCAGAGGTTATCTTTGCAGAACCGCAACGCGCGATTACACCAGGACAGGCAGTTGTCTTTTACGATGGCGAAGAGTGTCTAGGTGGTGGCTTGATTGATAATGCCTACCGTGACGGACAAGTTTGTCAGTACATTTAGATTGACAAATTTTCTCAATTTGCTACAATAATAACAGCAATAGAAATGATGGTCAAAGCTCATGGATGTTGCAGGCTTTTTTGTCCTGCACTTCTTTGGAGTTTTGACTGTTTTTGTGTCGTTTAAGGGAAAGGACAAGAATGACTCAGCAAGACTTTCGGACAAAAGTAGACAATACGGTTTTTGGTGTTCGGGCGACAGCTTTGATTCTTCAAAATCGCAAGCTTCTAGTCACCAAAGATAAGGGCAAGTATTACACAATTGGTGGTGCGATTCAAGTCAATGAAAGCACGGAAGACGCGGTAGTCCGTGAAGTGAGGGAAGAACTGGGTGTCAAAGCTCAAGCTGGCCAGCTAGCTTTCGTAGTTGAAAATCGTTTTGAACAGGACGGTGTTTCCTATCACAACGTTGAGTTTCATTATCTGGTGGACTTGCTTGAGGATGCCCCATTGACCATGCAGGAAGATGAAAAAACGCAGCCCTGTGAGTGGATTGAGTTGGATAATCTTGAGAATATCCAGCTAGTTCCAGCCTTTTTAAAAACAGCCTTACCAGATTGGGACGGCCAACTAAGACACATTCATCTTGAGGAATAGGAGAAAAAATGATGGTTAAGCTTATTGCCCATGTACTTGTTCATAGTGGTGATGATTATTTGCTCATTCAGCGTTCGGAAATTAAAAGAGGACAACCCAATGTTTATCCAACTTACTGGGATATTCCTGGTGGCGGGGTTGAAAAGGGTGAACTTCCGCGAGATGGAGCTCTTAGAGAATGTATTGAAGAAGCGGGAGTTAGGCTAGATAGCAGTTCGCTCAAACTTCTTCACGAAGATAGTCAACTGGATACCTCTAAGGATACGGTCTTTACTCGCTTAGTTTATAAAGCAGAGTGGGTTGGGGAGAAGCCAATTATCAGATTAGATCCTGAAGAGCATACGCACTTTAAATGGGTTACTCTGGCTCAAGCTTTAGAGGAGGAGGAGAAGTTAGTTCCTTATTTGCGAGAAATTTTTGAAAGGTTAAGAAATGACATATAATTTTACTGAAGAATACGATATTATTGTAATTGGTGCGGGACACGCTGGTGTCGAGGCTTCCTTAGCTGCTAGCCGTATGGGCTGTAAGGTCTTACTTGCGACCATCAACATTGAAATGCTGGCTTTTATGCCTTGTAACCCCTCTATCGGTGGTTCTGCCAAGGGGATCGTTGTACGTGAAGTTGATGCCCTCGGTGGCGAGATGGCCAAAACCATTGATAAGACTTACATCCAGATGAAGATGCTTAACACAGGGAAGGGGCCAGCTGTCCGTGCCCTTCGTGCGCAGGCTGACAAGGAGCTTTACTCCAAGGAAATGCGCAAGACGGTTGAAAATCAAGAAAATCTGACCCTTCGTCAGACCATGATTGATGAGATTTTGGTGGAAGATGGCAAGGTTGTCGGTGTTCGTACAGCAACTCATCAAGAGTATGCTTCCAAGGCTGTTATCGTGACGACAGGAACAGCCCTCCGTGGGGAAATTATCATCGGAGACCTCAAGTACTCATCAGGTCCTAACCACAGCCTAGCTTCTATTAACCTTGCTGACAACCTCAAGGAATTAGGACTCGAAATTGGTCGTTTCAAGACAGGAACACCTCCACGTGTCAAGGCTTCTTCTATCAATTACGATGTGACCGAGATTCAGCCAGGAGACGAAGCGCCTAATCATTTCTCATACACTTCACGTGATGAGGATTATGTCAAGGACCAAGTGCCATGCTGGTTGACCTACACCAATGGTACTAGTCATGAGATTATCCAAAACAATCTCCACCGTGCGCCTATGTTTACAGGTGTGGTCAAAGGAGTGGGACCTCGTTATTGTCCATCGATTGAAGACAAGATTGTGCGCTTTGCGGACAAGGAACGCCACCAACTCTTCCTAGAGCCAGAAGGGCGCAATACTGAGGAAGTCTATGTTCAAGGCCTATCAACTAGTCTGCCTGAGGATGTCCAACGTGAGCTGGTTCATTCTATCAAAGGTTTGGAAAATGCAGAGATGATGCGAACAGGTTATGCCATCGAGTACGATATGGTCTTGCCTCATCAGTTGCGTGCGACTCTGGAAACCAAGAAAATCTCAGGTCTATTCACTGCTGGTCAGACCAATGGAACATCAGGTTACGAAGAAGCTGCTGGCCAAGGGATTATCGCGGGTATCAATGCGGCTTTGAAAGTCCAAGGCAAGTCTGAGTTGATTTTGAAGCGTAGTGACGGTTATATTGGGGTCATGATTGATGACTTGGTGACCAAGGGGACCATTGAACCTTACCGTCTCTTGACCAGTCGTGCTGAATATCGCCTCATTCTCCGTCATGACAATGCCGATATGCGTTTGACTGAGATGGGGCGCGAGATTGGGCTTGTTGACGATGAACGTTGGGCTCGTTTTGAAATCAAGAAAAATCAATTTGAAAATGAAATGAAACGCCTAGACAGTATTAAACTCAAGCCAGTCAAGGAAATCAATGCCAAGGTTGAGGAGATGGGCTTCAAGCCGTTGACAGATGCAGTGACAGCTAAGGAATTCCTTCGCCGTCCAGAAGTTTCTTATCAAGATGTGGTGGCTTTCATCGGACCAGCAGCAGAGGACTTGGATGACAAGATTATCGAATTGATTGAAACAGAAATCAAGTACGAAGGCTATATCTCAAAAGCCATGGATCAGGTTGCCAAGATGAAACGCATGGAAGAAAAACGCATTCCAGCCAATATTGACTGGGATGATATTGATTCTATCGCGACAGAAGCCCGTCAGAAGTTCAAACTCATCAATCCAGAAACCATCGGCCAAGCCAGCCGTATTTCGGGAGTAAATCCAGCAGACATTTCTATTTTGATGGTGTATCTTGAAGGTAAAAATCGTAGTATTTCTAAAACTCTTCAAAAATCAAAATGATACGTCGTCGGCTTCGGCTCACCTAACTTAAGTTATGCTTTCGCCTAGCCTTCTAGTCTGATTTCGATTTTTATTGAGTTTTAATCTAAAAAGAAAGCATAGAAAAAACAGCTCCGTCTTCGGGGCTGTTTTCTTGCTTTATTCTTCATCTGGTGTGAGGATCATCGGGATGATAATCGGTTCACGTTCTGTATTTTCATAGAGGAAGGGGCGAATAGCGTTGACAATGGCACCATTGACAGATTGCACGCTAGCATCCTTGTTTTTTAGTGCGATACGAATTGCATTGAAGAGGATACGCTGGCTTTGGCGAATCAAGTCGCCAGACTCTCTCATGTAGACAAAGCCTCGGCTGAGGATGTCTGGACCAGATAGAATCATCTGCGATTTGAAGTCAACAGTTGCGACTGCCAGAACGACACCATCTTCAGATAAATCACGACGATCTTTGAGGACAGCAGCACCGATTTCACCGATACGATTTCCATCGACATAGATGTCTTGGGCGTTGAAATGGCCTGCGATACGAGCAGAATCAGCAGTAAGGGCAAGCACATCACCATTGCTCATGATAAAGATATTGTCCTTCTCAACACCAGTATCCACTGCTAGTCCAGCATGGACTTTTTGCATGCGGTATTCACCGTGGACAGGCATGAAGTATTTTGGCTTAATCAAGCGGAGCATGAGTTTTTGCTCTTGCTGACCACCGTGTCCAGATGTATGGATATTGTTAACCTTACCGTGGATAACTTCGACACCAGCTTCAGAAATGACGTTGATCAGCTTGTTGACGCTAGTAGTGTTTCCAGGGATTGGACTTGAAGAGAAGATAACCGTATCGCCTGGTTGGAGTTGTACCTGACGGTGGGTTCCGTTGGCGATACGAGAGAGGGCCGCCATAGGTTCACCCTGACTACCTGTACAGAGGATAAGAACCTCGCCTGCAGGGTAGTCTTTGATTTCATTTGGCTCGATAAAGGTTCCTTTAGGAGCTTTGATGTAGCCAAGATCGATTCCGTTGACAATGGCCTTTTCCATGGAACGACCAAAGACCGCGATCTTACGTCCAGTCTTAACAGCGGCTTCTGTTGCTTGCTGGAGACGGAAGATATTTGAGGCAAAGGATGCAAAGATGATACGTCCTTCAATACCTTGGATAATCTTCATGATGGACTGACCAACGACTTTTTCAGAGTTGGTAAAGGTTGGCACTTCTGCATTTGTTGAGTCAGACAGGAGACAGAGTACACCGTCTTCACCAAGGGCTGCCATACGGTGCAAATCTGCTGGTTCACCAACTGGTGTTAAGTCAAACTTGAAGTCACCCGTACAGACAATTTTCCCTTGAGGAGTATGAATGACAATCCCCAAAGGCTCTGGAATAGAGTGAGTGGTTCTAAAGAAAGTTGCCTTGAGATTTTTAAAGGTCAACTCAGTGTTGTGATTGATTTCGTAAAGTTTGGCGTTGCGCAAGAGGCCGTGTTCTTCGAGTTTCCCACGAATCAAAGCCAAGGCAAGTGGTCCGGCATAGATAGGGACATTTGCTTGCTTGAGCAGGAATGGAATCCCACCGATGTGGTCCTCGTGTCCGTGTGTGATCAAAACAGCCTTGACGCGGTCGATGTTGTCTACGATGTAGGAGTAATCAGGAATGACATAGTCGATACCCAGCAAGTCATCTTCTGGGAATTTAATCCCAGCATCGACGATGATAATCTCATCTTGGTATTCAATCCCGTATGTGTTTTTCCCGATTTCTCCCAGACCACCGATGGCAAAAACGCCAACTTCTTCAGGTTTAAGAGTATAGGCCATATTAGAACTCCGTAATTTCGAAGGCGCCAGTTTCTTTTTCGTAATCTAGCAATTTGTCAGACAAGAGTTCGATATACTCGATATTGTACTCTGGGCGATTTTCTTCGACAAGTTGGCGAGCAGCGATACGACCCTCAAGTTCTGAGCTGGCATCGATGTCTAGGTAAAGTGCGCGTGTTGTTTCACGACGTGGGCTACGTTCTTTTGTTTCTTGATAAAAAACTTTGTAAATCATATAGTTCCTTTCTATTTTACAGGTCAGCTTATTCCAAACTTTTAGCATAGATTTGCTTGATTTCATTCCATTTTGTGTCTAGATTGACCTTGATTCGTTACAATTATTTCAATTATACCACAAAATGAAAAATTAGTAAAAGACGGAAACGAGAAAGTCATGGGTCGATTCGCCGAGTAAGCGCTTGCAAAAATAAAGAAAATGTGTTATGTTGATAATGGAAGTGAAATTTATTGCTTGTCATAATTCCATATAGTTTTTAAGTCAAGGAGGTTGCCCTATGTATAACTTATTTGCTTTTGCTATCGGAGCTCGCTTGGTAGCTTTTATTGTTTTTGTTGCTTGCGTTTATGCGGGGAATCTTCTATTTGCCAAACTGGAACGACGACAAACCAAGTTCTTGTGGAAAATTACCTTTGTGACTCTCTACTCGCTTTTTCTCCTCCTCGTAACCTATGTCGTTTGGTTTGTATTTTACTTTGGATTAAATGCTTAGATGCCCCGCTTATGCTGGGGCATTTTTGTTTTGGGGTAAAAGATAGTAGATTCATGACACGAAAATTCCACCCCATCTATCAAGATGAGGCGGTCTTTGCATTTTTCTAAATGACATGACAATGGAATTTTCAGAGCTTATTATTTTTATGGGAGTCATTGTTCTGCTCAAAAATAGAGTTGAAGCATAAAAATAAAACAATACAAACAGATAGATCAATTGGTAAAGGGATAGTAGTAATGTTTAAATCATTGAGAATGCTTAGCAAACTGTAAGAGATAAAGATAATAAAATTTATCCTTCTAAAAATGTATCTTTTATCTAGCATGACTTACCAAACTTTTTACGGAGATCTTTCCCAATGGTATAACCTGCCATAAATAAAGCGATACCAACACCTACACCAAAACCACCCTTGATTTCTTGCAATTCCTTATTAGAAATTTCACGATAGTTGTTTAAATCTTTCATCATATTAATCTCCTCCTAAAAAATAACCAGCTGCCAAACCAGAACCTACAAGTGCTGTTCCACCTGCAATAGCTTTCCAAGATACTGCTACTCCAAAGATAACCAAGGGAGCGAGACCGCCATCAATATCTGATAATTCATTTTCAGATAGGGATAAAAATTGATTGTCAAGAACGTCAAAATTTGTCATTGAACTTTCCTCCTTTTTTCTTGTTCACTTTTATATTCGGAAAAGAAAAGGAAAAGTGAGCATTTTTTTGAATTTTATTTGCGAATTATTTTTTAGCTAAGTATAGGCATTTTTGTTTGGGGGCAAAGAAAATTCCCATGTGCCAGCTTTTGTAGTATAATAGTAAGCAGACAAAAAGATAGGAATGTGTTATGAAAGTATTAGCTTTTGATACGTCTAGCAAGGCTCTTTCTCTCGCTATTTTAGAGGACAAGCAGGTTCTTGCCGAGACGACGATTAATATTAAGAAAAATCACAGTATTACCCTTATGCCTGCCATCGATTTTTTGATGGCAAGTTTGGATTGGACGCCCAAGGATTTGGATCGAATCGTGGTAGCGGAAGGGCCAGGTAGCTACACAGGTTTGCGAATTGCGGTAGCAACTGCCAAGACTTTGGCTCATACTCTGAACATTGAGTTGGTTGGTATGTCTAGCCTCTTGGCTCTGGTGCCCTACCAACAAGAAGGCTTGTTCGTTCCTTTGATGGATGCGCGTCGCAACAATGTTTATGCAGGATTTTATGAAAATGCCAAACCTGTCATGCCAGAAGCGCACCTGCCTTTTGAGCGAGTGATTGAGTTAATCAAGGGTGCTAGTCAAGTAACCTTTGTCGGAGAAGTTGGCCCCTTTGTGGAGCAGATTCAAGAACACTTGCCAAGGACTAATCTCAAAGAAACCTTGCCAAATGCAGCTAATCTAGCTCTCTGGGCCTGGGACAAGGAAGCAGACTCCTTGCATGATTTTGTGCCGAATTACCTCAAACGAGTCGAGGCTGAGGAAAACTGGCTCAAGAACCACACTGAATCTGGCGAGTCCTACATTAAACGCCTATGATAGAAATCAAACGAATCCAACAGCAACCTGACTTGGCTCAAGCCATCTACGCTGTGATGGCAGCTGTTTACCCAGTCAGTCCTTGGACGCTGGAACAAATCCAAGCAGATCTGTCCCAAGACCAGACTTGGTATGTTCTGGCTTATGATGGGGCCGAAGTGATTGGATTTCTAGCTGTGCAGGAAAATATCTTTGAAGCAGAAGTCCTGCAAATCGCTGTCAAAGGAGCCTATCAGGGTCAGGGAATTGCGTCAGCCTTGTTTGCTCAATTGCCGACAGACAAGGAGATTTTCCTCGAAGTCAGAAGGTCAAATCAACGAGCGCAAGCATTTTACAAGAAAGAAAAGATGGCGGTCATCGCTGAGCGCAAGGCCTACTACCATGATCCAGTCGAGGACGCCATCATCATGAAGAGAGAAATAGATGAAGGATAGATATATTTTAGCATTTGAGACATCCTGTGATGAGACCAGTGTCGCCGTCTTGAAAAACGACGATGAGCTCTTGTCCAATGTCATTGCTAGTCAAATTGAGAGTCACAAACGTTTTGGGGGCGTAGTGCCTGAAGTAGCCAGTCGTCACCATGTCGAGGTCATTACAGCCTGCATCGAGGAGGCGTTGGCAGAAGCAGGGATTACCGAAGAGGACGTGACAGCTGTGGCTGTTACCTATGGACCAGGCTTGGTCGGAGCCTTGCTAGTTGGCTTGTCAGCTGCTAAGGCCTTTGCTTGGGCACATGGACTTCCACTCATCCCTGTTAACCACATGGCTGGTCACCTCATGGCAGCTCAGAGCGTGGAGCCTTTGGAGTTTCCCTTGCTAGCCCTCTTGGTCAGCGGTGGACACACAGAGTTGGTTTATGTTTCTGAGGCGGGTGACTACAAGATTGTTGGAGAAACGCGAGATGACGCGGTTGGTGAGGCCTATGATAAGGTCGGCCGTGTCATGGGCTTGACCTATCCTGCAGGTCGTGAGATTGACGAGCTAGCTCATCAGGGACAGGATATTTATGATTTTCCTCGTGCCATGATTAAGGAAGATAATCTGGAGTTTTCATTCTCAGGTTTGAAATCGGCTTTTATCAATCTTCACCACAATGCCGAGCAAAAGGGAGAAAGCTTGTCCACAGAGGATTTGTGTGCTTCCTTCCAAGCAGCTGTCTTGGATATTCTTATGGCAAAAACTAAGAAGGCTTTGGAGAAATACCCTGTTAAAACCCTTGTCGTGGCAGGTGGCGTGGCAGCCAATAAAGGCCTCAGAGAACACCTAGCAACTGAAATCACAGATGTCAAGATCATCATTCCACCTCTGCGTCTTTGCGGAGACAATGCAGGTATGATTGCCTATGCCAGCGTCAGCGAGTGGAACAAAGAAAACTTTGCAAACTTGGACCTCAATGCCAAACCAAGTCTCGCTTTTGATACTATGGAATAAAATGGAGTCTGTCTGATTACAATCAACAGACTTTTTTCTCTTTCCTGAATGTGTTATAATAGTTCATGCTGTGGCTGGAGCCTTTTCAGCCCATTTATTAAGACAATATGAGGAGAAAGATGAAAGAAAAAGGATTCTGGGAGGGGGCACAGGCAGCCATGCCAACGGCCCTTGGTTATGTCAGTATTGGCCTTGCCTGTGGGATTATTGGTGCGCCCTATGTGACACCTGTAGAGATGGGCTTGATGAGCCTCTTTGTTTATGCTGGGAGTGCCCAGTTTGCCATGTTGGCACTGATTGCGGTTCAAGCTCCTGTGGCAGCTATTGCTATGACGGTTTTTCTAATCAATTTGCGTCTCTTTTTGTTGAGCTTGCATGCGTCAACCTATTTCCGTCATACCAGTCTCTGGCAAAATATCGGTATGTCTAGCCTCTTGACAGATGAGACTTACGGCGTTTTGATGGGTGAATTGGCCCATACAGACAAGGTCAATCCTATGTGGATGCACGGAAACAATCTCAACAGCTATGTGGCTTGGTTTGTGGGGACAGTGGTTGGAACAGCTCTAGGTGCCCTGCTGCCAAATCCAGAAATCTTTGGGCTGGACTTTGCTTTGGTTGGGATGTTCATCGGGATTTTTGCTTCGCAATTCCAGATTATGCAAAGACGGATTCCTGTCCGCAATCTGCTCATTATCCTAGCAGTTGTTGCGGTGTCCTTCTTTTTACTCTTAACAGTGGTGTCTCAGTCGCTAGCTGTTCTGTTTGCGACGCTACTTGGTTGTACAATGGGGGTGGTTTTAGATGGTCAGTAAGTATCTTTTATTAGCAGTTATTTTCTCTGGCTTGGTGACTTGGATTCCCCGTATGATTCCCTTCATCTTGGTCAAGTATAAGGGTTTGCCTGCAATCGTTGAGCGTTTTTTGAAGTTCTTGCCCGTTTCTATTATCTTTGCCTTGATTCTTTCAAGCGTAGTGACAGGCAAGGTTGGCAGCCTTCCTCAAATCAAATGGCTGGACTTCTTAGCTGTCTTTCCAACAGCTTGGGTAGCCTTTCGCTACCGCAATCTAGTCGGAACAGTTCTCTTTGGAGTGGTCTTGATTGCAGTCTTGCGTTTGGCCTTTTAATACTCTTCGAAAATCTCTTCAAACCACGTCAGCGTCGCCTTACCGTAGGTATATGTAACTGACTTCGTCAGTCTTATCTCCAACCTCAAAACAGTGTTTTGAGCAACCTGCGGCTAGCTTCCTAGTTTGCTCTTTGATTTTCATTGAGTATAAATCAGCCATAAAGAAAACCTATCACAGAGATAGATATCATATAATGGCGTAAATGCTCTTTTTCTGTTAAGATTATAAGGTATTCTATTTTGGAGGAAATGACATGAAAAAAATCGTTAAATACTCATCTCTTGCTGCCCTAGGGCTTGTTGCTGCAGGTGTTCTAGCAGCTTGCTCAGGTGGTGCTAAGAAAGAAGGAGAAGCAGCTAGCAAGAAGGAAATTATCGTTGCAACCAATGCTTCACCAAAACCATTCAACTATGAAGAAAATGGTGAATTGACTGGTTACGAAATTGAAGTGGTTCGCGCTATCTTTAAAGACTCTGACAAGTATGATGTCAAGTTTGAGAAGACAGAGTGGTCAGGAGTCTTTGCAGGACTTGACGCTGACCGTTACCAAATGGCCGTTAACAACATCAGCTACACTAAAGAACGCGCGGAGAAATACCTTTATGCAGCCCCAACTGCTAAAAACCCTAACGTTCTTGTAGTGAAAAAAGACGACTCTAGCATCAAATCGCTTGATGATATCGGTGGAAAATCAACAGAAGTTGTTCAAGGGACAACATCTGCTAAACAGTTAGAAGACTACAACAAGCAACACTCAGATAATCCAACTGTCCTTAACTATACTAGAGCAGACTTCCAACAAATCATGGGACGCTTGAGCGATGGTCAGTTTGACTACAAGATTTTTGATAAAATCGGTGTTGAAACAGTCATCAAGAACCAAGGCTTGGACAACTTGAAAGTCATTGAACTTCCAAGCGACCAACAACCTTACGTTTACCCACTTCTTGCTAAAGGTCAAGATGAGTTGAAAACATTTGTAGACAAACGTATCCAAGAACTCTACAAAGACGGAACGCTTGAAAAATTGTCTAAACAATTCTTCGGAGACACTTATCTACCAGCAGAAGCTGATATTAAATAATTTCTTGAAGTCATCCATTCTGCATAAGGTGGATGATTTCTCAGTTTTTAGGGATATAGTTTTAAACTATATATCTGGCTATCTAATAACAATTTGTGAAATCAAACAAATTGTGAGATACTAGTACGGTATTATTTTTAAGGAGAAAGAATCATGAAAATTAAAAAATGGCTTGGTGTAGCAGCCCTTGCTACAGTCGCAGGTTTGGCTCTTGCAGCTTGCGGAAACTCAGAAAAGAAAGCAGACAATGCAACAACTATTAAAATTGCAACTGTTAACCGTAGCGGTTCTGAAGAAAAACGTTGGGACAAAATTCAAGAATTGGTTAAAAAAGACGGTATTACTTTGGAATTTACAGAGTTCACAGACTACTCACAACCAAACAAGGCAACTGCTGATGGCGAAGTAGATTTGAACGCTTTCCAACACTATAACTTCTTGAACAACTGGAACAAAGAAAACGGAAAAGACCTTGTAGCGATTGCAGATACTTACATCTCTCCAATCCGCCTTTACTCAGGTTTGAATGGAGGCGACAACAAGTACACTAAAGTAGAAGACATCCCAGCAAACGGAGAAATCGCTGTACCGAACGATGCTACAAACGAAAGCCGTGCGCTTTACTTGCTTCAATCAGCTGGCTTGATTAAGTTGGACGTTTCAGGAACTGCTCTTGCAACAGTTGCTAACATCAAAGAAAATCCAAAGAACTTGAAAATCACTGAATTGGACGCTAGCCAAACAGCTCGTTCATTGTCATCAGTTGATGCTGCCGTTGTAAACAATACCTTCGTTACAGAAGCAAAATTGGACTACAAGAAAGCGCTCTTCAAAGAACAAGCTGATGAAAATTCAAAACAATGGTACAACATCATCGTTGCGAAAAAAGATTGGGAAACATCACCTAAGGCTGATGCTATCAAGAAAGTGATCGCAGCTTACCACACAGATGACGTGAAAAAAGTTATCGAAGAAACATCAGACGGTTTGGATCAACCAGTTTGGTAATAAGAAACAGGGAGGTGGGAGAGAAAATTCCACCTCTTGCTTTTGTATAGAGCATGGATTGTCAGGAAGAGTAGTTCATAGAAAGGTAGAGAGAATATGGTTTTTCCTAGCGAACAAGAACAGATTGAAAAATTTGAAAAGGATCATGTGGCCCAGCATTATTTTGAGGTTTTGCGTACCTTGATTTCTAAGAAGTCGGTCTTTGCCCAACAGGTGGGGCTCAAAGAAGTTGCCAACTATCTGGGTGAGATTTTTAAGCGTGTTGGGGCTGAAGTGGAGATTGATGAGACTTATACGGCGCCTTTTGTCATGGCGCATTTCAAGAGTTCGCGTCCAGATGCCAAAACCTTGATTTTCTATAACCACTATGACACTGTGCCAGCGGACGGGGATCAGGTCTGGACAGAGGATCCCTTTACGCTTTCGGTCCGCAATGGCTTCATGTATGGGCGTGGAGTTGACGATGATAAGGGTCATATCACAGCTCGTTTGAGTGCTTTGAGAAAATACATGCAGCACCATGATGACCTGCCTGTCAATATCAGTTTTATCATGGAGGGAGCGGAGGAATCGGCCTCGACAGACCTAGATAAGTATCTGGAAAAACATGCGGATAAACTCCGTGGTGCAGATTTGTTGGTCTGGGAACAAGGAACCAAAAATGCCTTGGAACAGCTGGAAATTTCTGGTGGAAATAAGGGGATTGTGACCTTTGATGCCAAGGTAAAAAGCGCTGATGTCGATATCCACTCTAGTTATGGTGGGGTTGTGGAATCAGCTCCTTGGTATCTTCTCCAAGCCTTACAGTCTCTTCGCGCTGCAGATGGCCGTATCTTGGTTGAAGGCTTGTACGAAGAAGTGCAGGAGCCAAATGAACGGGAATTGGCCTTGGTGGACACTTACGCCCAACGAAATCCAGAGGAAATCAGCCAGATTTATGGTTTGGAATTGCCTCTCTTACAAGAGGACCGCGCAGCCTTTCTAAAACGTTTCTTTTTCGAGCCAGCTCTTAATATAGAAGGGATTCAGTCAGGTTACCAAGGACAAGGAGTCAAAACGATTTTGCCAGCAGAAGCCAGTGCTAAGCTAGAAGTTCGTTTGGTTCCTGGTCTAGAACCGCATGATGTTCTGGAAAAAATTCGGAAACAGCTAGACAAAAATGGCTTTGATAAGGTAGAATTATACTATACCTTGGGAGAGATGAGCTATCGAAGCGACATGAGCGCGCCAGCCATTCTCAATGTAATCGAGTTGGCCAAGAAATTCTATCCACAGGGCGTTTCAGTATTGCCAACTACAGCGGGGACAGGGCCTATGCATACGGTCTTTGATGCCCTAGAGGTGCCGATGGTGGCCTTCGGTCTAGGAAATGCTAATAGCCGAGACCACGGTGGAGATGAGAACGTGCGAATCGCCGATTATTACACCCATATTGAATTAGTAGAGGAGCTGATTAGAAGCTATGAGTAGAGATATTATCAAGTTAGATCAGATCGATGTGACTTTTCATCAAAAGAAGAGAACTATCACAGCGGTCAAGGATGTGACCATTCACATCCAAGAAGGGGATATCTATGGAATCGTTGGATATTCTGGAGCAGGGAAATCAACCCTTGTACGGGTGATTAACCTCTTGCAAAAACCATCTGCAGGGAAAATTACCATTGACGACGATGTGATTTTTGATGGCAAAGTTACCTTGACGGCAGAGCAGTTGCGTCGTAAACGTCAAGATATCGGGATGATTTTCCAGCATTTTAACCTGATGAGCCAAAAGACAGCAGAGGAGAATGTGGCCTTTGCCCTTAAACACTCTGGACTCAGCAAGGAAGAAAAGAAGGCTAAAGTAGCTAAATTGTTGGACTTGGTTGGCTTGGCAGACCGTGCTGAAAACTATCCTTCTCAACTATCTGGAGGGCAAAAACAGCGTGTGGCCATTGCGCGTGCCTTGGCAAATGATCCAAAAATCTTGATTTCAGATGAGTCAACTTCTGCCCTTGATCCTAAGACTACTAAGCAGATTTTGGCCTTGTTGCAAGATTTGAACCAAAAATTAGGCTTAACTGTTGTCTTGATTACGCATGAAATGCAGATTGTCAAAGACATTGCCAACCGTGTGGCAGTTATGCAGGATGGGCATTTGATTGAGGAGGGTAGTGTTCTTGAAATCTTCTCAGATCCTAAACAACCTTTGACTCAAGACTTTATCTCAACAGCCACAGGTATTGACGAAGCTATGGTCAAGATTGAGAAGCAAGAAATCGTGGAACACTTGTCTGAAAACAGCCTTTTGGTGCAGCTCAAGTATGCAGGTGCTTCAACAGACGAGCCGCTTTTGAATGAATTGTACAAGCGTTACCAAGTAACGGCTAATATTCTCTATGGAAATATTGAAATCCTCGATGGAACTCCTGTTGGAGAATTGGTGGTGGTCTTATCAGGTGAAAAAGTAGCGTTGGCAGGTGCCCAAGAAGCCATTCGTCAAGCAGGCGTACAGCTAAAAGTATTGAAGGGAGGACAGTAAGATGGAATCATTGATTCAAACCTATTTGCCAAATGTCTATAAGATGGGCTGGGCTGGTCAAGCAGGCTGGGGAACAGCCATCTACCTAACCCTTTATATGACAGTTCTTTCTTTCATCATCGGAGGTTTCTTGGGGCTTGTTGCAGGGCTCTTCCTTGTCTTGACAGCGCCAGGTGGTGTCTTGGAAAATAAGGTCGTTTTCTGGATTTTGGATAAAATCACCTCTATTTTCCGTGCGGTGCCATTTATTATTCTCTTGGCAGTCTTGTCACCCTTCTCTCATCTAATCGTAGGAACAAGTATCGGACCAAATGCGGCTATTGTACCCCTATCTTTTGCAGTCTTTGCCTTTTTTGCTCGTCAGGTGCAGGTTGTCTTGGCTGAGCTAGATGGTGGTGTCATTGAGGCGGCTCAAGCGAGTGGAGCGACCTTCTGGGATATCGTGGGTGTTTACCTATCAGAAGGTCTTCCAGATTTGATTCGTGTGACGACTGTGACCTTGATTTCCCTTGTTGGTGAAACAGCTATGGCTGGTGCGGTTGGAGCTGGCGGTATTGGTAACGTAGCCATCGCTTATGGATTTAACCGCTACAATCACGATGTGACCATCTTGGCAACTATCATTATCATTTTGATTATCTTTGCAATCCAATTCTTGGGAGACTTCTTGACCAAGAAATTGAGCCATAAATAAAAAAGAGCCGTGTGGCTCTTTTTTAGTAATCAGATTTTCTGTGCAAATTTTTTACTCAAGGCTTGTCCAATCAAGGCCCCCACTAGGGCTCCGATGACAACACTTGCGATAAATAGAAGGATGGTTCCAGGATTTGGAGCAACCATGATACGGTCGATATATTCTTGGGATTTTCCTCTTGCTAGAAGGGTTGCTATATAGGCTTTGGGGGCAATCCACATAAGTAAGATTGGACCAGTTGAGCTAAAGGCAAAGAGTATGAAAGAAAGGAAATTCTTTGTTTGGTCCTTGTATTTTCCTAGGTTAGCTACTCCATCTGCTAGCAGACCACAGATAATTCCAGGAAGGAAGGCACCAGCACCGTGTTTAGTTCCCAAGAAAAAGAGGGCGATGACAAGGCCGATAGTGGTAATGGCTCCAAAGCGCGGAACTTTTGCGACCAGAATCATATAGACGCTACCGCCGACAAGGGCAGTAAAAGCAGGCGCATAAAACATGTTTCCAGTTTGGTCAAAGAGATTGCCCAAAAGGACACCAATCCCCATGCAGAGGAAGTAAAGAACTGCAAAAAGCAGTGTAGTTAAGATAGATTTCTTCATGAATTGTCTCCTGATCATTTTTTCACAATTCTCATTGTATCACGGTTTGATGGGATTGTAAATGGGCACTAGAATTTTTTGAAAACGCTTGAAATATGATATAATAGTTTCATAGTTATTTTTAGGAGGATATCATGGGGAGATTTTTAGACTTTGTCTTTAATCGTTTCTTTTTAGGGATGATTGCGACAGCCTTCTTTTGGCTATTAACCTTAGCAGGAGGGATTATTCTTGGTCTAGCGCCGGCTAGCGCCACCTTGATGAGCCTATATGCAGAACATGGTTATAGCTTTCGGGAATATAGTTTGAAGGAGGTCTGGTCTCTTTATAAGCAAAATTTTGTCTCAAGCAATCTGATTTTCTATAGCTTTCTAGGAGTGGATTTGATTTTGGTCTATGGCCTGTATCTCTTGGTACAATTGCCTCATCAGACTATTATTCATTTGATTGCGACATTTTTGAATGTTCTAGTAGTTGCCCTGATCTTTTTGGCTTATACAGTATCTTTGAAATTACAAGTTTATTTTGACTTGTCTTATCGAAATAGTCTCAAACTATCCTTGATTGGCATCTTTATGAGCCTATCAGCTGTGGCCAAGGTTCTCCTTGGGACAGTGCTACTTGTGGCAATTGGTTACTATATGCCTGCCCTACTTTTCTTTGTAGGAATTGGGATGTGGCATTTCTTTATCAGTGATATGTTGGAACCTGTCTATGAAAGTATCCATGAAAAATTGGCGACAAAATAGAATGAAGCAGTTTTGGCTACATACGCTTCTGCGAACCTACAGTTCAGTTATGATAATTATTATTGCGAGTTTTGCAATCTTACTCTCTTACGCTGACTGGGATTCACGGGAAAAGGAAGCTCAAAGAGTAGCCCAGCGTGTAACCACTCGAACAGTCGAAGAGGTGGAATATTATTATCGCGAGTCAGCTCAACTAGCGCAAGATTTAGTAGCCAATCAAGACCGTATACAAGGGGTTTATAAGTACTTTAGCCTGTCAACTTCTGAGTATTTTTATTGGTTGTTGGAGCATCAAGCGGCTTCGTCAACTTCTATTTCTCTGTATGAAAATATTGATGACCTGTATGTTCAAAATGACTATATAACGGGTGTTGCAATCGTTTTGCAGGACTTTAAAGAAGTTTATGTTTCGAGCAGAAATGAGAGAGGTGGTCATTCGGTACTTGCGGAAGGCTTTAAACCGGAGGCCAATAGTTTTGGAGTTCCTATTTTAGATCCAGCGACGGATCAATCTATAGGGGTTGTTTATATTTCCTTGGATCCAGAAATCTTATACCATGCTGTAGACAATACCCGAGGTCATATCCCGATGGCTGTCACTGTGACATCGCCTTTTGATACGGAGATTTTTCATATTGGTGAGAGGGTCAATAGGGAGCATGAGAACTGGTTTGTCGGTGTGACCTCTCATGGCTATCAGGTTCAGGTGGCAGTTCCCAAAAATTTTGTTTTACAAGGAACGGTGACCAGCTCGGCTTTGATTGTGGGTTTGAGCCTTCTCTTTATTGTCATTCTCTATCTGACGTTGAGGCAGACCTTTGCTAATTACCAAAAGCAGGTAGTGGATTTGGTGGATTCCATCCAAGCTATTGCCCAAGGAGAGGAAGGTCTTCGTATTGACACACTTGAAAAGGATCAGGAATTGCTCTTAATCGCGGAGACCACCAATGATATGTTGGATCGATTGGAAAAGAATATCCATGATATTTACCAGTTAGAGCTTAGTCAAAAAGATGCCAATATGCGAGCCTTACAGGCTCAAATCAATCCTCATTTTATGTATAATACGCTGGAATTCTTGCGCATGTATGCAGTTATGCAGAGTCAAGACGAGTTGGCGGATATCATTTATGAGTTTAGTAGTCTCTTGCGTAATAATATTTCTGACGAAAGAGAAACCCTCCTCAAACAGGAATTAGAATTTTGCCGTAAATACAGCTATCTCTGCATGGTTCGCTATCCCAAGTCCATTGCCTATGGTTTCAAGATAGACCCAGAGTTAGAGAATATGAAGATTCCCAAGTTTACCTTGCAACCGCTGGTAGAAAATTATTTCGCGCATGGTGTTGACCACAGACGGACAGATAATGTGATTAGCATCAAGGCGCTTAAACGAGATGGTTTTGTGGAAATTTTAGTAGTAGATAATGGTCGTGGTATGTCGTCTGAAAAGCTGGCAAATCTCCGAGAAAAATTAAGTCAGAGACATTTTGAACACCAAGCCAGTTACAGTGATCAAAAGCAGTCTATCGGGATTGCCAATGTACATGAGCGTTTTGTGCTCTATTTTGGAGACCGCTATGCCATTAGTGTAGAGTCTGCAGAGCAAGCAGGTGTTCAGTATCGTATTACAATTCAAGATGAGTAGAAAGGGAGAAAATGTATAAAGTATTATTAGTAGATGATGAGTACATGGTGACAGAAGGTCTGAAGCGTTTGATTCCCTTTGATAAGTGGGATATGGAGGTCGTCGCAACAGCCAGTCATGCCGATGAAGCTTTAGAATATGTGCAGGAAAATCCAGTAGATGTGGTCATTTCCGATGTCAATATGCCCGACAAAACAGGACTTGACATGATTCGGGAAATGAAAGAGATATTACCAGATGCTGCCTATATCTTGCTCTCGGGTTATCAGGAGTTTGATTATGTCAAAAGAGCAATGAACCTTAGTGTGGTGGACTATCTGGTCAAACCTGTTGATAAGGTAGAGTTGGGAAATCTGCTGGAGAAGATTGCAGGTCAGCTCGGCGAGAGAGGAAAGAAAAGTCAGACTCTCAGTCAAGATTTAGATGAGGCTGGATTTGTTAGTTATTTAGGGGATAAGGAGAATTGGTGGATAGGTCTATCCAAGGAAAAACAAGGCTCCTTCACCATTCCCTACTATGTCTTAGGCCAAGACTGGCAGATTTTCATTTCTGACCAAGCCCTAGATGGTTTAGTCGTTACTCCCTTTGAAGCTCCCTATCAAGAACACTTTGAACGCTGGAAGCTGAATGCTGAGAAAGCCCTCTTTTACGGTTCTGTAAATCTAAAACAGTCTCAGAGTCTCTTTGCCTATTACGAACCGATTTATAGGGTTATCATTCAGGGGAATCTCAATCAAATCGTGGAAGAGTTGAACCTTTTGGAGAAGGTGGTTCTTGAAAATACGCCGCGTGTTCCGATTACCAAACAGCTTTTTATCCAGTTTGTCATGGATGTCTTTCATTTGTTTGAACACCTCAAAGCTGATGATATGACGGACATTGTCAAAACCATTCATGCTATTCAAACCTTCGATGAATTGGTTCCTTATATCAAGGAAACTCTGCCCCGATTCTTTGGGCAATATCGAATGAATGAAAATGTGGTTAGTGTGCTAGAAGTTATTGGTCGTGATTATCAGAAAGAACTTTCCCTTAAGGATATCAGTAAGGATCTTTTTATCAATCCTGTCTATCTGGGACAGTTGATTAAGCGTGAAACCAATTCGACCTTCGCAGAGCTTTTAAACAAACAACGCATTAAGGCTGCCCAGCAGCTCTTGCTTTCAACTAGTGACAGTATCGAAGATATTTGTTATGCTGTTGGTTACAGTAACGTGGGATATTTCTATAAAGTGTTCCGAAAATTGTGCGGAAAATCACCAAAAGCCTACCGAAAACAGGTAGAAACGATACTATAAGACTTGTATTCCCTTACAAAAGGTGCTATAATATAAATAATAATATCAGGAGGTTCTATCATGAAAAAGAAACCGATTTATCTATGGGTCTTGCTAATCTTGTCTGCTCTTATTTCAGTTTCATCTCTGTTTGGAATGTTGGGTCCCATACCTAGCAAAGAAGTCCTTCGTTCCGCTGCCGCTCAGAAACAGGTTGCAGGGGTCAGTGCTCAGCAATTAGAAGACAACATCAATTACACCTATAGAGTAGCAGAATCAACTCATTCTATTTTTAATATGGCCTTGATTGTGCTATCTGCTATTTTAGTTGCAGTAGCGATTGTCTTCCTTGTTCGTAAGAATTTGCAATATGCAAACTATACTTATGTCGGCTATGTTTTGCTAGCCATTATTGGTTCGATTTATGGCTATGTTGGTTTACAGGACGCTGTGCAGTTAGTTCACGATGAAAGCATGCGTTTAGGGATAAGTGTTATTTCACAAGCCGTTAGTATTCTCTCTATCGTCATCAATGTTCTTTTCCTAGCTCTTGTCTTCTACAAGATTTGGCGTCAACAGAAAACCTTGGCAGAAGAAGAGGAAACAGAAGAAGTTGCTTAAGTATTGACAAAAAAGAGCTATCAAGTTACAATCTTGGTAGTTCTTTTTCGATTAAAAATAAAATCATGGAGGTAAATATGAAGACAATTTCTTTAGTTTATATCAGTCTGAGTGGCAACACTGAGAGTTTTGTGACACGCTTGAAAGACTATCTCTTGTCCCAGTACGAGGGGATTGAGGTTCAAAAGATTCATATCAAGGATTTGGTCAAGGAAGGCCAAGATTTCTATGAAATGGACCACCCTTACGTCGCCTTTCTACCGACCTACCTTGAAGGTGGGAATGGCGTGGATAATGGAGATGTAGAGATTTTGACGACACCAGTGGGGGATTTTATCGCCTATGGTGACAATGCTAGTAAGTGTTTTGGCGTGGTTGGTTCAGGAAATCGTAACTTTAATAACCAATACTGCCTGACAGCCAAGCAATACAGTCAACGTTTTGGTTTCCCTGTCTTGGCTGACTTTGAAATGCGAGGCATGCTGGAAGATATCAAACGTGTCGCAGCTATTATCGCAGATTTGTATGAGTTGGAAAAGGAGAATTAATACTCAATGAAAATCAAAGAGCAAACTAGGAAGCTAGTCGCAGGTTGCTCAAAGCACAGCTTTGAGGTTGCAGATAGAGCTGACGTGGTTTGAAGAGATTTTCGAATAGTATAAAGTTCTTATAAGAGGTGGTTGAAGTTGTTCAACTGTTTTTTGAGTATAAACAGTCTTTGAGAACGTAAAAAAGCATAAGTTCAGGTATTCAAAACCTTGTTCTTATGCTTTTTATTATAGAAATATTTGCTGAATTTTCTCTTGAAATGAAACCTTATACTCAATGAAAATCAAAGAGCAAACTAGGAAACTAGCC
Source organism: Streptococcus sp. Marseille-Q7156 (assembly GCF_965119495.1). Next base: position 1,736,035 of record NZ_CBCPLU010000001.1, on the reverse strand, counting down.
GCAGGCTGTACTTGAGTACGGCAAGGCGACGTTGACGTGGTTTGAATTTGATTTACGAAGAGTATTATCTTCATCTCGCGCTTGTCAGTTAACCTGCTTTTCCGATTGCGAGTGCATAGATAAAGAAGATGGCGAAGCCAAAGAGGAAAATCAATCCTGCAATGGCAAGGTATTTGAGCCAAGAAGGAAGATTTTTGTTTTCACGCGTTACCAAGGCGTAGTTCAAAAGAGCGAAGAATGGTGTTGTCAGGAAAGAACCAATCATAGCAAAGCGGAGCATGGTTGAAACCTGACCAGCGAAGAACTTGATAATGACGATACCGATGATAGCAGTGATGGTCATCCAGATGTTCAAAGATTTACTACTGTCTTCTTTTTGACTGATTAGCAGTCGGAGAGATTCCTGATTGACACGAGAATAGCCATCGATAACAGTGATAACTGTTCCAAAGATACACAGGAAGGCAATAAAGGTAATCAAGTAACGGGACCATTCGCCAAGAACAGAGGCATACATGCCCACGAATTGAGAGATGTATTTGGCTGAAGCAGCTTCAACTGCTTGCCCTGTAGGATATTGAATCAATGCTCCCAGTGCTACAAAGAACACAGCTAGGATAGCTGTTCCAATGTAACCAACGTTAAAGTCAAATAGAGCGTCCTCTGTGTTAAAGTTGACGGTCTTTTTCTTTTCAGCAGACCAAAGTGAATTGATAGCTGAAATTTCAATAGGAGCCGGCATCCACCCTAAGAGGGAAACGATGAAGGGTAGAGCTGCCATTTGCCAAGGTGTCTTTTCGACAAAATTAGAACTATATTCTGGATGCTTGACCGCCGCGATGATAACTGCAAGAACAGTTGCAATGGTCAAAGCTGACATGATCCATTTTGCCATGCCGTCTAAGAGTTTGTAGCCTCCAAAGAGTAACATAGCCCAAATGATTGCAACGAGAATGAGGGACCACTGAGTGATGCTAAGACCGATCATTGGGAAGGCACTGGCGATGATAGCTGAGCACAGAATAGCGACACCAGCTGTGTTGACCATAGCCGAAAAGACATTTAGGATAAAGAAAATCCAGAGATAGAGTTTCCCTTTTTCGGCATAACCTTCAACCAAAGTCTTTCCAGTATCAGCTGTGTATTCAGCACCAAAACGGAAAAATGGATATTTAAAGACATTGGCTAAGATGACCAAGAGGAGTAGCGACCACCCATAAGAACCACCAGCTTGAGTAGAAGATACAATGTGAGAACCTCCAACAGCGGCAGAAGCCATTAGGATTCCAGGCCCCATTGCTTTTAGTTTACTTGTCCAGGTTGATTGATTTAACGAAATAGCTTGTGACATGATAAATACTCCTTTTTGAATTTTCAGAATAATCTGGATATGTAATCTATATTCTACAAAAAATTTTGGGAAAATGCAAGAATATTTTGAAAAAAGATAGAAAATTACAGAAAATTTACAAAGAAGATCTGAAAATAACCGCTATGATAGAAAGGTGCAGCAGGATACAGCAAAACCGAGAAGTTTCTTTCTCGGTTTTGCTTATTATGAGGTTCTTACTTTCTATGCTCCAAGAGTTGATTGATATGGTCTACTTTTTTTGATGCTCTTTTATAGGAAATAGTCCAAATGATGAGGTAGACAATCGCAAACTCGATAATGAGCTGGAGATAGAAGATCCAGTGGAAGGGGAACCAACCTGCCAGAGTGGCTAGTGGGACAAAGCCAGCCAGCATGAGAAAGAAATGGGAAAGCGTCGCACGGAGTAAGCTCCAGTCACGCTTGAACAAGCTATTGCCAAAACTAAAGAGAATGCCGATGGCTGCCCAGATAAGAGTACAGTAGAGCAAGATTAGGGCACCGTGAACTTGATGTTGAGTCATTACTTGGCCGACGAGAGATTCAGGGCTAAGTGGAGCGTAGGTATTTGGTGCATAAATGAGTGAAAAGATGATAGAGAGGATGAGGCCGATGAGGACACCAGTAGCTGCGTCGTGGAAGATTTGTTTTTTCATAGTTCTAATTTCTCCTTGATGGTTTTTAGATAACGGCGTGAAGAATAGGTGAAGCTTTCGTTTTTCAAGAAAATTTCTACCAGACCGTTGGGCGTAAGCTTGAGATGGGAGATGGAGTCGATATTGATGATTTCTGATTGGGAAATTTGGATAAAATTGGTTGGCAGGAGTTCAAGGACTTGATAGAGCCGTAAATCAATGCTGTAGGTCTGGCTCGCCGTTTCTGCTAGAACCTTCCGATTCTCGATATAGAAGCGTTGAATCTTGACAATCTCAACGAGATAGACCTGATTATCTATTTTACCTTTGATTTTTTCTTTTCGGTCAAGATTTTCTGCGAACTCGATGACTTTTTGGACTTTTTCGGTCTCTTGAGGTGCTTGAACAATCAGCTTTTCCTCTTCGTAAGTTTCACTAATCTGTAGTTCTATTTTCATAAACTTCTCTCCTTTTTAGTTATACAAGGTTGTGATCACTTCCTGTATATCTTTATTAAACACTATTTTTCAGCCCCTTGCAAGGGACTTTGTCTATGTGGAGGGATTTGTATCCTATGTGGTGGAGCTTTTCTGTCCTATCTGAAATATGGTATAATAGCACTAATCAATTTCTAGGAAAACAGATACAGAAAGGGGCTGAAAAATGTCTCATATTATTGAATTGCCAGAGGTGCTGGCAAACCAAATCGCGGCTGGAGAGGTCATTGAACGTCCTGCCAGTGTGGTCAAAGAGTTGGTAGAAAATGCTATTGACGCGGGTTCTAGTCAGATTATCATTGAGATTGAGGAAGCTGGTCTCAAGAAAATCCAAATCACAGATAATGGTCATGGAATTGCCCACGATGAGGTGGAATTGGCCCTGCGTCGTCATGCGACCAGCAAGATAAAAAATCAAGCAGATCTTTTTCGGATTCGGACGCTTGGTTTTCGTGGTGAAGCTCTGCCTTCTATTGCGTCTGTTAGTGTCTTGACTTTGTTGACGGCGGTGGATGGTGCTAGTCATGGAACCAAGTTAGTCGCGCGTGGGGGAGAAGTTGAAGAAGTCATCCCAGCGACCAGTCCAGTGGGAACCAAGGTTTGTGTGGAGGACCTCTTTTTCAACACGCCTGCCCGTCTCAAGTATATGAAGAGCCAGCAGGCGGAGTTGTCTCATATCATTGATATTGTCAATCGTCTGGGTTTGGCCCATCCTGAGATTTCTTTTAGCTTGATTAGTGATGGCAAGGAAATGACGCGAACAGCAGGGACTGGTCAACTGCGCCAGGCTATCGCAGGGATTTACGGTTTGGCGAGTGCAAAGAAGATGATTGAAATTGAGAATTCTGACCTTGATTTCGAAATTTCAGGCTTTGTTTCCCTGCCTGAGTTGACTCGGGCTAATCGCAACTATATCAGCCTCTTCATCAATGGCCGTTATATCAAGAATTTTTTACTCAATCGTGCTATTCTTGACGGTTATGGCAGTAAGCTCATGGTGGGGCGTTTTCCACTGGCTGTCATTCATATCCATATTGACCCTTATCTAGCGGATGTCAATGTGCATCCAACCAAGCAAGAGGTGCGGATTTCCAAGGAAAAAGAACTGATGACCCTAGTTTCAGAAGCTATTGCAAATAGTCTCAAGGAACAAACCTTGATTCCAGATGCCTTGGAAAATCTTGCCAAATCGACTGTGCGCAATCGTGAGAAGGTGGAGCAAACCATTCTTCCACTCAAAGAAAATACGCTCTACTATGAGAAAACTGAGCCGACAAGACCTAGTCAAGCTGAAGTAGCTGATTATCAGGTAGAATTGACTGATGAAGGACAGGATTTAACTTTATTTGCCAAGGAAACCTTGGATCAGCTGACCAAACCAGCAAAACTGCATTTTGCAGAGAGAAAGCCTGCTAACTATGACCAACTAGACCATCCAGAGTTAGACCTAGCTAGTCTTGATAAGGCCTATGACAAGCTGGAGCGAGAAGAATCATCAAGCTTTCCAGAATTGGAATTTTTCGGACAGATGCATGGGACCTATCTCTTTGCCCAAGGGCGAGATGGGCTCTACATCATAGATCAACATGCGGCTCAGGAACGGGTTAAGTACGAGGAGTATCGTGAAAGCATTGGCAATGTTGACCAGAGCCAGCAGCAACTCCTAGTGCCCTATATCTTTGAATTTCCAGCGGATGATGCCCTTCGTCTTAAGGAAAGAATGGCACTTTTGGAGGAAGTTGGAGTCTTTCTAGCAGAGTACGGGGAAAATCAATTTATCCTACGTGAACATCCTATTTGGATGGCAGAAGAAGAGATTGAGTCAGGCATCTATGAAATGTGTGATATGCTACTCTTGACCAAGGAAGTTTCTATCAAGAAATACCGAGCAGAGCTGGCTATTATGATGTCCTGCAAGCGGTCGATTAAGGCCAACCATCGTATTGATGATCATTCAGCTAGACAACTCCTCTATCAGCTCTCTCAATGTGACAATCCCTACAACTGTCCCCACGGACGTCCTGTTTTGGTGCACTTCACCAAGTCGGATATGGAAAAGATGTTCCGACGCATTCAGGAAAATCACACCAGTCTCCGTGAGTTGGGGAAATATTAAACTAAAAGGAAAACTATGTACGAATATTTAAAAGGAATCATTACCAAAATCACTGCCAAATACATTGTTATTGAAATCAATGGTATCGGTTATATCCTGCATGTGGCTAATCCCTATGCTTACTCAGGACAGGTCAACCAAGAAACTCAAATTTATGTGCATCAAGTCGTGCGTGAGGACGCTCATCTGCTTTATGGATTTCGCTCAGAAGACGAGAAAAAGCTCTTTCTCAGTCTGATTTCGGTCTCTGGGATTGGTCCTGTATCAGCTCTTGCTATTATCGCTGCTGATGACAATGCTGGCTTGGTTCAAGCCATCGAAACCAAGAATATTACCTACTTGACCAAGTTCCCTAAAATTGGCAAGAAAACAGCCCAGCAGATGGTGCTGGACTTGGAAGGCAAGGTAGTAGTTGCTGGAGATGACCTTCCTGCTAAGGTCGCAGTGCAAGCAAGCGCTGAAAACCAAGAATTGGAAGAAGCTATGGAAGCCATGTTGGCACTGGGATACAAGGCGACCGAACTCAAGAAAATCAAGAAATTCTTTGAAGGAACGACAGATACAGCTGAGAACTATATCAAGTCGGCCCTTAAAATGTTGGTCAAATAGGAGCAGAGCATGACAAAACGTTGTTCGTGGGTCAAGGTGACCAATCCGCTCTACATTGCCTATCATGATGAGGAGTGGGGGCAGCCCCTCCATGATGACCAAGCATTGTTTGAGTTGTTGTGTATGGAAACCTATCAGGCAGGTCTGTCTTGGGAAACGGTACTAAACAAACGCCAAGCTTTCCGAGAAGCATTTTATGGATATCAAATTCACGCAGTCGCAGAGATGACCGACACCGAATTGGAAGCCTTGCTGGAGAATCCAGCCATCATCCGAAATAGAGCGAAAATTTTTGCTACACGCGCTAACGCCCAAGCCTTTCTACGACTACAGGCAGAGTACGGATCTTTTGATGCCTATCTTTGGTCCTTTGTTGAGGGAAAAACTATCGTCAATGATGTGCCTGACTACAGTCAGGCGCCTGCCAAAACAGCTCTATCTGAGAAATTATCCAAAGATCTCAAAAAACGAGGCTTTAAGTTCACAGGCCCAGTCGCTGTCTTGTCTTTTCTACAAGCAGCAGGCCTGGTTGATGACCATGAGAATGATTGTGAATGGAAAAGCAGCAATTAGTGAGTACAGGTAACTAGCATATCTGAGAATATAGAAAAAAGCTGAGAAATTTTTCCCAGCTTTTTATATATACTATTAGATTTGTTAGAGTGAAGTCAAAAAAGTGATTCCACCTAAAATAACACCAGCTGAATTTGGAATGATTAGTATCCAATCCTTCTTAGGTTCCTTTGTCCATCCATAAATAACCCAGATTAAGCAAGATATAGCAGCTGATAAAGGTTGAAATGGTTGAGCTTTATTTCCCTGTAAATTAGCGATAATTTGAGGTATGTAGGCAATAAATACTATGATTCCAATAAAGGCACCAATAGAACCTACGATTCGATTAATTTTTTGTTTTGTCATATACACCTCCTTCAAAAGGATATCATAGAAATTAGCGAAATGCAATAAATTCAGATACAAATTGTAACGAAAACGAATACAAAAGCACAAAAATAGAGACACTATTTATTTTTTGTTATAGTCAAAGCGAATGACTTGCTCCTGTGCATCTACATAGGCATGGACTCCGAAGGGGACAATTGCTCTCGGAGTTGCGTGGCCGACATTCAGATTATAGACAATTGGAATATTGCTGTCAATAATATCCAATAGTGCCTCTTTATAGTCGTCATAGAAAGTTTCATCCATAGGTTTTCCGACCAAGAGTCCACTGATGACCGCGAATATCCCAGTTTCCTTTAAAGTCTGCAACATATTTTTGAAGTCTTCCAGCTCAGGCTTTTCTTCGCTTGTTTCTAGTAAGAGTATTTTTCCTTCCCAGTCTGACAAGTCAGGGAAAAGTTTGTATTTTTGGCAGAGCTCCGTGCTATCTGCGTATCGAGAGTTGTCAAAGATATCGTAGAGGGATTCGAGGCAACCACCGAGGATTTTTCCCTCGAACTGGGCATTTCCCCGCAACAGCTCGAAACCAGTATTTGCATGACTGACACGAGGTGTCCCCAGAGCCTTGGGACTGAAGTCAGTCCTTTCCTCATACCAAACATTGCTAGGGCGGATTTCTGAGATTCTTCCCGTCTCAATCAATTCTTTAAAGTAGTGGAGGCTATAGGTCAGCACTTCCTTGTCCAATTCACAAATGTCTGCTAGGAAGGATTGACCATAAAAAGTTTTGATTCCTAGTTTATGCAACATGAGATGGTTCATGGTTGTATCCGAGAAGCCAAGAAAAATTTTTTGTTTGATAACCTTTTGTAGTTGGTCATTTTCAAAAAGATAAGGTAGTAAGCGATAGGTATCGTCTCCACCGATGGCGCATAGGATCATGTCGATGCTATCATCAGAAAAGGCATGAATCAAATCCTCTGCACGAGCTTCAGGATGGTCCTTGATAAAGTCTAATCCTTTTAGCGAATGAGGCAAAAAGGTAGGATTGAGTCCCAGGTTCTTGAGACGTTGGACACCCAAGTCCACTTCGTGTTTGACAAAGTCCTCTCCGATAATGCCACTAGACAAACTAACAATACCAATAGTAGAAACCATATCTTATCCTCCTAGAAATAGATTGAGCCTATTTTATCACAAAGGATAAAAGAAAGCTATGTGGGATGTCAGAAGAATGCTTTTAAATCAAGAAAGCAAGAAAAAGCAACCGCACCTGCAGTTGCTTTTATGATTCTTCTTAATAACGTGTTGGTCCTGCACTTGCGCTGCGGATGTTCAAGCGTTTCTTGAGATAGAAGCGAAGGGCTAGGAGGGCTGCTCCGATAATAGCCAGTGGCAATGGAGCAAGTACTGGGTTAAGGCTAGCTGGTAGGAAGCTTGTTGCAAAGAAGACAAGCAACCAAAGGAACATAGAAGCTAGGATAACCAGTACAGATTTCCAGAAAGGTGGACGTTGACTGCGGTCCATATCTGGTCCATAGTATTGGTAAACGAAGTAGTACATCAAGTAGAAGGCAAATCCACCAACCAGTCCAACTAATAGGAGAGTGACAAATCCATAGCCGAAAGCTTGATCTGCTGAGAAGAAGGTTGTGAGGGCGCTGACGAGGGCAAAGAGGCTAGTGATGAAAAGAGCTGAGTCCATAATCATGAGTTTTGGATCGTCATTTTCTTTTGGATGCTCTTTTTCATATTGCTCCTTAACAGTGAAGCTATGAGCCCAGTGGGTCGGTGCGCCATAGAGGGAACGAGCAGTCGTACCTTTGGCTTGCTCCTCAAGGATTTGGGGAATGACTTCCTCAAAAATAGCCTTGATTTCAGCGTCTGTTTTCCCATCTTTGATGAATTGTTGGGTAGCGATGTGGACAAACTCTTGGTTTTTCTTAGTTAATTTTTGTAGATCAATCTGAGACATAAATATTCCTCTTAGAACCATTTTTTATGGATGAGATAGAGAGTGAGCGAGACACTCATAGCAAAGGCGATAAAGACGATTAACCAGAAGGCATTTGGCTCTCCGTTTAGGGGGATTTCATTATCCTTAAAGTTCATCCCGTAGGCAGAAAAGACCATGGTTGGGATGGACATGACGATGGTCACAAGGGCCAAGGTTTTCATGATGTTGTTCTGGTTGTTAGAAATGATAGAGGCGAAGGTCTCTGTCATAGAATGTAAGACGTTTCCATAAATGTCTGCCATCTCGATGGCCTGTTGGGTTTCAATCAGGGTATCTTCAAGCAGGTCTTCGTCCTCAAGGTATTTCTTGATATTGCTGGTTGAGCTGGTCAATTTCTTAATCACACGCTCATTTGTTTTGAGGGAAGCCTTGAAATAGACGATAGTTTTTTCCAACTCCATGAGCTCAATCAATTCTTCATTACGAGTTGATTGATGCAGTTGACTTTCGATTTGTTCACTCTTACGGTCAATAGAACGAAGGGCTGTTAGGTAAAGCTCTGCATTGCGATAGAGAATCTGGAAGATAAAACGCGAACGCATGAACGTATAAAAATTACGTAATCGACGGTTGATAAAGACATCAAGGACAGGTAGTGGTTCCAAACACGTAGTGATAATGGTTTCCTCAGTGATGATAATACCAAGCGGGATGGTTACGTAGTAGGTGCGGTTATTTCTTTCCTCTGTGACCGGCACGTCTACGATAATCAGGGTATACTCGTCTTCAATGGTAATACGAGACATTTCTTCCGCATCGAGCGGTGCTCGAAGGTCGGCAATATCGATATCGAAGGCGTTGGCGATTTCGAGTGATTCATTTTGAGTCGGATTGACGAGATTGATCCAAGTACCCGGTTCAAGCGTATCGATCTCTTTAAATTCAGTTGTTGTAGAGAGAAAAACTTGTTTCATATCCCTTATCCTTTCTCATTTTTCATATTTTTTCACACCGTACTATTATACTACAAAATCGGCCTTTTTCAAAATAAATCTAACAAAAAACCTGTTGCTATTGGATTTTTACTTTGTCTTGAAATGTTGATTTTTAAATTTGCTCCCCTTTTTGCTCTCCCTATAGTGCTTTTAGTGCAGTTTCGTAGAATGATACTGCTTTTTTTGCGTTCTCTTTTGAGAGGTGGCTATATATATCCATGGTCATTGATAAAGTGGAATGACCTAGGCGGTACTGGAGTTCTTTGTATGGTATTCCAGAGTTAAGAAAGAGACTAGCGTGAGTGTGACGGAATCCGTGAAATCCAATGTTAGGAACATCAGCACGCTTAAAATGTGTTTGCAATCTTCTTTTAAGTCTTGAACTGCTAGGATACTCATGAATGAAATCAGAAAATACCACGCTTTCACGTTGTCCTATCTTCCAAGCCTCTTTAGTTTGGCGCAGTTTGTACTGCTTTAGCATGCTAACAGTCGCTTGATCTATATCTATATCCCGATAACTAGCCTTAGATTTTGGGCTATTGATTTCTAGATCCCGATTTAGGGTTTTGGTAATATGCACAACGGCATTATCTAAGTCTATATCAGACCAGGAAAGAGCTAAAGCTTCATTGATACGGCAACCAGTAGCCAATAGGAACTTATAGAGCGTTGTCTCATAGTAGTAACGATATCTATCGCTATCTAAATTATCGAGATAACCAAGAAACTTTTTTAGTTCTTGATTTTCAAAGTGTTTTACCTTTTGGCGCTTTGCTTTCTGAGTGTTACGAGGTAAAACAACATCACGCGCAGGATTGGACGGTATAGCTTGCATGGTTACGCCATATTGTAAGATACGTTTGTTTAAAGCATGTATCTTGTCATAGTGTAGAAAAGCCCCTTTTTCCCCTCTATTAGTCTTGTCAGCAAGTTTGTTGATAATGGACTGGATAAGTGGAGTAGTGAGCTTATCGAGCTTGTAAGCCCCCAAAATAGGCAATATATGATTATCAATTAACTTTCTAACATTGCCTTGAGTGTTTGGCTTAACCGTATTCTTATAACTTTCTAACCAGAGATTGGCTAATTCTTGATAGTTTTTTATGGTGCTAGCCTTTTGTCTAGTGGATCCTGCTTTTTGAAAAGCAATTTTTTCTTGAGTAGCTTTCTGCTTAACTTCCTTTTGTGTCCGCCCTGTTACTTTAGTTTTAACTTTCTTTCCTGTTACCTGGTCAACTCCTAGATATACATTAGCACGATAGACTTTACTACCGTCTTTTTTTATAACTTCAGTTATTTTCATGATTTAAACCTTTCTAAAATACATCAGCAGGCAAGCTATTATCAAAAAGGTTTTAGATTGTGGTTTATATCATGTTGAGCTTACGGAAAGGATTTTATTTGTTATTTTCTTCAGCTAAAGCTAACTGTACAAGTTTTTCTTTTACTTTTTCGGTGAGTTCCTCATAGTAGAGAATTGAAGAAATAATTTCTTTTAAAAAATTGAAATCAATTAATCCCATTGCTACCCATAAGACAATATTTTCCATTGTTTCGATAAAGAAGGGAATGAGGTAATCAAGGTGATTGATTGTTAAAAATTTAATACCGAAGACAATGCTACTTCTCTTATTTCCATCATTGAACATATGAAATTGAACTGTATTAAATACTAGCACTGTAAGTTTTGTTTCAAAGTCTGGATAGTAATCGTCGTTCTGTAAGTGTTCAAATACACTAAATACCCTTCCCTTATCTTTAACACCATGTAAACCACCAATTTTCTCAATTACTTCAATGTCGTGTAGTAAAATTGCTTCTTCAGCAGAAAAATAATTGATTTTATCCATTATTTATCCCTCAATCTTTCAAAAACTTGGCGGTATTCATCAATTTGTTTCGAGAGGGATTTACTTTGTTCGCCGATAAACCTTTCAAAATCTTCTTCAGAAATTGGACGGATATATTCTGCTAATTTCTCATGTTTGGCATTCCTGAAAGATAGGTCCCTACTTGCCATTTTCTCTCTGGCATGCATTAAATGGGGTTCTTGCATTGGGTGAGTTGCTAATTTCTGAATTATCTCAATTACATCAGCATTAGTTAATTTTTGATTTGAAGACTTACTCTTTTGTTCAATCTCATAAGCAACCCCTTTTTCAAAACTAGCAATAACTATAAGTACCTCACTATACATTGTTGCGCGAGCATTATCATTTTTATTCAATTTCAGTATTTTTTTGTATTCTGATGCTCTTTCTTTAAAGATTGCTTTGTAAATTTCATTTGTTAATTGACCATATTTGAAATTACTTCCAGAAACATACTTATCAATGGCATTTGTAAATATTTTTCTAGCATTATCTTCTTCTAATGCAGTCGATAGATAGTTTTTGTCACGCTGGTTTATAAATTTTACATGTCCACCAGTTTTCTCAGTTAACACATTAATGACAATATCAAGTAAGGTATTTCTTACTTGCTTAGCTATATCACTATTGGTTAACAACATAGCAAAATTAAGCAATGTTCTGAACGATGAGATACTTAATTGTGTAACTTTGCTACCGACATTTGTGTCGGTAGCAAAAGCATTTTCTTTAAAATTAGCTAGTTTTTCTCCACGTAAAGTGTGATAACCATTTTCAGTAAGCTCTATTTTATGAGCTTCAACCAGTCTTTCAATAGTTCGAATGTCGACTTCGAAAAAGGTAGCTAGCTGAGAATTTGTAAAATAAAAAGTATCTTCAAAGTAGAAACCAGGTACTTGTAAAATCTCTTCAGCTTTTTGTAATGCTAAAGAATTATTTAAAATATTTTGTCTTTCTATTTGTGAGGTTGTTAGATCAGTCATAATTTCTCCTTTTTGTCGAGTTAATTTGTGGTAATTTGCCAATAACTCCCGATATTTCAAGAGTTTTATTTTATTTTCGTGTCGTTAGAGTATATTAGAAAATCTTGAATTCCGAGAATCCATGCGCTTCAGGATTGTGGAACATTGTGGCGCGTGGGTTAGTCAATTTTGATAGTTTTGTCCACTTGAACTTCTTTAGGTGCGTGTGAACTTCCATAATCATCAAAAAATGAAATAATCACCTTGTCGTTTTTATTTAGAGAAATTTCCGTTAGATACTCTTTTGTGGGGTGAAAATCATACCTATATGCAGAAATCACTGTTTTAGAATTGAGATAGTGATTTTTTAGCACCTCAATTACATCATTATAAAAATGTGTTTGAAATCCAACGGGTAACGATGAAATAAAATTATAGAATTCCTTATACCCAAAGTTTCCGCTATCTTCATCTAGTGAAAGGCGTACCCACAGTTTGATACTATCGTCATCAGTTGGAGAATCAATATGTTTAGGGGAGAAAAAGAATAATTTAGCGATATAAATCCTCTCACTATGAGGAGATTTTAGGTTAATCGCGATTACATTATCCCCGTCTTCTTTATACTCATAGTTATCTTTATTGTAAACCTTCCAGATATAAGGACTATATACAAAAAAATCTTTTAGTTCTATTCCAAGGTAATTACATAACTTATCAACGGTATCAAATTGAACACCTTTCCCAGTATTTTCTGATAGAGTCATCAGAGTGGTTTTAGAAATACCAGTATCTTCATAAACGTCTGCTATCTTCAGACCTCTTTCGGCCATTAGTACAGCGAAATTTGTCTTAATCATTGTAAGTTTCCTCCGTAGCTAAATTATAACCGATATTGTTAAAAAAAACAAACAACAAAAAAATATAACAGACTATTGACAAATGTTTTAGAGTAGTGTAATATGTTTTCTGTTAGCGATATCGCTAATATATAACAAAACTCAAAAAAGGAGGATAGAGATTTGAAAAATAATATGCGTGTTATTTTAGCAAAGAAACGCTTGAAGGTGGCAGATGTTGCAAGAGAAACAGGGCTATCAAAAAGCACACTCACAGCTTTATACTATGAGCGTACTAAGCGCCCAGATATTGAAACCTTGCTAAAGATTGCTAACTATCTAGGTGTTTCTATTGATGAACTACTAACACCAGAGGATTGAAGAAAGGCAGGCAAGCAATGAAGAGGAACTATACAAGGGTCATCGATGAAATGTGAACCACTCACGGGCTGAACTTGGTAGCTATTGGCCAACGAATAGGCATAGATCCCCGAACAGTTGGCAAGTGGGCACAGGGCAAGCATAAGCCCAACAAGGAAAGCAGAAAAAGACTAAACAAGTTATACAGAGAGGTCAAGCAAGACATGACAACACAGCAAAAAGATTTATGTGATTTTTTTGGGAACTTCTATCCCAAAGGAGAACAACACAACAAAAAGGAAGTTTTGGAAGTTGTAACAACTCAACGATTTGGCTCTAAACACTTTGATGTTTATGGAGACATTCAAAATCCGTTATTTGTAGCGGTAGAGGTTGCTGAGATGATTGAAATCCAAAACACCACGGATTTACTAAAACGGGTAGATGATGAAAAGCTGACCTATGTAATATCTAGGGCAGGTCAAAAAAGAGAAATGAATATGCTGACAGAGTTCGGAGTCTATGAAGTTTTATCGCAGTCACGCAAACCACTAGCAAAAGAGTTTAAAAAAGTAGTCAAGCACATTCTGAAAGAAATCCGACTAAACGGCTACTACATGGATGGGGAACTGGTGGAAGAACCACAGACCACTATAAAAGCCCCTGACACGTTGGCAGAGGCAGAACGGTATTATATCGATACACTAGCCAAAGCCATTGCAGAGGCTAAAAATATGGACGAGAAGAGCCGTCTGACAAGCAAGTTAACCAAATTCATGCAGGAGGTAGAACCACAATGGAATTAGTCTATATGGACGGCAAGAAAGAGCCGTATACGCTGAGCAGTATTGTGGCAGAATGCACGGGATTGCAACATCACACAATAACCAAGATGATCCGCAAACATCAAGCAAGATTTGAACAGTTCGGAAAGGTTGGATTTAAAATCCAAGCTATGGAAAGTGGCCAGAATACCAAGGAATATATTTTGAACGAACAACAAGCGACCTTGTTAGTTACATTCTTAAAGAACACCGAGCAAGTGGCCAACTTCAAAACCAACCTAGTCAAAGCATTCTTTGAAATGCGTGAGGAACTTTCTAAGTTTCGTATGCAGAGGGCGCTAGAAAAGCCAAAAAGAAAAACCTTGCATGACAGTATTGAGAACTGGGAACAAGCACCCAAGCACGCGCATAGCACCATGAACAACCTGCTACTAAAAGTAGTAACCGACAGGAACGCTAAGCAGTTAAGGGAAGAACGTGGGGGCTATAATGGCATCGATAGCTTGACCAGTGAGGAGCTGGAGCAATACCAGGCATTTGAGGATATGGTAATAGCCATGATTGGCTTGAATATGAGTTATCAGGAAATCAAAGCTATGGCATTCAGAAATAAAAAAACACGCCAAAGAAGCGCGTGAGAGCAACAAAAAAGGCTTAGCAATAACCACACCGCAGAGCCTTTCACACTAACACTAAAACGAATTTAACAAAAAGCAGGCAAGCTATTATCAAAGAGGTTTTAGTAAAGATTTATGCCTAGATTATAGCATATTTAGGGCAATTTGACCATACGGAGAGCGCCAACTCTTAAAACTGGTACTTTCTCACGCTTTCAATTTGGCGAGTCTGAGCGTGAGGCAATCGGTGTAGTAAAAGGCATTCAAAATCCCCATGCTCAGAAATTTGGCGACCAAGAGCATGAGGCTGGGAATTACAAGAAAAACTGTATAAGAAACAACCATTCAAAATCCCCACACTCTCCATCGCAAAACTTTGAGTGTGAGGATATCCTGTATAGTAAACGACAATAAAAAGGCCAACGGAGGAAAACATGATAGCAGATAAATTAGAAGCTATTTCAACAAATTTAGAAGAAATACAAGAAAGCCTTGTAGGGGCTGAAACTGCATTAGCTAAAAGAGAAATTAGCAGGGTATTGAATGACTTGGATGATGTTTATAATGAACTAACTAGCACAGAATGCCGTGAACAGCAGGAAACACTTAAGGAACAGACGGAAAGGATGAAACAGAGAGTAGTTGCTGAAGTAATAGGAGAACTAGAAGAACGAGAAGAGTCTTATTACAGAAATTATTGGGGTGATACTAAGTTTATAACGCTGCTTTCCAACTTTGATGGATTTCTTTTCTTAAACACTTACCTAGCTGAAATAACTAAAGAAAATACCTACCCAATGGAACAAAGTCAATTATTGAATTATGTATGGGAAGTCATAGCGGTTGATATCGCAAAGAAAAAACGAGGGAAAAAGAACGTTTTGGATTCATGGACAGACTCATCCTTATATACTCGTGGAATGATGATTGATTAGGAGCAATAAAATGACACTAGACTTAAACAACATGACACAAGCAGAATTTGATGAAGTAATGGCTGAAATCAAGGCAGAACGCCCCAGCGTCTTTCAGTTTATTGCTGATTTTTTAGATAGAAAGGCAACACCCAAAGAGGTAGATGAGTTTTTGAAGATGGAGCGAACTGATCAAGTGGACTATATCAAGAATTACAAAGCGAGGGCATAAGATGAATGAATTAGATTTGACCAATACACAGGCGGTAATCTTCATGGTGGTATTGATTGGCTTACTGCTTTATCTAAACCACCTAGACTGCAAAAAAAGCGCCCAATTTGAGCGAGAAAACCAACAGACGATAGAAACACCTAGCGAGGATTTAAACCCTGATTATGGGCGATATATCCAGCTTGCAGGGGTAAGAGTTTACGGAGGAATGAAATGAGTTACATAGTGAAGATATACCTTGATAGTGAAAAAATACCAGATGAACCTTATTTTACTAAAGAGATTTTTCTAGCTACGTGTATGGACAATGCAACAAAGTTAGCTGTAACTATGAGCTTGTTGACAAAACAAGCGTTTTATTTAGAGACTAAGACAGCTATTTTGAAAACCTTGGATACAATCATAGAAACTCAAAAAGATATTTTGCAAGGGGTAGCGAGCGGACAAATAACCTTTGTGAATAAAAGCAAAGGAGAGGAGGAACTGAATGAGCCTATCAGAGAATGACAAACGAGTATTAAGACTAATCAAGGTAGGGGCTGAGAACTCCATAACAGGGGCAGAAATCAGCCTGATCACTAAGCTAGCAGAAAGAACCGTGCAAGATATTATCAGCCGTCTAATCACGCGCCATAGTGTTCCTATTGTTGGGGTTCGCCATGGGACATTTAGAGGATATTTTATCCCAGCTAACAAAGAGGAGCTACTGGACGGTGCAAAAACATTTTACAATCAGATACGAGAAGAAGAAAAACGCCTAGCGGTGTTGATGAACAGCGACCTAGAAAGTTACAAAGAAACCTTGAAGGAGGTGTGCGGATATGTTTAGCCTAAGCCGAGAAAGTGAGCAAGACCTAGCGCATGGCATTCTGGAGGTAGTGGAAAGATACCTGGAAGCGCGTGATATAGTCAAACCAAGACTGACAGGTTTAATCTCAGCGCAGGAAGTCATGGACGAATTAGATATAAAATATATGACACTCCAAAAGTGGGAAAAAGTAGGGCTAAGACGGTATCAACCACTACTAGAAGATACTAGGAAAATCTATTACAAAGTTTCGGACATCTGGAAGTTTCTGGGGGTGGAGAATGGCAAAAACTAAAATATATTTTTGGCTAAAAATTGATAAGAAATTTTTTGATAATATTTTTATCAAGAGACTAAAAACGGTACCTGGTGGGTACACTATGACGGTGATTTATATTAGGCTCATGCTAGAGAGCTTAGAAAGTGACTGTATTTTATACTATGAGGGTTACTTTGACAATCTCAAGGAAGAGTTAGCCCTAAAATTAGACGTATCGGAAGATGATATAGATATGACCATGGCATACTTTACTAAGTGTGGCCTAATACAAGTTGATGAAGATAAAAACGCAGAACTACCGCAGGCAAAAGCCTTGGTACAGCAGGAAACCAACCAAGCAGCATACATGCGAGAATATCGGAAACAGCAGCGAGAACAAAAGGAAAATCTTACAATGTCATCTGACAATCTTACATTGTTAACTACATGTAAGACAGAGATAGAGAAAGAGAAAGAGATAGAGAAAGAAGAAGAGATAGAGAAAAAAACTTCTTCTGCTCCTACTGCTGAAATCTCTAACTATTACCAAAAGCGTATAGGGGTTATGGATGGGCAACAATATCAAATACTGGCTGACTATCTCACTCTTGACGGTATGGAGCTAGAGGTTATCAAGATTGCTATAGACAAGGGTGCAGATAACGGCAAGCGATCTTTTAGTTATATCAATTCAATACTCAAGAACTGGCGACAGAATGGTATTAGAACCATGGTACAAGTCGAAGATGAACAAAGACTGTTTCAGCAAAAGAAACAAGGTCAGTCTGACGATGATATTCAAGATCCGTTTATCTACTGACGGAGAGGAGAAACAATGGAATTACTGAATACAGACCAGCTCAATGAAAAAATAAAGGTCACTGATGAGTTTTGCCCAACCCATCAGATTAACCTAGTACAATTCAAAAAGCCAGATGGTTATACATCACCCTACTGTATGGAATGCACTAGGGAGAACATCAAACAGACGGAGCTAGAGGGCATAGAAAAAGCCCTAGGCCATGATCTGGACTCTTCAACCTATGATGTGCTAGCGCGTGAAAGTACGGTGTCAAATGAGCTGAGAGAGGCCTCTTTTAGCACTTTCAAAGCCGAGACAAAAGAGGAACACGAGGCCAAGGAGTTTGCTATCAAACAAGCTAAGGAGTACCTAAACGGTATGACAGGGAACACGCTAATTATGGGCAATCCAGGTACTGGCAAAAGTCATTTATGCTATTCTATGGCCAAAGCCATTAACGAGGGCTATAAGTCTAGGAATGAGCCTAAGAGTGTGCTTTTTGTCAGTATTACTGAGATTATCACGCGCATTCAGTCAGGTTGGCAGTATAGACAGAGTGATTTTACAGAGTATGACGCCTTGAAGTTGCTGACTGAGGTTGACTATCTCTTTATTGATGATTTAGGAACAGAAAGCGTTATGAACAGCCAAAAAAATGAAGCTAATAATTGGGTACAGGCCTTTCTTTTCAAGATTTTTGATAAGCGAGACACAACTATCATCAACACCAATCACAACGGAAAAGAGCTGGCCAGAATCTATAATGATAAGCTAGTCAGTCGCATTGGAAAACGATCAGAGGGGAACGTATTTATTATTACAGACATTAAAGATAAGAGGATGAAGCGCAATTTTTAGCCGAAGAAAAAGGAGAAAAACAACATGACATTAAAAACATTTTCGGATAAAGCCAAAACATTTACTTTCACTTACGAATTTAAAGACCTAGATACTGCTCTGGTAGCAGGTCACGCGCTACTGGGATACATGACTGGGACATATTGCCAGCCTGTAATCTCATTGACCTACAAGGATAAAGGCACGCTTGTCGCTGAGTATGTAGAAGATCACAAGCTAAACAAGACTTTCAAGCGTATTTGTGACAGCTTTAAAGACTACCACAAACAACCAGAAGAGGGTGCAGCGTTTGAAGAATGTTACAAACGGGAGCGCGTGCTTCAACTCAAAGAGTCAGAGGATTTTGAGAGTTTGCTCAATAAGGTTACAGACTACGAACTAGAACTATTAGACTATGCTGATCGCTTGCTTTCTGATAAGCCTATCCCTATGGACTCTATGACCGCTTTTGGTACGTTGGAAATGCTGGGCGATGAAAGTATTAGCCTACTCCAAAAGTTGGACGTAGAAGGCGAATATAAAGGCTTAGCTGATTATGTGACCGAGGTGGAAAGCTAGAACTATCAAGAGAGGTACTAGCCTCTTTTTGTGGTTTCACTGCTACTAAACCCAATCAATTTGGTTTTTTCTATATAGGGATTTTTGAACGAATGGAAGTTATAAAATCAATAACCATAGAGACATTTATAAAGCCGATGAAAAACAAGAATATAAGTTATGGTATAGCTGAGTCGGACGGTAGAAAACTAGAGATAGACCTAGATAATCTGTATATCACCTTTGGAAACAATCATTTTGATTTAGCAAGTATACCAGGAACCAAGGGAGGTAATCGCTACTTCTTTCTTTGTCCTATTTGTGGTAATCGATGCAGAAAACTCTATAAGAGACTTTTGCTATATGTTTGTGGATCATGCCAGAAAATACACAGGTCAACACTAAACCGAAGTAAGACAGATTGCCAATACTACTGGGAGAGAGCACTGAGGGAAGCTAGAAAGGTGGAACCAGGTTGGAGTCCCAAACGTGGCGGATATATGTTCGATGGTTTTCCTGAAAGACCAAAGTATATGAAACGTGACAAGTATTATAAGCATTATCAAAAGTTTGTTTACTATACCAGAAAGGGAGATAGTTTTTGGCTGAATGGATTGAGCAATCTGAAGTAGTGTTTTGGAACATTTCCAAACAAATCTAAATAAAGATCATGGTTAGAAAAAATGCTATGAATATTGTTTAGCGTTATAGTTACAACAGTCAATTATAAGATATTAAACAGGTATGAATACGAGACAGGAGGCAGAGATACCCCCTTTATTTTTAGACGGGGGTATGTATCGTTCGGATATAAGAACGCTGCCCTCTTCTGTACGAAAAATTCCCTTTTTGAAATGTTTAAAGGTATTAGGGAATGTAGTGCTATCAGGAAGTTAGCTTGATTTTTTCACCTCTAAAGCTACCCATTAACCAAGTAGTTTAGGAGGCCTTAGATAATTTGTAGTAATGGAACAATTCTACCAAACGAACACCGTAGAAAGGTGCAATATGGAACGTGATAGCCGAGGGAGATTTTTGCCGGGCAACCAAGTAGCAAAAGGCAACAGGGGCAACAGAAAACCAAAATATGGCAATAGCAACGCTTTGAATCATGGACTACGCAGAGGATATACTGGACTGTTACCAAGCCAAAAAGGTGGGGTATCTATTTATAAAATGGGTGCATACCTTGGAACGCTACCAGATAAGTATTTCCACCACTCAGAAGATGGAGCGCTTTGGGTAGATTATAACGCTTGTCAGTATTTGATTTCAGTTTGTGGTTTTCCTGAAAGTATGTTTAGCGAACCAGAGGAATGGTAAGGTTTTGGTAAGATGACGAGGTTTTCCGAGGGTTAGAAAAGGTGAGATTGTGGCAAAAAAGATATACTTAAAATACAAGGGTACATGTACTTGAACTCCGAGCGAACACCGAGAAAGTGGCTATATCCCCCTATCATTTATCAAGTAGATAAGAGCAATAATAACTCTCCTTAACTCCCTGAGAAATGACAAGCAGCTAAGCGGAGTTTTTAGCCCTCTTATTTCGGATCTACTCCTTGCAGAATGACAAGGAAATAAGAGAGATAAAAACATCCCTTAATTGCTTATCAAACCATAAGGAGATACGGGGATTATCTCTCTCCCCACGCGCCTCTATGAGCTTCATCCGTCATTGTACATTTTTTCTCACGGGAAAGCATTTGAAGCTAGAGCGAACATAGAGAAACAGCAAAAAAAGCCAAGGCGCTCCGCCTCAGCTATAATCTCAATAATATTATATCATGAAGGAGCGAACTAATGGAGCTGGATAAGTTTAAAACGATGATGAACGTCAGAAAGCGGATGACTTACTTTCTACGATTCCAGAGGATGGCAGGAAGTGAAAACCAAGTTACGATAGATGAAGAGGATTGGGAACTTATCTTACCTGATCAGTGGAATTTGAGCGGTGAGCATGAAAAAGCAACCCGTGAGGGATTGGAGATATTCGCCCAAGACATCAACAGTATAGAGAACAAACGAGCCAGAAAATACTTTATTATCCATTATTGCTATATGAGAAAGAAAACAATGAGTGAATGCGTAGAGATGGCAGGAACTAGCTCCACTAGCTACCACCGATATAAACAGATAGCCGTCTTAAACTTTGCGAGAATCCACCAGAACGGAGAGCTAGAAGCATATAAGTAGGCGTTTGTGGTGTTTTGTTGAGAAATGTTGAGATTTAAGTGAGGGGGGATGAAATGATTGAAGATTTTTTGATTGATTTGGAGCATATCCAATTAGAGGATATGGAGATAGATTTAAACATGGATATAGATATAGATTTTGAAATAGATGTTGACCTTGATGGGTTAGATTTAACCTTACTACAAGAGTTAGAAGCATGAATGTTGGCAAATGTAGGCTGAGGCTTCATATTCGCCCCCTATTTTGCTTCGTTTCGTACTGGACAACTAAAAACACCACGGATAAACTACAAGCCCTTAGAGAGCAAACTGGGGGCTTTTGTGAGGTCATAATTTTATAAAACACGCGCTTCATGGTATAATATATCTATCAGCAATCAGAAACTAAAGTATGGAAAAGTATGTACATATTTCATCAGAAAACAAAAAAGCACGTTTGACCGTGCTAGTTTCTTGCCTGCTGAACTCGTCAAATCTTAGCCCTTTTGTGGGGCTTTTTTGCTCCCCTTTTTGCGTACTTTGGGGGAGCAAGTAGTAAAAAGTAATATTAGTATTTTTTGTTCAAAAGCGCGTGATATAAGGGTTAGGAAGCCCTAAGGAAACATAAAATAAGAAGTTTTTTATTATACTACAAAATCAGCCTTTTGGGTAATAGAATCTCACTTTTTTTGGTATAATGGTAAGCAATAATGGACTAGAAAGAACAAAGATGCAAGATAAAATTGTCATTCATGGGGCGCGTGCCCATAATTTAAAAAATATTGATGTGGAGATTCCGCGAGACAAGCTGGTTGTCGTGACAGGCTTGTCAGGTTCAGGGAAATCCAGTCTGGCCTTTGATACCCTCTATGCGGAGGGGCAACGTCGCTATGTAGAGAGTTTGTCAGCCTATGCTCGTCAATTCTTGGGAAATATGGAGAAGCCTGATGTGGATGCCATTGATAGCCTCAGCCCAGCTATTTCCATCGACCAGAAAACGACTAGCAAAAACCCTCGCTCGACGGTGGGAACCACGACTGAAATCAATGACTATCTGCGTCTCCTCTACGCGCGTGTGGGGACGCCTTACTGTATCAACGGGCATGGGGCTATCAAGGCTTCTTCTGTGGAGCAAATCGTGGATAAGGTTTTGGAGTTACCTGAACGCCAGCGCTTGCAGATCTTGGCCCCTGTCATCCGCAAGAAAAAAGGCCAACATAAGAGTGTTATCGAGAAGGTTCAGAAAGATGGGTATGTTCGTGTACGTGTAGATGGGGAAGTCTATGATGTGACCGAAGTGCCAGAGTTGTCTAAGAGCAAGCAACACAATATCGATGTCGTGGTTGACCGTATTGTTATCAAGGAGGGCATTCGTAGTCGTCTCTTTGATTCCATTGAGGCTGCCCTTCGTATCGCAGAAGGTTATGTCATTATCGACACCATGGACGACTCTGAGTTGCTCTTCTCTGAGCATTATGCCTGCCCAGTTTGTGGATTTACTGTTCCAGAGTTAGAGCCACGTCTCTTCTCCTTCAATGCTCCTTTTGGTTCTTGTAGTGAGTGTGATGGCTTGGGCATCAAGCTGGAGGTGGATACTGATTTGGTAGTACCAGATGCCAGCAGAACGCTACGTGAGGGGGTGCTAGCACCTTGGAATCCTATCTCATCTAACTACTATCCAAATATGTTAGAGCAGGCTATGACAGCCTTTGGAGTGGATATGGATAAGCCTTTTGAGGACTTGTCAGAAGAAGATAAGAACTTGATTCTCTATGGATCGGATGGCAAGGAATTCCATTTCCACTATGAGAATGAATTTGGTGGTGTGCGCGATATTGACATTCCGTTTGAAGGAGTTGTCAATAATATCAAACGTCGCTACCATGAAACTAATAGTGACTACACTCGCACCCAGATGCGCCTCTACATGAATGAGCTGACCTGCGGAACTTGTCATGGTTATCGCCTCAATGACCAGGCTTTGTCTGTCCGTGTTGGTGGTGAGCAAGGACCACATATCGGAGAAATTTCAGATCTGTCTATCGCTGACCACTTGGACTTGGTGAGCCAGTTAACCTTGTCTGAAAATGAAGCCATCATTGCTCGACCTATTCTCAAGGAAATCAAGGATCGTTTGACCTTCCTTAATAACGTGGGTCTTAACTATCTAACCCTGTCACGTTCGGCAGGAACCCTTTCAGGTGGAGAAAGTCAGCGTATTCGCTTGGCAACTCAGATTGGTTCTAACCTATCAGGTGTCCTCTATATTTTGGATGAGCCGTCAATCGGTCTTCACCAGAGGGACAATGACCGTCTGATTGCCAGTCTGAAAAAGATGCGTGATTTGGGTAATACTCTTATCGTGGTGGAACACGACGAAGATACCATGCGCGAGGCGGATTATCTGATTGACGTTGGTCCTGGTGCAGGTGTTTTTGGTGGGGAGATTGTTGCTGCGGGTACGCCCAAGCAGGTTGCTCGCAATAGCAAGTCTATCACAGGTCAGTACTTGTCAGGCAAACGTGCCATTCCAGTACCAGAAGAGCGTCGTGTCGGTAATGGTCGTTTTATCGAGGTGGCGGGAGCGCGTGAGAACAACCTGCAAAATGTCACAGCTCGCTTTCCACTAGGAAAATTCATCGCAGTGACAGGTGTATCAGGTTCAGGTAAATCGACCCTAATCAATAGCATTCTCAAAAAAGCTATTGCCCAGAAGCTCAACCGTAATTCAGACAAGCCTGGTAAATTCAAGACGATTACAGGGATTGAGCATGTTGATCGTTTGATTGATATTGACCAGAGCCCGATTGGACGAACGCCAAGGTCTAACCCGGCTACCTATACAGGAGTTTTTGACGATATACGTGACCTTTTTGCCCAGACAAATGAGGCTAAGATTCGTGGTTACAAAAAGGGACGTTTTAGTTTCAATGTTAAGGGAGGTCGCTGTGAAGCCTGCTCAGGTGACGGGATTATCAAGATTGAGATGCACTTCTTGCCAGATGTTTATGTGGCTTGTGAAGTTTGCCACGGGACCCGTTACAACAGTGAAACCCTAGAAGTCCATTACAAGGAAAAAAATATCTCGCAGGTCTTGGATATGACTGTCAACGATGCGGTGGAATTCTTCCAACACATTCCGAAAATTCAACGCAAACTCCAGACCATCAAGGATGTGGGACTGGGATATGTAACGCTAGGGCAACCAGCTACCACCCTTTCTGGGGGAGAAGCCCAGCGTATGAAGCTGGCTAGTGAACTCCACAAACGATCGACAGGAAAATCTTTCTACATTCTGGACGAGCCGACGACAGGGCTTCATACCGAGGATATCGCTCGCTTGCTTAAGGTTTTAGCTCGCTTTGTCGATGATGGCAATACAGTTCTTGTCATTGAGCACAATCTGGATGTTATCAAGACGGCAGACCATATTATTGACTTGGGACCTGAGGGCGGTGTCGGCGGTGGAACCATCATCGCAACAGGAACTCCAGAAGAAGTAGCGGCCAACGAAGCCAGCTACACAGGACAGTATTTGAAAGGAAAGTTACATCATGAATAAACGTGTACAAGCATTTCTAACTAAAATGCAAGAAAAAGAACTAGATGGCATCATCATCAATAACCTTAAAAACGTCTATTATTTGACTGGTTTTTGGGGTTCGAACGGAACAGTCTTCATCAGCCGTGACCGTCAGGTCTTGGTGACAGACTCTCGCTATATCATTGCAGCCAAGCAAGAAACCAGTGGCTTTGAGATTGTGGCTGACCGTGATGAATTGGCTGTCATTGCAGGCATTGTCAAGGACATGGGCTTGTCTCGTATCGGTTTTGAAGATGAGATTTCAGTCTCTTATTACCACCGTATGCAGGCAACCTTTGAAGGAATTGACTTGCTTCCACAGACTCAGTTTGTTGAAGGTCTTCGAATGATTAAGGATGAAGCGGAGATTGCAGCTATTCGCAAGGCTTGTTCTATCTCAGACCAAGCTTTCCGCGATGCACTTGACTTTATCAAACCAGGAAAGACTGAAATTGAGATTGCCAACTTCCTTGACTTCCGCATGCGTGAGTTGGGAGCATCTGGCTTGTCTTTTGACACCATTCTAGCTAGCGGTATCAACTCTTCCAAACCCCATGCCCATCCTATGCACAAACCAGTGGAGCTAGGAGAAGCCATTACAATGGACTTCGGTTGCCTTTATGACCACTATGTCAGTGATATGACACGGACTATCTATCTAGGGCATGTTAGCGACGAGCAAGCAGAGATTTACAATACGGTTTTGAAAGCCAACCAAGCCTTGATTGACCAGGCTAAGGCAGGATTAGGTTTCCGAGACTTTGATAAAATTCCTCGTGATATTATCATCGAAGCAGGCTATGGCGACTACTTTACACACGGTATTGGTCACGGTATTGGACTGGACATCCATGAAGAACCTTACTTTAGCCAGACTTCTACAGAAACTATTAAGGCGGGTATGGCCTTGACCGATGAACCAGGTATCTATATCGAAGGCAAATATGGCGTTCGTATCGAGGATGATATCCTGATTACAGAGACAGGTTGTGAATTGTTGACCTTAGCTCCAAAAGAGTTGATAGTTATTTAAGAGTTAAACAACTCAAATGATTGACTTTTAAATTTTAAAGGTTTATACTGAAAGACGAAAACGGTAGGTGAGGCTACCATAGGGATACGGATGACTACCGCAAAGCAGTGGAGACACTACTCGTTGGTCAACAGTCCTGGTCGCGAAGGCCAAGACTAAGCTCATTACATTGCCCTATGGAGTTAAAGCTTGAACGAAAAACAGATAATTAGTTTTTTAATCCTGCCATTTTATGGTGGGATTTTCTACTGTTTAAATCAAAGAAAGGAGATAGACGATGCAAATTGACGATCATCCGGAACCGCACATACACAGCCAATCGCTGATTTGTGTCGTTCTGCCCTTATAAAGTGATTGGTCTCTGTGTATGAAACACATCATTCATACAGATAGGAGAAACCAATGAAAACTACAAAAGAAAGATTAGCAACAGCTATTCATACATCTTTAAACGAAACTCTATCTTTTTATAAGACAAGTCTAACAGGCTTGACTGAGGAGCAGGTGGAGAAAAATCGTGACCTATATGGCGAAAATACCATCACAAAGGGTCAAGAAGACAGTATCCTCAAAAAGATTTACGAATCCATTATCAATCCTTTTACGATCATCTTACTGGTCATCGCCGTGATTTCCTTGGTGACCAATGTCTGGTTGGCAAAACCAGGTCAAGAGGATCCGACAACTTCCATTATCATCGTTGTCCTAGTCCTCATTTCTGGTGGCATACGCTTTGTCCAAGAACTCCGTAGTGATAAGGCTGCGACCAATCTATCAAAAATGATTGTCAACACAGCGACTGTCATTCGTCAAGGAGAAATCCAAGAAGTACCTATCGATGACTTGGTAGTGGGTGACGTGGTTAAATTAAGCGCTGGAGACATGATTCCAGCAGATCTTCTTTTATTTGAGTCGCGCGATTTCTTTGTACAACAGTCGGGCTTGACAGGTGAAAGTGAATCGGTTGAAAAATTGGCCTTGACCAAGGCAACAGTTCAACAATCTGATAGTCTGCTAGAAGCAGAAGCGCTCGCCTTTATGGGAACCAATGTCTTGTCTGGTAGTGCCAAGGCCGTGGTTTTAGCAGTTGGTGATGATACCATGATGGGGGCCATTGAGCAGACTTTGAACACCTATGATGAGCCTACTTCGTTTGAACGGGAGATGAATAGTATTTCGTGGCTCTTAATTCGTTTGATGCTGGTCATGGTGCCCATCGTTTTCTTGTCCAATGGTTTAACAGATGGAGATTGGTTAGAAGCTGGCGTATTTGCTTTGAGTGTTGGTGTTGGATTGACACCTGAGATGCTTCCTATGATTATCACGGCCAGTCTAGCAAAAGGCTCCATCATTATGGCCAAGGAAAAAGTGGTTATCAAGAAACTCAATGCCATACAGGACTTAGGGGCGATTGATATTTTGTGTACAGATAAGACAGGAACTCTAACCCAAGACGAAATTGTCCTTGAATATCCCTTGGACATCCACGGACGCTTGGATTTGACCGTCTTGAGACGAGCTTATCTCAATTCTTATTTTCAAACGGGCTTGAAAAATTTGATGGACAGAGCTATCATCAAACGGACTGAAAAGGAAGCCAAAGAACACACCCTCTTGCAAAACCTGGCTCAAACTTTTCAAAAAATAGATGAGCTTCCCTTTGATTTTGAACGTAGACGGATGAGTGTTATCGTTAAGGATGAACACGAAGTTGTTAGTTTGGTAACCAAGGGTGCCCTAGAGGAAATGTTGGCGATTTCCAGTCATGCGGAATACCATGGAGTGATTACTTCATTGACAGATGCTATTAGAGAAGAAATTTTAGCAGAAGTTCGACAACTAAATCAACAAGGTTTGCGTGTCTTGGGAGTGGCCTATAAGTCAGGTTTGAGGGAAGGCCATGCCTATACAGTTGATGATGAAGGGGATATGATTCTAACTGGTTATTTAGCCTTCCTAGATCCTCCTAAACCATCTGCAGCACCAGCAATTAAGGCTCTGTTAGAACATGGGGTTCAAACAAAGATTTTGACGGGAGACAACGAAAAAGTTACCCAAGCAGTCTGTGAAAAGGTTGGTTTGGATATCAATCAGATGCTGTTGGGATCTGAAATTGATCAGATGAGTAATCAAGAATTGGCTCAAGCCGTGGAGGAGGTAACAGTCTTTGCCAAACTTTCTCCTGACCAAAAAGCAAGGATTATTTTGCAATTTAAGGCTAATGGTCATGCTGTAGGCTATATGGGGGATGGAATCAATGACGCTCCTTCTATGAAAGTTGCAGATGTGGGGATTTCTGTTGATACAGCAGTAGATATTGCCAAAGAAACAGCTGATGTTATCCTACTTGATAAGGATCTCATGGTGCTGGAAAAAGGACTTGTTGAAGGGCGTAAGGTCTATGCCAATATGACTAAATATATCAAAATGACAGTGAGTTCTAATTTTGGAAATATCTTATCCCTATTGGTCTCTGGAATCTTTTTACCATTTTTACCAATGGCACCAGTCCATTTGATTATCCTAAATCTAGTCTATGATTTGTCTTGTATTGCCTTGCCTTTTGACAAGGTGGATAAAGATTTTTTGAGAAATCCGCATACCTGGGAAGCTAAGTCCATCACACGCTTCATGGTTTGGATGGGGCCTATCTCTTCGGCCTTTGATATTTTGACCTTCAGTTTGCTTTATTTTATCATTGTACCCATGACGACAGGTCAAGCCTATGTCCATGGAGCGGAGTCTGCCGTAGGATTTATTGTCTTGTTTCAGACAGGTTGGTTTATCGAGTCCATGTGGTCACAGACCATGGTTATCCATATGCTGCGTTCAGCCAAAATTCCCTTTTTACAAAGTCGTCCAGCTTGGCTAGTCCTTGTGACAACCTTATTGGCTGCAGCCTTTGTGACCTTCCTTCCCTACAGTCCACTTGCAATCCTACTTCATCTAACTCCTTTAAAACCGATTTATTTCATCTTTTTACTTTTCATCATTATTTTGTATATGATTAGCGTGACAATTGTGAAAAAAATCTATATCAAGAAATATCAAGAATGGCTGTAAATTTCATTTTGTCAAGAAAAAAGTACGAAAATGACGAAAAAAGTCAAAAAAATTTAAAAATAGGTCGCAAGTCGGATGTTTTTTATGGTATAATAGACTAAACTGATAGTAACATGTAGCGAAAGGGGTAGGTACATGATTAAAATTTATACAGTCTCAAGTTGTACTAGCTGTAAAAAAGCAAAAACCTGGCTCAATGCCCACCAGTTAAGTTATAAAGAACAAAATCTTGGTAAAGAAGGAATTACGAGAGAAGAATTACTGGATATTCTAACCAAAACAGATAACGGAATAGCCAGCATCGTTTCATCTAAAAATCGCTATGCCAAAGCCCTTGGAGTGGATATTGAAGATTTGAGTGTCAATGAAGTCCTCAATCTGATTATGGAAACACCGAGAATTTTAAAGAGCCCAATTCTTGTGGATGAAAAACGCCTACAAGTTGGCTATAAGGAAGATGATATTCGTGCCTTCCTACCACGCTCTGTCCGTAATGTAGAAAATGCAGAAGCACGTTTGCGTGCAGCTCTATAAACATCAAGGCTGGGAGCAACTCCCAGTCTTATTTTAATTTCAAAAAGAAAGAAGAAAGAAATGAAAAAAATAGTTCTTGTTAGTCTAGCTTTCCTTTTTGTCCTAGTTGGTTGTGGACAGAAAAAAGAAACTGGACCAGCTACAAAAACAGAAAAAGATACGCTTCAGTCGGCATTGCCAGTTATTGAAAATGCTGAGAAGAATACAGTTGTCACCAAGACTTTGGTCTTGCCTAAGTCAGATGATGGTAGCCAGCAAACCCAAACCATTACATACAAGGACAAGACTTTTTTGAACCTAACCATTCAACAAAAGCGTCCAGTTTCTGATGAGTTGAAGACTTATATCGACCAACATGGAGTGGAAGAAACTCAAAAAGCTCTTCTCGAGGCGGAGGAGAAGGATGAGGCTATCATAGAAGCTCGTAAATTAGCAGGATTTAAGCTTGAAACTAAACTATTGAGTGCAACAGAACTTCAAACAACGACTAGTTTTGATTTTCAAGTTTTGGATGTCAAGAAGGCTTCTCAGTTAGAATATTTGAAGAACATTGGCTTGGAAAATCTTTTGAAAAATGAACCAAGCAAATATATTTCAGACAGATTGGCAAATGGTGCGACAGAACAATAGAAAATCCAAATAAATAGACTGCCTGAATTGTAGAACGTAAGGAATTATGCTATAATGGTACTATTCTAAGGAAAGAGGGTGTTAGAATGGGATTTACTGAAGAAACAGTACGTTTTAAATTGGACGATTCCAATAAAAAAGAAATTAGCGAAACTTTGACTGATGTCTATGCTTCGTTGAACGATAAGGGCTACAACCCAATTAACCAAATCGTAGGCTACGTATTGAGTGGAGACCCTGCCTACGTTCCTCGTTATAATAATGCACGAAATCAAATCCGTAAGTATGAGCGTGATGAAATCGTTGAGGAATTGGTCCGCTACTACCTTAAAGGACAAGGAGTCGATCTATAACCTATGAGAATTATGGGATTGGACGTCGGTTCAAAAACGGTAGGGGTGGCTATTAGCGATCCGCTCGGTTTTACAGCTCAAGGGCTTGAAATCATCCAAATCAATGAGGAGCAAGGCCAATTTGGTTTTGACCGCGTTAAGGAGTTGGTTGATACTTATAAGGTGGAACGATTTGTAGTGGGCTTGCCTAAAAACATGAACAATACAAGCGGACCGCGCGTGGAAGCTAGTCAAGCATACGGAGCAAAGCTAGAAGAGCTTTTTGGTTTACCAGTAGACTATCAAGATGAACGCTTGACAACAGTGGCTGCTGAGCGCATGTTGATTGAACAAGCAGATATCAGTCGCAATAAGCGTAAGAAAGTCATTGATAAGTTAGCAGCTCAGCTGATTTTACAAAATTATTTAGATAGAAAATTTTAATATAAAGGAGAGGCTATGTCACACGATCATAACCACGACCACGAAGAACGTGAACTAATCACACTAGTAGATGAGCAAGGAAATGAAACCTTGTTTGAAATCCTTTTGACCATTGACGGAAAAGAAGAATTTGGTAAAAACTATGTTCTTCTAGTACCAGTTAACGCAGAAGAAGACGAAGACGGACAAGTTGAAATCCAAGCTTACTCATTCATCGAAAACGAAGATGGAACAGAAGGCGAATTGCAACCAATCCCAGAAGACTCAGAAGACGAATGGAACATGATTGAAGAAGTCTTCAATAGTTTTATGGAGGAGTGATACAGTCTGGGAGACTGTATCACCCCAACTCCTAGAAATTGGAAGAGTTGGAACGTCCAGTGGACGTTTTTAGCCCAGCTCTTTGAAATAAAAAAGAGCTGGTATGTTCAGTGAACATTTTTACCCTTACGCTAAAAATAAAGACCGTAAGTAAGTATGGGAGACTGTATCAGCCCAACTCCTAGAAATTAGAAACGCAGGCACATTCAGTGGATGTTTTACCCTACGTTAATATTCATAGTAGCTAGTTATTAGCTAACCAGGTAAGAGGTCGGGACGAAAATCCTGACCTCGTTTTTTGTTATATACGGAATTTTGCTAGATAATTGATTAGACTTTTGTCAAGGAGATGTATATGTTTGAAGTAGAAGAATGGCTTTATAGTCGGATTGGTTTGAATTTTCGATCAGGTTTGGGCCGAATACAGCAAGCGGTGGATTTGTTAGGAAATCCTGAGCAGTCTTACCCTATTATCCACGTAACAGGAACTAACGGAAAAGGATCTACCATTGCTTTTATGAGGGAGTTATTTATGGGGCATGGCAAAAAAGTTGCGACCTTTACTTCCCCTCATATCGTCTCTATCAATGATCGAATCTGCATTAATGGACAACCAATAGCTGATGCAGACTTTATCCGTTTGGCTGAGCAGGTCAAGGAGATGGAAAAGACACTTTTGCAAACCCATGACCAGTTGTCCTTTTTTGAATTACTGACCTTGATTGCTTTTCTCTATTTTAGGGAGCAAGAGGTGGATTTGCTTCTACTAGAAGTGGGAATTGGTGGCTTACTTGACACAACCAATGTGGTAACTGGAGAGATTGCTGTCATCACCTCCATCGGATTTGATCATCAGGAGACTCTGGGTGACAGTATAGCAGCAATCGCAGAGCAGAAAGCTGGTATTTTCAAGGCTGGTAAAAAGGCAGTGGTTGCTAAGCTGGCTCCAGAAGCTAGGTTTGTTTGTCAGAAAAAAGCTGAATCTTTAGCTGTTGACCTTTATCATGCAGGTCAAAATTTTTCAATGCTAAAGGGTGATTTTTCAAGTTCTTTGGGGAATTTTCCACAGCTGAAAATAGGATTGGAAGGAGCCTATCAGCAGGAGAATGCCGCCTTGGCGCTACAAGCATTTCTTCTCTTTATGAGGGAAGAAAAGGAAGTTGTTGATGAGCAGGCTGTAAGAGAGGCCTTGAAACAGACTCATTGGGCTGGGCGTTTGGAGCGTATTCGCCCACAGATTTACTTGGATGGTGCTCATAACCTCCCTGCCTTGACTCGCCTGGTGGAGTTTGTCAAAGAAAAAGAGCAGGAAGGCTATCGTCCTCAAATCCTCTTTGGAGCCTTGAAACGTAAGGATTATCAAGGGATGTTGGGTTATCTGACTGAAAATTTACCTCAGGTGGAACTCAAGGTGACCGGCTTTGACTATCAAGGGGCTCTGGAGGAGACAGATGTGACCGGTTACCATGTGATTCCTTCTTACCGAGAATTTATCAGCAGTTTTGAAGCAAGGGCAGACGCGCAGGACTTGTTGTTCATTACAGGATCTCTCTATTTTATATCAGAAGTACGGAGTCACCTACAGGAGCATGAGCAGATAAATTGACCTCTTTTTTTGAACTTGTTATACTAGGGGAACTGCCAGTTAGAAGAAAATTGCTCTAAATTGGTAGAAGAAAGGAAATTCATCATGAAATTAAAAAGATTCACACTTTCTCTTGCTGCTCTAGCAAGTCTTAGTCTCTCAGTAGCTTGTTCACAGAGAACTCAACAGGTTCAACAACCAGCAGCTCAATCGCAAACTCAACCAACTCAGCAATCACAACCTGCTGTTTCATCTTCTATAGAAAATACAAACCAGGCAGCAACAAGTTCTTCACAAAATACAGTTACAGCTCAACCAACTAATATTGATGGGACTTATACCGGTCAGGATGACGGAGACCGTATCACTTTAGTGGTAACTGGAACTACTGGTACATGGACTGAGCTCGAATCTGACGGGGATCAGAAAGTCAAACAGGTTAGCTTCGACACTGCTAATCAACGTATGATTATTGGTGATGATGCCAAGATTTATACAATCAATGGCAATCAGATGATTATTGACGATATGGATAGAGACGCTTCAGATCGTATCGTTTTATCAAAATAGACTAGAAGGAGACTGGATTTGTCGGTCTCTTTTACTTTTACTTAGAAAATGATGATAAATACTTGCCTTCTATCGAATATCTGCGTTATACTAGTATCAATTACCTGTTTTTAGCATTCAAACTATCAAGGAGGGGATATGAAATATAGAAAATTTCAATTATTGATGTCCAAGTATGGCTTTAGTCTTTTGATTATGCTACTTGAACTTTCTCTTGTTTTTGGTCTCTTTCTTTATTTAGGGCGCATGGCCCCTATTCTTTGGGTGATTCTCTTAATCATTATGAGTATGGCGACTATTGTCGCGATTGTCAATCGTTCTATGACACCTGAAAGCAAAGTAATGTGGTTAGTGGTAACTTTTGTTCCTATCATTGGCCCCCTGCTCTATCTGATGTTCGGAGAAAGGCGATTGTCCAAAAAAGAAATCAAACAGTTGGACAAACTTGGTTCTATGCATTTTCGGGAAGATAACAGTAAAGCACTCCGCCAGAAATTGAAGGAAGAGGATAAGGCGGCTTACGGGGTTATCAAGTCTCTGTTGAGTATGGATAGTAATGCCGATGTATACGATCGAACCAACTCACAATTCTTTCCTTCAGGTGAAAGCATGTGGCAACATATGTTGGAAGACCTCAAGAAAGCTGAAAAGTTTATCTTTCTAGAGTACTATATTGTCGAAGAAGGTCTGATGTGGAATAGCATACTAGACATACTAGAGCAAAAGGCAGCTCAAGGTGTAGAGGTCAAGATGCTCTATGATGATATCGGCTGTATGGCGACTTTACCTGGAGACTATACTATTCAACTTCGTAGTCGAGGCATTGAAGCCCATAAATTTAACAAGGTGATTCCTCGTTTGACAGTAGCTTATAATAATAGAGACCATCGGAAAATCCTTGTCATAGATGGTCAGATAGCCTATACAGGAGGGATTAACTTAGCCGATGAGTACATCAATCATGTAGAACGCTTTGGCTACTGGAAGGACAGTGGGATTCGCATAGATGGCCCTGGTGTCAAGGCTCTCACCCGTCTCTTTTTGATGACCTGGTACATTAATCGTGGGGAAATCAGTGATTTTGATCAGTATCACTTGGAAAATCAACCTCGTTCTAGCCAAGGGCTCTGTATTCCTTACGGTAGTGGACCCAAGCCCATCTTCCGTACTCAGGTAGGGAAAAAAGTCTATCAAAGTTTGATTAATCAGGCTACTGATTCAGTCTATATTACAACGCCCTATTTGATTATTGACTATGATTTAACAGAGAGTATTAAAAACGCGGCTATGAGAGGTGTTGATGTCCGCATTGTGACCCCTTTTATTCCAGATAAGAAATTAATCCAACTCATCACAAGAGGGGCTTATCCAGATTTGTTGTCAGCAGGAGTAAGGATTTTTGAGTATAGTCCAGGCTTTATCCACAGTAAACAAATCCTAGTGGATAAGGACTTTGCTGCAGTTGGAACCATTAACTTAGATTATAGAAGTTTGCTTCACCACTATGAAAATGCAGTCTTGCTATATAAAACAGAATCAATCACTGAGATTCAAAAAGATTTTCAAGAGATTTTTTCAGTATCGCAAGAAATTTTCCCTCATACGATAAAAAATAGCTGGTATCAGAAATTGATTAAGGAAATTGCCCAGTTATTCGCCCCAATTTTATAAGAAATCTAGGACTTAGGATCCAAGCCAGTCCTATTTTTCTTGCCTTTTACGAATAAGAAAATGTAGGAGGAAAGATGCTAACTCAGAAAGAATTGGATTATATCATGATATTTAAACAGACACATTTACACCGATTTCGGGAAATTGAAACCTTTGTGAAACTATGCAAAAAATCACTCAAACAGCCATCGCAAGCTGACAATCCTAGGACTTTTTGATATACTAAGACAGATAAATTGAATAGGAGAAACGATATGAGTGTGTATGGTAGAGTAGAAGAAGTTCATCAGGAGAATCGTGAACCTCTAGAATACCAAATCGAACAAGAATCGCATCATCGTGAATCAAGTCGTCTTCCTTTGGTAAGAATTTTACTATGGAGTACGCTTGTAACAGGGATAACTCTAGGAGTACCGCTATTACTCGATTTAATGAGTGCACAGGAAGTGCAGGATTTTTATGCAGGTTGGGCCCTTCATCAGACAGGGAAGATTTACAGCGACTATTATGGAAGTCAAGGTTTGCTTTATTATTTGCTGACTTACGTGACTCAGGGCGGATTTTTCTTTGCCATTTTTGAGTGGTTAGCCTTGGTAGCAGGAGGATTTTTCCTCTTTCGATCGGCAGACACCTTGACAGAGCAAGGAGACCAAGCTGGACAACTGGTGACTATTTTTTACATGCTGGTTACAGGTCTTGCGTTTGGTGGAGGCTATGCGACTCTTTTAGCGCTTCCTTTCTTATTCGCGGCCTTTAGTTTAGTTGCGGCTTACCTAAGCAATCCAAGCCATGATAAGGGATTTGTACGGATTGGGTTGGCTTTGGCAGGCGGATTTTTCTTTGCCCCCTTGGCATCGCTCCTGTTTATTGCTGTAGTGAGTTTAGGCTTGTTGGTCTTTAACCTTGGGCATAGACGCTTTGCACATGGATTTTATCAGTTTCTTGCAGTGGCTTTAGGTTTTTCACTGGTCTTTTATCCAACTGCCTACTATAGTGTTGCAACAGGAAGTTTTGAGGATGCGATTAGTGGAATTTTGTATCCAATTAATTCTATTCGTTTGACTTCTGTTTCGGCATTGTTAGAAAATGTTTTGTTTTATGGGTTGTTGGCTCTTGGCATGGGAGTTTTGGTTTTTGTCTTTTTAGGTCTCTTTCAATCTAAATCCTCTAAACTATATGTCATCTCAGTGCCTGCGAGTTTGTTCCTGATTTTAGGTTTGGTAGTGATTTTCTTTACACAGGATCCCCTACATGCATCCCGTTTGATGCTCATTTTCCCTGTCTTTCTTCTGCTTTTAGTGTCCAATATCAAGGGACAACAGAGTGGTCGTAGTGTTAGAAGAAGACGCAGAGAAGAGCCTGTTAGTCTCTGGCATCGCTATACTAAAGGGAATCTTTACCTACCGATTTTAACTTTGTTATATCTTTTGGCTGTTCCTTTTTTGATGAGGTTTGTCCTTTATCCAGTACCTTATCAAGAACGTGAGCGTCTTGCTGATTTGGTGAAAGAGGAGACAAGTACGGAAGATGCTATCTATGCATGGGATGATACTGCAACTCTTTATCGTAAGAGTGAGCGCTTGTCGCCATCGGCTATTTTGTCCCCGTTGTACTATACAGCAACTGAGGAAAATCGGAATAAGCTACTCAATGACTTGAAAGAAAAACAACCCAAGGTGATTGTGGTAAACGATAAGGTGGCAGTCTGGTCTGAAGTGGAAACACTCTTAAAAGAAAATTATCAACCAGTAAAGACAGATTACTCAGAGTTTAAAGTCTATAAAATTAAATAACTAAATCAATATCTTGTGTATTTTTAAAAATTTTAGGATTTTTAACACAAGATATTGATTTTTCTTTTTAGAGTGGTATAATACTTTTTAGAAAGAACATTTTAGAAAAGAGCATGCATATGATTGCACTAGAAGAAAAAATTACAATTTTGCCAACTCTCTTCGTCGAGAAACGAGATGGGAGACGTGTTGTATTTGATGTGGACAAGATTGACAAGGCTCTCCACAAGGCGGCTGACAAGGTTATGGATGTGACACCCTTGGTTGAAAAGCGCCTAAATGCTCTGACCGAGCGAATTGTCACAGAAATTCATAGTCGCTTTCCAAAGGGAGTTAAGATTTACGAAATTCAAAATATCGTAGAACATGAACTGCTTGAAGCCAAAGAATATGCACTGGCTGAGGAGTATATTACTTATCGGACGCAGAGGGATTTTGAGCGCTCAAAAGCGACAGATATCAACTTTAGTATCCATAAACTTCTCAACAAAGACCAGGCAGTTGTCAATGAAAATGCTAATAAAGACAGCGATGTCTTTAATACCCAGCGTGATTTGACAGCAGGCATTGTTGGGAAGTCAATCGGACTGCAAATGCTTCCTAAGCACGTAGCCAATGCCCATCAAAAAGGGGATATCCACTATCACGATTTGGACTACAGTCCCTATACACCTATGACCAACTGCTGTTTGATTGATTTCAAGGGGATGTTGGAGAATGGTTTTAAGATTGGAAATGCGGAGGTGGAGAGTCCTAAGTCTATCCAGACTGCGACAGCTCAGATTTCCCAAATCATCGCCAACGTTGCTTCTAGCCAGTACGGTGGCTGTTCAGCTGATCGTATCGATGAAGTTTTGGCGCCTTATGCAGAGAAGAACTATCAAAAACACCTCAAAGATGCAGAAGAATGGGTCTTGACTGAAAAACGGGAAGATTATGCCTGGAAGAAAACGCAAAAAGACATTTATGATGCCATGCAATCCCTTGAGTATGAAATCAATACTCTCTTCACTTCAAATGGCCAAACGCCCTTTACTTCACTAGGTTTTGGTCTAGGAACTAGTCGTTTTGAACGAGAAATTCAAAAAGCTATTTTAAACATTCGCATTAAGGGTCTGGGTTCGGAACACCGCACAGCCATCTTCCCTAAGCTCATTTTTACGCTTAAAAGAGGTCTTAACTTAGAAGAAGGGACTCCCAACTACGACATTAAGCAGTTGGCTCTTGAGTGTGCAACCAAGCGGATGTACCCAGACGTCTTGTCTTACGATAAGATTGTTGACTTGACAGGTTCCTTCAAGGTGCCTATGGGTTGCCGTTCGTTTCTTCAAGGTTGGAAGGATGAAAATGGTGTAGAAGTCAATTCAGGCCGTATGAATCTGGGTGTTGTGACAGTTAACCTACCTCGTATTGCTCTTGAGTCTGAAGGTGATATGAATAAGTTCTGGGAAATCTTCAACGAGCGGATGAATATTGCTGAAGATGCTCTTGTTTATCGTGTCGAACGCACGAAAGAGGCGACACCAGCGAATGCTCCTATCCTCTATCAGTACGGTGCTTTTGGCCATCGTCTAGGTAAAGAAGAAAGTGTTGACCAGCTCTTTAAGAATCGTCGCGCAACCGTTTCGCTGGGCTATATCGGCTTGTATGAAGTAGCGACAGTTTTCTTTGGTAACAGCTGGGAAAGTAATCCAAATGCTAAGGAATTCACGCTGGATATCATTCGCGATATGAAACGCCGTGTAGAAGAGTGGTCTGACCAATATGGCTACCATTTCTCTATCTACTCAACACCATCTGAAAGTTTGACAGACCGTTTCTGCCGACTAGATACAGAGAAGTTTGGTTCTATTCCTGATATTACAGATAAGGAATACTACACCAATTCTTTCCACTACGATGTTCGTAAAAATCCAACACCGTTTGAAAAATTGGACTTTGAGAAAGTCTATCCAGAAGCAGGTGCGTCAGGTGGTTTCATCCATTATTGTGAGTATCCAGTCCTTCAGCAAAATCCAAAGGCCTTGGAAGCTGTCTGGGACTATGCCTATGACCGTGTCGGCTATTTAGGGACCAATACACCAATTGACCGTTGCTACAAGTGTGACTTTGAAGGGGATTTTGAACCAACTGAGAGAGGATTTGCTTGTCCAAACTGTGGAAATAGCGACCCTAAAACAGTAGACGTTGTTAAACGGACTTGTGGCTATTTAGGCAATCCTCAAGCGAGACCTATGGTCAATGGGCGTCACAAGGAAATCGCAGCGCGTGTCAAACATATGAATGGCTCAACGATTAGAATAGCTGGACATCAAGTAACAAATTAGAAAGAAATAGAATGGGAAAATATCAATTAGACGATAAGGGGCGTGCACAAGTGACCCGTTATCATGAGAAACACTCTAAAGGTGGAGCTGGTAAAAAAGAACGCTTGCTCAACCTCAAAGAACAATTTTTAAACAAGAATAAGAAAAAATAAAAGTGATACTCAATGAAAATCAAAGAGCAAACTAGGAAGCTAGCCGCAGGTTGCTCAAAGCACTGCTTTGAGGTTGTAGATAAGACTGACGAAGTCAGTTACATATATCTACGGTAAGGCGACGCTGACGTGGTTTGAATTTGATTTTCGAAGAGTATGAGAGTCAGCTCTCGCTTTTCTCATAGTGGGAGGTAAGGATGGAACTACGCAGACCAAGATTAGCAGATAAAGAAACAGTTTTAGAGATGATGGCAGAGTTTGAAAAGAGTCAATCAGCCCATGATGGAGGATTTTGGGATACAGAGAACTTTGTGTATGAAGAGTGGTTGGAAACAAATATGAAAAAAGAGATGGGAATAAACTTGCCTGAAAATCGTGTTCCTTCTATTCAATTTGTATCATTTGATGATGTAGGTCGTGCTCTAGGATTTTTGAATCTGCGATTGAGACTGAATGAGGGGTTACTGAATTACGCTGGCCACATTGGCTACTCCATTCGTCCATCAGAAAGAGGTAAGGGTTATGCTAAGGAAACTCTCCGTCAGGGCTTGCAAGTTGCTAAGGAAAAGAACATCAAGAAAGCTCTTGTGACCTGTAGCGTGAATAATCCTGCTAGCAGAGCAGTCATTTTAGCAAATGGTGGGCTCCTTGAGGATGTTCGTAATGGAGTCGAGCGTTATTGGATAGAGGTAGCGAATGAATAATCCAAAACCACAAGAATGGAAAAGCGAGGAACTCAGTCAAGGGCGTATCATCGACTACAAAGCCTTTAACTTTGTAGATGGAGAAGGTGTGCGTAACTCTCTCTATGTATCAGGCTGCATGTTTCACTGTGAGGGGTGTTATAATGTAGCGACCTGGTCCTTCAATGCCGGAATTCCCTACACAGCAGAATTAGAAGAGCAGATCATGGCAGATCTTGCTCAACCCTATGTTCAAGGCTTGACCTTGCTGGGAGGGGAGCCATTTCTCAATACGGGTATTCTCTTGCCACTCGTGAAACGTATCCGGAAGGAATTGCCAGATAAGGATATCTGGTCCTGGACGGGCTATACATGGGAAGAAATGATGTTGGAAACTCCAGATAAACTGGAACTCTTATCATTGATTGACATTCTTGTCGATGGACGATACGATCGAACTAAGAGAAATCTCATGCTCCAGTTTCGAGGCTCGTCCAACCAACGAATTATTGATGTGCAAAAATCTCTCAAAAGTGGGCAAGTAGTGATTTGGGACAAGCTCAATGATGGAAAAGAAAGCTATGAACAGGTGAAGAGAGAGTAACTTTCTTCCATAAAGCACTTAAATAAATGACCTGCTAAAAAAGAAAACAGTTTCATGTTAAAAATTTTAAAAAACAGCAACAAATCCCTTGCAATCGCAGGGGCTTTGTGTTATTCTATTATGGTGCTGTAAATTACAGCCTTAGCTTTGATGCAAGAGGTTGCGACACGCTCGGTTGCATTGCCACGCAACACCGCGTCGGTTTTCTTGTGGAGCTAGCCTATTATCTTAAATAGACGAAAAGGAGAAAAAGATGGCAAACAAAAAAATCCGTATCCGTTTGAAAGCTTACGAACACCGTACGCTTGATACAGCGGCTGCAAAAATCGTAGAATCAGCTACTCGTACAGGTGCACAAGTTGCGGGTCCAATTCCACTTCCAACTGAACGTAGCCTCTACACAATTATTCGTGCGACTCACAAATACAAAGACTCTCGCGAACAATTTGAAATGCGTACACACAAACGTTTGATCGATATCGTTAACCCAACTCAAAAAACAGTTGATGCGTTGATGAAATTGGATCTTCCAAGTGGTGTAAACGTAGAAATCAAACTTTAATCTAAAATATAAAAGAGCAGAGGCTGGTGTTTCAATCTAATTGAACACGGGCTAAACTCGGTGTGAAAAAGATAAACTTCCTAGTGTCTGCTAGACACTGCGTCAGTTTCCTATTTTCACTTTGAGTTTGATGCCCTTTGTATCTTAGACTTGAGCATAAAAAACGCTCGTTAAAAACTTTTTGAATAAAAAATATAGAAAAGGAACTATTTTCTCATGACAAAAGGAATCTTAGGGAAAAAAGTGGGAATGACTCAAATCTTCACTGAAGCTGGCGAATTGATCCCTGTAACAGTTATTGAAGCAACTCCAAACGTTGTTCTTCAAGTTAAAACTGTTGAAACAGACGGATACAACGCTATCCAAGTTGGTTTCGATGACAAACGCGAAGTATTGAGCAACAAACCTGCTAAAGGACATGTAGCGAAAGCTAACACGGCTCCTAAGCGCTTCATTCGTGAATTCAAAAACGTTGAAGGCTTGGAAGTTGGTGCTGAAATCACAGTTGAAACATTCGCAGCTGGAGACGTTGTTGACGTAACTGGTACTTCTAAAGGTAAAGGTTTCCAAGGTGTTATCAAACGCCACGGACAATCACGTGGACCAATGGCTCACGGTTCTCGTTACCACCGTCGTCCAGGTTCTATGGGACCTGTTGCACCTAACCGCGTATTCAAAGGTAAAAACCTTGCAGGACGTATGGGTGGCGACCGTGTAACAATTCAAAACCTTGAAGTTGTACAAGTTGTTCCAGAAAAGAACGTTATCCTTATCAAAGGTAACGTACCAGGTGCTAAGAAATCTCTTATCACTATCAAGTCAGCAGTTAAAGCTGGTAAATAATAAGGAAAGGGGAATACAGTCAAAATGGCAAATGTAACATTATTCGACCAAACTGGTAAACAAGCTGGCGAAGTTGTTCTTAACGATGCAATCTTTGGTATCGAACCAAACCAATCTGTTGTGTTTGATGTGATCATCAGCCAACGTGCTAGCCTTCGTCAAGGAACTCACGCAGTTAAAAACCGCTCAGCTGTTTCAGGTGGCGGACGCAAACCATGGCGTCAAAAAGGAACTGGACGTGCTCGTCAAGGTTCTATCCGCTCTCCACAATGGCGTGGTGGTGGAATCGTCTTCGGACCAACTCCACGTAGCTATGCGTACAAACTTCCTCAAAAAGTTCGTCGCCTTGCGCTTAAATCTGTTTACTCAGAAAAAGTTGCTGAAAATAAATTTGTAGCCGTTGATTCTCTTGAATTTACAGCTCCAAAAACTGCTGAATTTGCAAAAGTTCTTGCAGCTTTGAGCATCGATTCTAAAGTCCTTGTTATTCTTGAAGAAGGAAACGAATTCGCAGCTCTCTCAGCTCGTAACCTTCCAAACGTGAAAGTTGCGACTGCTACAACTGCAAGTGTTCTTGACATCGCAAATAGTGACAAACTTCTTGTTACTCAAGCAGCTATCTCTAAAATCGAGGAGGTTCTTGCATAATGAATTTGTATGATGTTATCAAAAAACCTGTAATCACTGAAAGCTCAATGGCTCAACTTGAAGCAGGAAAATACGTATTTGAAGTTGACACTCGTGCACACAAACTTTTGATCAAGCAAGCTGTTGAAGCTGCTTTCGAAGGTGTTAAAGTTGCTAATGTTAACACAATTAACGTAAAACCAAAAGCTAAACGTGTTGGACGTTACACTGGTTTTACTAACAAAACTAAAAAAGCTATCATCACACTTACAGCTGATTCTAAAGCAATCGAGTTGTTTGCTGCTGAAGCTGAATAATCTAAGGAGGAAATATCGTGGGAATTCGTGTTTATAAACCAACAACAAACGGTCGCCGTAATATGACTTCTTTGGATTTCGCTGAAATCACAACAAGCACTCCTGAAAAATCATTGCTTGTTGCATTGAAGAGCAAGGCTGGTCGTAACAACAACGGTCGTATCACAGTTCGTCACCAAGGTGGTGGACACAAACGTTTCTACCGTTTGGTTGACTTCAAACGTAACAAAGACAACGTTGAAGCAGTTGTTAAAACAATCGAGTACGATCCAAACCGTTCTGCAAACATCGCTCTTGTACACTACACTGACGGTGTGAAAGCGTACATCATCGCTCCAAAAGGTCTTGAAGTTGGTCAACGTATCGTTTCAGGTCCAGAAGCAGATATCAAAGTCGGAAACGCTCTTCCACTTGCTAACATCCCAGTTGGTACTTTGATCCACAACATCGAGTTGAAACCAGGTCGTGGTGGTGAATTGGTACGTGCTGCTGGTGCATCTGCTCAAGTATTGGGTTC
The DNA here is from genome assembly GCF_965119495.1 of Streptococcus sp. Marseille-Q7156. Next base: position 1,692,745 of record NZ_CBCPLU010000001.1, on the reverse strand, counting down.
TGAAGGTAAATACGTTCTTGTTCGTCTTCAATCAGGTGAAGTTCGTATGATTCTTGGAACTTGCCGTGCTACAGTTGGTGTTGTCGGAAACGAACAACATGGACTTGTTAACCTTGGTAAAGCAGGACGTAGCCGTTGGAAAGGTATCCGCCCAACAGTTCGTGGTTCTGTAATGAACCCTAACGATCACCCACACGGTGGTGGTGAAGGTAAAGCACCAGTTGGTCGTAAAGCACCATCTACTCCATGGGGCAAACCTGCTCTTGGTCTTAAAACTCGTAACAAGAAAGCGAAATCTGACAAACTTATCGTTCGTCGTCGCAACGAGAAATAATATTAAACTAGTCGCTTAAGTAACTAGTAAATCCGCCAGCTCGGTAGCGCTCCATGTGAGCGCAAGCCGCTGTGGTACAACATTTAAAGGAGAAAATATAAAAATGGGACGCAGTCTTAAAAAAGGACCTTTCGTCGATGAGCATTTGATGAAAAAAGTTGAAGCTCAAGCTAACGACGAAAAGAAAAAAGTTATTAAAACTTGGTCACGTCGTTCAACGATCTTCCCAAGTTTCATTGGTTACACTATCGCAGTTTATGACGGACGTAAACACGTACCTGTTTACATCCAAGAAGACATGGTAGGTCACAAACTTGGTGAATTTGCACCAACTCGTACTTACAAAGGTCACGCTGCAGACGACAAGAAAACACGTAGAAAATAAGGAGAACATAAATGGCAGAAATTACTTCAGCTAAAGCAATGGCTCGTACAGTACGTGTTTCACCTCGTAAATCACGTCTTGTTCTTGATAACATCCGTGGTAAAAGCGTAGCCGATGCAATCGCAATCTTGACATTCACTCCAAACAAAGCTGCTGAAATCATCTTGAAAGTTTTGAACTCAGCTGTAGCTAACGCTGAAAACAACTTTGGTTTGGATAAAGCTAACTTGGTAGTATCTGAAGCATTCGCAAACGAAGGACCAACTATGAAACGTTTCCGTCCACGTGCGAAAGGTTCAGCTTCACCAATCAACAAACGTACAGCTCACATCACTGTAGCTGTTGCAGAAAAATAAGGAGGTAAAATCGTGGGTCAAAAAGTACATCCAATTGGTATGCGTGTCGGCATCATCCGTGATTGGGATGCCAAATGGTATGCTGAAAAAGAATACGCGGATTACCTTCATGAAGATCTTGCAATCCGTAAATTCGTTCAAAAAGAACTTGCTGACGCAGCAGTTTCAACTATCGAAATCGAACGCGCAGTAAACAAAGTTAACGTTTCACTTCACACTGCTAAACCAGGTATGGTAATCGGTAAAGGTGGTGCTAACGTTGATGCACTCCGTGCAAAACTTAACAAATTGACTGGAAAACAAGTACACATCAACATCATCGAAATCAAACAACCTGATTTGGATGCTCACCTTGTAGGTGAAGGTATTGCTCGTCAATTGGAGCAACGTGTTGCTTTCCGTCGTGCACAAAAACAAGCAATCCAACGTGCAATGCGTGCTGGAGCTAAAGGAATCAAAACTCAAGTATCAGGTCGTTTGAACGGTGCAGATATCGCCCGTGCTGAAGGATACTCTGAAGGAACTGTTCCACTTCACACACTTCGTGCAGATATCGATTACGCTTGGGAAGAAGCAGATACTACATACGGTAAACTTGGTGTTAAAGTATGGATCTACCGTGGTGAAGTTCTTCCAGCTCGCAAAAACACTAAAGGAGGTAAATAACCAATGTTAGTACCTAAACGTGTTAAACACCGTCGTGAATTCCGTGGAAAAATGCGCGGTGAAGCAAAAGGTGGAAAAGAAGTAGCATTCGGTGAATACGGTCTTCAAGCTACAACTAGCCACTGGATCACTAACCGCCAAATCGAAGCTGCTCGTATCGCCATGACTCGTTACATGAAACGTGGTGGTAAAGTTTGGATTAAAATCTTCCCACACAAATCATACACTGCTAAAGCTATCGGTGTGCGTATGGGATCTGGTAAAGGGGCACCTGAAGGTTGGGTAGCACCAGTTAAACGTGGTAAAGTGATGTTCGAAATCGCTGGTGTATCTGAAGAGATCGCTCGCGAAGCGCTTCGTCTTGCTAGCCACAAATTGCCAGTTAAATGTAAATTCGTAAAACGTGAAGCAGAATAAGGAGAAGGCATGAAACTTAATGAAGTAAAAGAATTTGTTAAAGAACTTCGTGGTCTTTCTCAAGAAGAACTCGCGAAGCGCGAAAACGAATTGAAAAAAGAATTGTTTGAACTTCGTTTCCAAGCTGCTACTGGTCAATTGGAACAAACAGCTCGCTTGAAAGAAGTTAAAAAACAAATCGCTCGTATCAAAACAGTTCAATCTGAAGCGAAATAATAGACTAGGGAAGGAGAAATTTCAATGGAACGCAATAATCGTAAAGTTCTTGTTGGACGTGTTGTATCTGACAAAATGGACAAGACAATCACAGTTGTAGTTGAAACAAAACGTAACCACCCAGTCTATGGTAAACGTATTAACTACTCTAAAAAATACAAAGCTCATGATGAAAACAATGTTGCCAAAGAAGGCGATATCGTACGTATCATGGAAACTCGTCCGCTTTCAGCTACAAAACGTTTCCGTCTTGTAGAAGTTGTTGAAGAAGCGGTCATCATCTAATCAAACCTGAAAGGAGAAAACTGAAATGATTCAAACAGAAACTCGTTTGAAAGTCGCAGACAACAGCGGTGCTCGCGAAATCTTGACTATCAAAGTTCTTGGTGGTTCAGGACGTAAATTTGCAAACATCGGTGATGTTATCGTGGCATCTGTAAAACAAGCTACTCCTGGTGGTGCGGTTAAAAAAGGTGACGTTGTTAAAGCAGTTATCGTTCGTACTAAATCAGGTGCTCGTCGTGCTGATGGTTCATACATCAAATTTGACGAAAACGCAGCAGTTATCATCCGTGAAGACAAAACTCCTCGCGGAACACGTATCTTTGGCCCAGTTGCACGTGAATTGCGTGAAGGTGGCTTCATGAAGATCGTGTCACTTGCTCCAGAAGTACTTTAATTTTTAGAAACAAACTAGTCCCCTGGATTTACCTCCAGGGTGCCCTTATGGGCGTAAGAAAAATCAAGGAGAAACCTAATGTTTGTAAAAAAAGGCGACAAAGTTCGCGTAATCGCTGGTAAAGATAAGGGAACAGAAGCTGTTGTCCTTACTGCCCTTCCAAAAGTAAACAAAGTTATCGTTGAAGGTGTTAACATCGTTAAGAAACACCAACGTCCAACTAACGAGCTTCCTCAAGGTGGGATCATCGAGAAAGAAGCAGCTATCCACGTATCAAACGTTCAAGTTTTGGACAAAAATGGTGTAGCTGGTCGTGTTGGTTACAAATTTGTAGACGGTAAAAAAGTTCGCTACAACAAAAAATCAGGCGAAGTGCTTGATTAATCACGAAGGAAAGGAGAAGTATAATGGCAAATCGTTTAAAAGAAAAATATCTTAATGAAGTAGTTCCTGCTTTGACAGAACAATTCAACTACTCATCAGTGATGGCTGTGCCTAAAGTAGATAAGATCGTTTTGAACATGGGTGTTGGTGAAGCTGTATCAAACGCTAAAAGCCTTGAAAAAGCTGCTGAAGAATTGGCGCTTATCTCAGGTCAAAAACCACTTATCACTAAAGCTAAAAAATCAATCGCCGGCTTCCGTCTTCGTGAAGGTGTTGCGATCGGTGCAAAAGTTACCCTTCGTGGTGAACGTATGTACGAATTCTTGGATAAATTGGTTTCAGTTTCACTTCCACGTGTACGTGACTTCCACGGTGTTCCAACAAAATCATTTGATGGACGCGGAAACTACACACTTGGTGTGAAAGAACAATTGATCTTCCCAGAAATCAACTTCGATGACGTTGACAAAACTCGTGGTCTTGACATCGTTATCGTAACAACTGCTAACACTGACGAAGAGTCACGTGCATTGCTTACAGGCCTTGGAATGCCTTTTGCAAAATAATATAGGAGGTAAATCTAATGGCTAAAAAATCAATGATTGCTAAGAACAAACGTCCAGCGAAGTTCTCTACTCAAGCTTATACTCGTTGTGAAAAATGTGGTCGTCCACATTCAGTTTACCGCAAATTTAAACTTTGCCGTGTTTGCTTCCGTGAATTAGCTTACAAAGGACAAATCCCTGGTGTAACAAAAGCATCTTGGTAATTTAAGATATCAAGTGCGTCAAAACTCTAAGTGAAAATAGGAAACTTGACGAAGAAACTGAAGTTTCTAGGAAAGTTTATCTTTTTCACACAGAGTTTAGCCCGGGTTCAGTTGGGCTTGCCAATTTGAACACGAGCTACAGCTTTGGCAAAAAAGACCAATTTGCTTTGGAGCATCGCTCCTGCATCAAATTGCCTATTTTTGCTCGTGTTGTTACGCTCTTTGTATCATGTATTAACTAGCAAGTGCAACTTGCAAACTACTAGTAAGAGGAGAAAAACAAAATGGTTATGACTGACCCAATCGCAGACTTCCTAACTCGTATTCGTAACGCTAACCAAGCGAAACACGAAGTACTTGAAGTACCTGCATCAAACATCAAAAAAGGGATTGCTGAAATCCTTAAACGCGAAGGTTTTGTAAAAAACGTTGAAATCATCGAAGATGACAAACAAGGCATCATCCGTGTATTCCTTAAATACGGACCAAACGGTGAAAAAGTTATCACTAACTTGAAACGTGTTTCTAAACCAGGACTTCGTGTCTACAAAAAACGTGAAGACCTTCCAAAAGTTCTTAACGGACTTGGAATTGCTATCCTTTCAACTTCTGAAGGTTTGCTTACTGATAAAGAAGCACGCCAAAAGAATGTTGGTGGGGAAGTTATCGCTTACGTTTGGTAATTGATGATGTGAGAGCGTTAAAAGAATGCAGTGAAAATAGGAAGTTTGTAGCAGGAGCGATGCTCCAAGACAAACTTATCTTTTTCACCAAATTCTTAGCTCGAACTCAAATCAAGATACAAAGCTCGTTAGAGCGTGTTCAGTTCAGCTCTTGAACTAAATAAGTATCTGAACCCCGTGAAAACTGGCCGTTCTGGCCTGACAATTTAACAGGAGAAAATAAACATGTCACGTATTGGTAATAAAGTTATCGTGTTGCCTGCTGGTGTTGAAATCACTAACAATGACAACGTTGTAACTGTAAAAGGACCTAAAGGGGAACTTACTCGTGAGTTCTCAAAAGATATTGAAATCCGTGTGGAAGGTACTGAAGTAACTCTTCACCGTCCAAACGATTCAAAAGAAATGAAAACTATCCACGGAACTACTCGTGCCCTTTTGAACAACATGGTTGTTGGTGTATCAGAAGGATTCAAGAAAGAACTTGAAATGCGCGGGGTTGGTTACCGTGCACAACTTCAAGGATCTAAACTTGTTTTGGCTGTTGGTAAATCTCATCCAGACGAAGTTGAAGCTCCAGAAGGAATTACTTTTGAACTTCCAAACCCAACAACAATTGTTGTTAGCGGAATTTCAAAAGAAGTAGTTGGTCAAACAGCTGCTTACGTACGTAGCCTTCGTTCACCAGAACCATATAAAGGTAAAGGTATCCGTTACGTTGGTGAATTCGTTCGCCGTAAAGAAGGTAAAACAGGTAAATAATGTTGAGTGGTTGATTATCAACCACCAACCTATTTTCCAACTTTGTGCATAGCACACGATTTAAAACTAAAGAGGTGAAAACTGTGATTTCAAAACCAGATAAAAACAAACTCCGCCAAAAACGCCACCGTCGCGTTCGCGGAAAACTCTCTGGAACTGCTGATCGCCCACGTTTGAACGTATTCCGTTCTAATACAGGCATCTACGCTCAAGTGATTGATGACGTAGCGGGTGTAACGCTCGCAAGTGCTTCAACTCTTGACAAAGAAGTTTCAAAAGGAACTAAAACTGAACAAGCCGTTGCTGTCGGTAAACTCGTTGCAGAACGTGCAAACGCTAAAGGTATTTCAGAAGTGGTGTTCGACCGCGGTGGATATCTATATCACGGACGTGTGAAAGCTTTGGCTGATGCAGCTCGTGAAAACGGATTGAAATTCTAATAGGAGGACACTAGAAAATGGCATTTAAAGACAATGCAGTTGAATTAGAAGAACGCGTAGTTGCTGTCAACCGTGTTACAAAAGTTGTTAAAGGTGGACGTCGTCTTCGTTTCGCAGCTCTTGTTGTTGTTGGTGACCACAACGGTCGCGTAGGATTTGGTACTGGTAAAGCTCAAGAAGTTCCAGAAGCAATCCGTAAAGCAGTAGATGATGCTAAGAAAAACTTGATCGAAGTTCCTATGGTTGGAACAACAATCCCACACGAAGTTCTTTCAGAATTCGGTGGAGCTAAAGTATTGTTGAAACCTGCTGTAGAAGGTTCTGGAGTTGCCGCTGGTGGTGCAGTTCGTGCCGTTGTGGAATTGGCAGGTGTGGCAGATATTACATCTAAATCACTTGGTTCTAACACTCCAATCAACATTGTTCGTGCAACTGTTGAAGGTTTGAAACAATTGAAACGCGCTGAAGAAGTTGCTGCCCTTCGTGGTATTTCAGTTTCTGATTTGGCATAAGAAAGGGGATAAAATGGCTCAAATTAAAATTACTTTGACTAAGTCTCCAATCGGACGCATTCCATCACAACGTAAAACTGTTGTAGCACTTGGACTTGGCAAATTGAACAGCTCTGTTATTAAAGAAGATAACGCTGCTATCCGTGGTATGATCACAGCAGTATCTCACTTGGTAACAGTTGAAGAAGTAAACTAATGAATTTTTAGGGGATGTGCACTATACCATCCCCTAAAACTAGATATAGTCATCTATGATGACGTCGTATAGGCGAGTTGATGGGGGAGACAACCTTTTCTCCCTTATCGGCGCTAGCATTTTACAAAAGAGGAGAAAATAAAAATGAAACTTCATGAATTGAAACCTGCAGAAGGTTCTCGTAAAGTACGTAACCGCGTTGGTCGTGGTACTTCATCAGGTAACGGTAAAACATCTGGTCGTGGTCAAAAAGGTCAAAAAGCTCGTAGCGGTGGCGGAGTTCGCCTTGGTTTTGAAGGTGGACAAACTCCATTGTTCCGTCGTCTTCCAAAACGTGGATTCACTAACATCAACGCTAAAGAATACGCAATTGTGAACCTTGACCAATTGAACGTCTTTGAAGATGGTGCTGAAGTTACTCCAGTTGTTCTTATCGAAGCAGGAATTGTTAAAGCTGAAAAATCAGGTATTAAAGTTCTTGGTAACGGTGAGTTGACTAAGAAATTGACTGTGAAAGCAGCTAAATTCTCTAAATCAGCTGAAGAAGCTATCACTGCTAAAGGTGGTTCAGTAGAAGTCATCTAAGAGAGGTGACCTATGTTTTTTAAATTATTAAGAGAAGCTCTTAAAGTCAAGCAGGTTCGATCAAAAATTTTATTTACAATTTTTATCGTTTTGGTCTTTCGTATCGGAACTAGTATTACAGTTCCTGGTGTGAATGCCAATAGCTTGAATGCTTTAAGTGGATTATCCTTCTTAAACATGTTGAGCTTGGTGTCAGGGAATGCCATGAAAAACTTCTCAGTTTTTGCTCTTGGTGTTAGTCCCTACATTACGGCCTCTATCGTTGTCCAACTCTTGCAAATGGATATTTTACCCAAATTTGTAGAATGGGGTAAACAAGGGGAAGTAGGTCGAAGAAAATTAAATCAAGCTACTCGTTATATTGCTCTTGTTCTAGCCTTTGTGCAATCTATCGGGATTACAGCTGGTTTTAATACTTTGGCTGGAGCTCAATTGTTGAAAACAGCTCTTACTCCACAAGTCTTTATCATGATTGGTATCATCTTAACAGCTGGTAGCATGATTGTGACTTGGTTGGGAGAGCAAATTACAGATAAGGGGTACGGAAATGGTGTTTCTATGATTATCTTTGCCGGGATTGTTGCCTCAATTCCAGAGATGATTCAGGGCATCTATGTGGACTACTTTGTGAATGTCCCAAGTAGCCGTATCAACTCATCTATCATTTTCGTAATCATTTTGATTATTACTGTATTGTTGATCATTTACTTTACAACCTATGTTCAACAAGCAGAATACAAAATTCCAATCCAATATACTAAGGTTGCACAAGGTGCTCCATCTAGCTCTTACCTTCCTTTGAAAGTAAACCCTGCTGGAGTTATCCCTGTTATCTTTGCAAGTTCGATTACTGCAGCGCCTGCGGCTATTCTTCAGTTTTTGAGCGCTACAGGTCATGATTGGGCTTGGGTAAGAACAGCACAAGAAATGCTGGCAACAACTTCACCAACTGGTATTGCTATGTATGCTTTATTGATTATTCTCTTTACATTCTTCTATACGTTTGTACAGATTAATCCTGAAAAAGCGGCAGAAAACCTACAAAAGAGCGGAGCCTATATCCATGGAGTTCGTCCTGGTAAAGGTACAGAGGAATATATGTCTAAACTTCTTCGTCGTCTTGCAACTGTTGGTTCTCTCTTCCTTGGTGTGATTTCTATTTTACCGATCGTGGCAAAAGATGTTTTCGGACTTTCAGAAGCAGTTGCTTTTGGGGGGACTAGTCTTTTGATCATTATCTCTACGGGTATTGAAGGAATCAAACAATTGGAAGGTTACCTATTGAAACGTAAGTATGTTGGTTTCATGGATAGAACAGAATAAAAGTATTTACTGATACTCTTCGAAAATCAAATTCAAACCACGTCAGCTTCACCTTGCCGTACTCAAGTACAGTCTGCGGCTAGCTTCCTAGTTTGCTCTTTGATTTTCATTGAGTATGAATCAGTAAATGCTGAGGGAGTGGAGGTTTAAACTCTAACATTTGTGAGAGTTTGGTCTCCCCTCTTCTATTTTGTTTTTAAATAGGGGTGAAAAGAATTTTTGCTTCTATTTAAAAATAAAATAAGGAGATCAGATCATGAATCTTTTGATTATGGGCTTACCTGGTGCAGGTAAGGGAACTCAAGCAGCAAAAATCGTAGAACAATTCCATGTTGCACATATCTCAACAGGTGATATGTTCCGCGCTGCAATGGCAAATCAAACTGAAATGGGTGTTCTTGCTAAGTCATACATTGACAAGGGTGAATTAGTTCCTGACGAAGTTACAAATGGAATCGTAAAAGAACGTCTTTCACAAGATGATATTAAAGAAACAGGATTCTTGTTGGATGGTTACCCACGTACAATCGAACAAGCTCATGCCTTGGACAAAACATTGGCTGAACTTGGCATTGAACTAGAAGGTGTCATCAACATTGAAGTGAATCCAGATAGCCTCTTGGAACGTTTGAGTGGTCGTATTATCCACCGCGTAACTGGAGAAACTTTCCACAAGGTCTTTAACCCACCAGTTGACTATAAAGAAGAAGATTACTACCAACGTGAAGATGATAAGCCTGAGACAGTCAAACGTCGTTTGGATGTTAATATTGCTCAAGGGGAACCAATCATTGCTCACTACCGTGCCAAAGGTTTGGTTCATGACATCGAAGGTAATCAAGATATCAATGATGTCTTCTCAGATATCGAAAAAGTATTGACAAATTTGAAATAAAGCGTTTTTCACACTTGCAAAAATCCGCTACAAATGTTATACTAAGATAGTCTGACTTATAATTGTTGTCTCTGTGTCTAGAGGCATCGAATCGAAATTTATGGAGGTGCTTTTGCGTGGCAAAAGACGATGTGATTGAAGTTGAAGGCAAAGTAGTTGATACAATGCCGAATGCAATGTTTACGGTTGAACTTGAAAATGGACATCAGATTTTAGCAACAGTTTCTGGTAAAATTCGTAAAAACTATATTCGTATTTTAGCGGGAGATCGTGTTACTGTCGAAATGAGTCCATATGACTTGACACGTGGACGTATCACTTACCGCTTTAAATAATCGAAAAACTTGGAGGGATAAGAAATGAAAGTAAGACCATCGGTCAAACCAATTTGCGAATACTGTAAAGTTATTCGTCGTAATGGTCGTGTTATGGTAATTTGCCCAGCAAATCCAAAACACAAACAACGTCAAGGATAAGATAGAAAGGAGAAAACATGGCTCGTATTGCTGGAGTTGACATTCCAAATGACAAACGCGTAGTAATCTCATTGACTTATGTTTATGGTATCGGACTTGCAACATCTAAGAAAATTTTGGCTGCTGCTGGAATCTCAGAAGATGTTCGTGTACGTGATTTGACATCAGATCAAGAAGATGCTATCCGTCGTGAAGTGGATGCAATCAAAGTTGAAGGTGACCTTCGTCGTGAAGTAAACTTGAACATCAAACGTTTGATGGAAATCGGTTCATACCGTGGTATCCGTCACCGTCGTGGACTTCCTGTCCGTGGACAAAACACTAAAAACAACGCTCGCACTCGTAAAGGTAAAGCTGTTGCGATTGCTGGTAAGAAAAAATAATATAGGAGGTAAAAGTCTTGGCTAAACCAACACGTAAACGTCGTGTGAAAAAGAATATCGAATCTGGTATTGCTCATATTCACGCTACATTTAATAACACTATTGTTATGATTACTGATGTGCATGGTAATGCAATTGCTTGGTCATCAGCTGGTGCTCTTGGTTTCAAAGGTTCTCGTAAATCTACACCATTCGCTGCTCAAATGGCTTCTGAAGCTGCTGCTAAATCTGCACAAGAACACGGTCTTAAATCAGTTGAAGTTACTGTAAAAGGTCCAGGTTCTGGTCGTGAGTCAGCTATTCGTGCGCTTGCTGCCGCTGGTCTTGAAGTAACAGCAATTCGTGATGTGACTCCAGTGCCACACAATGGTGCTCGTCCTCCAAAACGTCGCCGTGTATAATCATCGCATTACACTGCTTTTCGTTTAAGAGGGAGTAACTAAATGATCGAGTTTGAAAAACCAAATATAACAAAAATTGATGAAAATAAAGATTATGGCAAGTTTGTAATCGAACCACTTGAACGTGGCTACGGTACAACTCTTGGTAACTCTCTTCGTCGTGTACTTCTAGCTTCTCTACCAGGAGCAGCTGTGACATCTATCAACATTGATGGTGTGTTACATGAGTTTGACACAGTTCCAGGTGTTCGTGAAGACGTGATGCAAATCATTCTGAACATTAAAGGAATTGCAGTGAAATCGTACGTTGAAGACGAAAAAATCATCGAACTGGATGTTGAAGGTCCTGCTGAAGTAACAGCTGGTGACATTTTGACAGATAGCGATATTGAAATTGTAAATCCAGATCATTATCTCTTTACAATCGGTGAAGGTTCTTCTCTAAAAGCGACTATGACTGTTAACAGTGGTCGTGGATATGTACCTGCTGATGAAAATAAAAAGGATAATGCACCAGTTGGAACACTTGCTGTAGATTCTATTTATACACCAGTTACAAAAGTCAACTATCAAGTGGAACCTGCTCGTGTAGGTAGCAATGATGGATTTGACAAATTAACCCTTGAAATCTTGACAAATGGAACAATTATTCCAGAAGATGCTTTAGGGCTTTCAGCACGTATTTTGACAGAACATCTTGATTTGTTTACAAATCTTACTGAGATTGCTAAGTCAACTGAAGTGATGAAAGAAGCTGATACTGAATCTGACGACCGTATTTTGGATCGTACGATTGAGGAACTAGACTTGTCTGTGCGTTCATACAACTGTTTGAAACGTGCCGGTATCAATACTGTGCATGATTTGACAGAAAAATCTGAAGCAGAGATGATGAAAGTACGAAATCTTGGACGCAAGAGTTTGGAAGAAGTGAAACTCAAACTCATTGATTTGGGTCTTGGATTAAAAGATAAATAAAGGAGGAATACATGGCTTACCGTAAACTAGGACGCACTAGCTCACAACGTAAAGCGATGCTTCGCGATTTGACAACTGACCTTTTGATCAACGAATCAATCGTGACAACTGAAGCTCGTGCTAAAGAAATCCGTAAAACTGTTGAAAAAATGATTACTCTAGGTAAACGTGGTGATTTGCATGCACGTCGTCAAGCAGCTGCTTTCGTACGTAATGAAATCGCATCTGAAAACTATGATGAAGCAACTGATAAGTACACTTCTACTACAGCACTTCAAAAATTGTTCTCAGAAATCGCACCTCGTTATGCTGAACGTAACGGTGGATACACTCGTATCCTTAAAACTGAACCACGTCGTGGTGATGCAGCGCCAATGGCGATCATCGAATTAGTATAAAATCATCAATTTTGTTGAGTGTTATGATGATGGAGTCTTGTGCTCTTAGTCTAGCTCTGGTCTACCGCTAGGATCTCGGTCCTAGCGGGAACACTCATCATAAGTTGGGATAGTAGACGCTTGTTTACGAAATTGTTTTTTTCTTAAGAACAACTTCGTAAGCAGGCGTTTTTGAGTATTTTAGTTAGAATTATGCTATACTATTTGAAAAGAATCCTGTTTAATGTTCAGGTTTCCTATTAAAAGAAGAATTGGAGTTTGCTTATGAAAGCGATTATAACTGTTGTTGGTAAAGATAAATCTGGAATTGTTGCAGGTGTTTCTGGTAAAATTGCAGAATTGGGTTTGAATATTGATGATATCTCTCAAACTGTTTTGGATGAATATTTTACGATGATGGCTGTCGTCTCTAGTGATGAAAAGCAAGATTTTACCTATCTTCGTAATGAGTTTGAAGCCTTTGGGGAAACTTTGAATGTAAAAATCAATATTCAGAGTGCTGCCATTTTCGAAGCTATGTATAATATCTAGGAGGTGTATATGGATATTAGACAAGTTACTGAAACCATTGCCATGATTGAGGAGCAAAACTTCGATATCAGAACTATTACCATGGGGATTTCCCTTTTGGACTGTATCGATCCGGATATCAATCGTGCTGCGGAGAAAATTTATCAAAAGATTACGACCAAGGCAGCTAATTTAGTAGCAGTTGGGGATGAAATTGCAGCGGAGTTGGGAATTCCAATCGTTAATAAGCGTGTATCGGTGACACCCATTTCTCTGATTGGGGCAGCGACAGATGCGACAGACTATGTGGTTCTGGCAAAAGCACTCGATAAGGCTGCGAAAGAGATTGGTGTGGACTTTATCGGTGGCTTCTCTGCCTTGGTACAAAAGGGTTATCAAAAGGGAGATGAGATTCTCATCAATTCTATTCCTCGTGCTTTGGCTGAAACGGACAAGGTCTGCTCGTCAGTCAATATTGGCTCAACCAAGTCTGGTATTAATATGACGGCTGTAGCAGATATGGGACGTATTATCAAGGAAACGGCTAATTTATCTGATATGGGTGCAGCTAAGTTGGTTGTATTTGCTAATGCTGTTGAGGACAATCCATTTATGGCGGGTGCCTTCCATGGTGTCGGGGAAGCAGATGTTATCATCAATGTCGGAGTTTCTGGTCCTGGTGTGGTGAAGCGTGCCTTGGAAAAAGTTCGTGGAGAGAGCTTTGACGTAGTAGCCGAAACGGTCAAGAAAACTGCTTTTAAAATCACTCGTATTGGTCAATTAGTTGGTCAGATGGCTAGTGAAAGACTGGGTGTGGAATTTGGTATTGTTGACTTGAGTTTGGCACCAACTCCTGCGGTTGGAGACTCTGTGGCACGTGTCCTTGAGGAGATGGGACTAGAAACAGTTGGAACGCACGGAACGACGGCTGCCTTGGCTCTCTTGAACGACCAAGTTAAAAAGGGTGGAGTGATGGCCTGCAACCAAGTAGGTGGTTTATCAGGTGCCTTTATCCCTGTTTCTGAGGATGAGGGTATGATTGCTGCAGTACAAAATGGCTCTCTTAATTTGGAAAAACTAGAAGCCATGACGGCTATCTGTTCTGTTGGTTTGGATATGATTGCCATCCCAGAGGATACGCCTGCTGAAACCATTGCGGCCATGATTGCAGATGAGGCTGCAATTGGTGTCATTAACATGAAAACAACAGCTGTTCGTATCATTCCAAAAGGAAAAGAAGGCGATATGATTGAGTTTGGTGGCCTATTAGGAACTGCACCTGTTATGAAGGTCAATAGGGCTTCGTCTGTCGATTTCATCTCTCGTGGAGGACAAATCCCAGCACCAATTCATAGTTTTAAAAATTAAAAAAATAAGAGAAATTTTAAGTTCTATTTAAGGTTGGATGTGTATACTATAATCATTAAATAAAGACCTCCTAATATTATTTGAAACAGATAACACTGATTTAGTTTGAATTTGATTTTCATCTAATATCTTTATTTAATAGAACTCCTAAACTTTTTCATAATAATCTCCTGCAAAAGTCGCCTGTATGGGTGGCTTTTGTTTTATCATCCATGATATAATAGAAGCAAACGGAGGACGGAAAATGGTAAAAGTACGATTGTATTTGGTACGTCATGGCAAGACCATGTTTAACACGATTGGTCGCGCGCAAGGTTGGAGCGATACTCCCTTAACAGCTGAAGGTGAGCGAGGGATTCAAGAATTAGGAATCGGTTTGCGAGAATCTGGTCTGCAGTTTGAGCGTGCTTATTCGAGTGATTCTGGTCGCACTATTCAGACAATGGGAATTATCCTTGATGAACTTGGCTTGCAGGGAAAAATCCCTTATCGCATGGACAAGCGTATCAGAGAATGGTGTTTTGGTAGCTTTGACGGAGCCTACGATGGCGATCTTTTCATGGGCATTATCCCTCGTATCTTTAATGTGGACCATGTTCATCAATTGTCTTATGCTGAACTGGCTGAGGGTTTGGTAGAGGTCGATACAGCTGGTTGGGCTGAAGGATGGGAAAAACTCAGTGGCCGAATCAAGGAAGGTTTTGAAGCGATTGCCAAAGAAATGGAAGCGCAAGGTGGGGGCAATGCCCTAGTCGTGAGCCACGGAATGACCATTGGAACCATTGTGTATCTGATTAATGGCATGCATCCGCATGGTCTAGATAATGGTAGCGTGACGATCCTTGAATATGAGGACGGTCAGTTTAGCGTTGAGGTTGTCGGCGATCGTAGTTACCGAGAACTAGGACGGGAGAAAATGGAGGAAGCCTCTATTTAATTAGTCTAGACTTGCTTGCTATGAACTAGGGATTTGATAGGAATATCAAGATAAGAAAAAACAGCCGAGGGTAATCCTTTCGGCTGTTTTTGATGGGGGAAACTAAAGTGTAATGCTGTTGCTTTTAGAGATTTTCATAAACAAGAGCAAGGAACCTACTGTTAGAACAGTCAGGATAGTTGACAAGGCTGCGGCTACACCGTAATTCCCTCTGAGAACCTCTGTATAAATGGCTACAGTCATTGTTCTTGTTTTGACATTGTAGAGGAGGATAGAAGTAGAGAGTTCTGAAATCATTGTGACCCAAGATAGGATGGCTCCAGAAATAATACCAGATAGCATCATTGGAGTTGTAATCTTGGCAAAGGTATTGAGACGACTACTTCCTAAGCTTTCAGCGGCTTCTTCAATACTTGGTGCTATTTGTTGCAAACTAGCAACAGATGAGCGAATAGTATACGGTAATCTTCTGACAGATAGAGACATAATCAAGATGAAAGCTGTCCCTGTAATCATAAGAAATCCACTTCCGAATAGACCAGTATTGAAGGAAGAAATGAAGGCAATCCCTAGAACGGTTCCTGGTACAATATAAGGGACCATACTGAGGCTGTCAATTAAGTTTGTAAACAAATTCCGTTTTCTAACGGCTAGGTAGGAGATAAATGTTGCGAATAGGACAACTAGAACTAAGGCAATCAAAGGGATACGAATGGTATTGAAAATAGCAGATCCCATACGATTGAAAGCTACCTTGTAACTGTTTAGAGAATAACCTTTGACAAATACCATACCTGATGTTTTTAGGAAAGAAGTATAAATCAAGTAGACTTGAGGTAGAACAGAGAACAAGATAATTCCGTAGACTGTTGCATAAATGGCAACCATTTTTCCTTTTGTAGTTTTTTTAGGCTCAATTGGATGGAGCGAATTCATGCTGAAACTGTAGCGGTTTGAAATGTATTTTTGGATAAGGAAGATTGCCAAGGCAATGATAATCGCCATAATTGCTAAAGCAGATGCAAAAGCAGAATTTCCTCCAACCTCGCTAATGAATTGGGTATAAATCAGGACAGGGAAAGTCCGATATCCTTCACCAATCAACATAGGCGTTCCAAAGTCTGAGAATGCTCTCATAAATACAAGTAGGGCAGCTGCTAGTAAGGTTGGAACTAGGAGAGGCAAAACAACCGTTACGATACGCTTAAATCCGAAGGACCCCATGCTTTCAGCGGCTTCAAGTAGAGAATTGTCAATACTTTTCATTGTCCCAGCAACGTATAGAAATACCAGTGGGAATAGTTGCAGTGTAAAGACAAGTACAATTCCTTTGAATCCATAAATATCGATAGCTGGAAGATGAAGGGCATTTGTCAGGAATTTAGTAATGACCCCATTTCGTCCCAGCAAGAGAATCCAGGAGTAGGCTCCCACGAACGGAGCTGACATGGAAGCAATGATAATCAATATTTGTAGAAATTTCTTTCCCTTGAAGTCATACATAGAAAAGAGATAAGCTAATAAGGTTCCTACGACTAAGGAAGTGACAGTAGCGGTAATGGAAACCTTGAAACTGTTGACGAGTGTCTCAGAGTAGTAGGCTTTACTAAAGAAAGTGACAAAATTAGCTAGTGAAAATTGTCCCTCATGTATGAGTGCTTGCTTGAGCACGGTAACGATAGGATAAACCAGAAAGACAAGATAGGTAAGAAAGATGAAGAAAGAGGAGACTGTCCAAATATTTAGTTTTTTACGTTCCATGGTTGACTCCTTTTATCAGGTTTTGGGAACCATCTGCAGAAAAGACGTTTAATTTTTGAGTATTGATTCGTAGACGAATACGATCGCCTTTTTGTAGATCTTCTTCAAAAGTTGATTCTTCGCTAACTTGAATTTTTGAGGCAAAGCCTGTCTCGATGAAATATTCAGTATTTAGTCCAAGATAGACGCTATCGCTAATAGTTCCTTCAATATCTCCAGATTCATCTTTGATAAACTCTTCAGGACGGATGCTTACATGAATAGCTTGTGCTTCAGCCTGATCAAGGGCTGGCATTCGAAGGGCATAGCCATCTGAAAAGACGATATAAGCGCCGTCGCTCCGTTTTTCAAGAGTGGCAGGGATAATATTTGTGCGTCCGATAAAGGTTGCTACAAACTCATTAGCTGGTTTATGATAGAGTTCTTTTGGCCGACCGATTTGTTGAATCACCCCATCTTTCATAACAGCAATTTGGTCTGAAATAGCCATAGCTTCTTCTTGGTCGTGGGTCACATAAACAGTTGTAATTCCCACTTCGTGTTGGATTTCTCGAATGGCTTGACGCATATCCAAGCGAAGTTTGGCATCTAGGTTACTGAGCGGCTCGTCCATGAGGAGAACACTTGGATTAACAGCTAAGGCACGTGCCAAGGCGACACGTTGTTGTTGTCCCCCACTGAGTTTATCGGGCTTTCGATCCGCATATTGAGCAATTTGCATGAGTTCAAGATACTTGTTGGTCTGTTGGACCAATTCTTCTTTTGGAACTTTCTTTTGCTTGAGACCAAAAGCAACATTATCTCGAACAGTCAAATGTGGGAAAATAGCGTAGTTTTGAAAAACCATCCCGATATTGCGTTTGCTGGGTTCCATATTATTGATTTTTGTATCATCGAAGTAAAATTCTCCGCCTTCGATACTGTTGAAACCTGCAATCATACGAAGAAGAGTCGTTTTCCCACAACCTGAAGGCCCAAGAAGGGTAAAGAGACTTCCTTTTGGAATTGTAATGTTCAAATTCTCAATAACAGGGACATCGTGGTAGATTTTTTTGGCGTTAATAATTTTGATCTCACTCATAGTGAACCTCTTTTACTGTTTAGATTGGATATCTGTAAAGACTTCGTTGTATTTCTTAACGATATCTGATTTATTCTTGATGACATAATCATAATCTTCAGTGAGTGTTTTGATTTTGTCAATTGGTTTCATGTTTTCGCTTGTTTTGGCATTTTTACGAACAGGACGGTTAGTAGTGGTTGTACCAAGTGTATCTTGTACTTCTTGAGAGATAATAAAATCGATAAATTTCTTGGCATTTTCCATATTTTTCGCTTTTTTAACGATAGCAGCACTAGCAGGTAGGAAGACGGTTCCTTCTTTTGGATAGACTACCTTGATATTAGCTCCGTCATTTAAGAGTTTAACTGCTGGATCTTCATAAGAGAGACCAACAGCCATTTCTCCGTCAGCGACTGCTTTATAGACACCAGATGAGCTTGAACCGATTTTACCATCAATAAGTGTGAAGAGATCTTTTACATAAGACCAAGCTTTATCGTCTTTGTAACCACCTTGAGCTTGTAGCATATTTGTTAATTGAGCAAAGGCGCTAGAAGAGTTTGCTGGGTCAGCAGTTGCGATTTTTCCTTTTAGTTCAGGTTTGAGAAGGTCGCTATATCCTTCGATGTTCATGCCTTTCGTTAAATCAGGATTGACGATTAAAACACTACCATCTAGTGTATAAGGAGTAGAGTAGCCAGTTGTGTTTTGATATTCTTTGATAACATTATCATTTTCTTTTGAAGTATAGTTTTCAAAGAGTTCTCCGTGGGTAGCATATTGTGTATAAGAACCACCAAAGATGACATCGGCTACAGGAGCTTCTTTTTCTGACTCTAGTTTTTTGAAAAGTTCTCCAGTACCAGCTTGAATCAGTTCTACTTTGATACCATATTTTTCTTCAAAGGCAGGAATAGTTGCTCCGATTAAGCCCTCTGAGTTTGGTGAATAAACGACTAGCGAACCGCCGTCTCCTTTATCAGATGAACCGCCATCGGCAGATTCATTAGAAGAACAAGCAGCAAGACCAAAAAGAGCTAGTCCGCAAGCAGCATAATACATCCATTTCTTTTTCATGATGGATACCTCCGTTGTGTTATTTAAGTTTATTTTAAAACAATGTAAGCGTTTTTAAAACCGATAATTCTATTCTATTAGAGTAAAATTCTCTACAAAAACGGAAGTAATCTTTTTGATTTTATAGCAGGGTTTGACAGTTAATCATTGGAAAGTCAAATTTTATTTTTTAGATTGGATATCTGTAAAAATATCATTGTACTTTTTAAGAATGGCGGATTTGTTTTTAATGACATAATCGGAATCTTCAGTGGCAATATTGATTTCTGTCATAGCCTTCATATTTTTATTGGTTTTAGCATTTTTACGAATGGGCCTGATTGTTGTTTCAGTTCCTAGTTTATCTTGGATTTCTTGAGAAAGGAGGAAATCGATAAATTTCTTAGCGTTTTCCATGTGTTTGGCATTTTTGACGATGGCAGCGTTACCAGGTAAAAAGACGGTTCCTTCTTTTGGATAAATAACTTTTACATCAACCCCATCATTTAAGAGTTTTAAGGCAGGGTCTTCATAGGTGAGTCCAACAGCCATTTCTCCATCGGCGACAGCTTTGTAAACATTTGAAGAACTAGATGCAATCTTTCCATCTACTAGGGTAAATAGATTTTTCACATAGGTCCAAGCTTGTTCATTTTCGTATCCCCCTTGATCGACAAGCATGTTTGTTAATTGTGCAAAAGCGCTAGAAGCATTACTTGGATCAGCAGTTGCGATTTTTCCTTTTAATTTAGGATTGAGCAGATCATTGTATCCTTCAATTTTTATATCTTTTGTAAGGGATGAATTGGCAATGATGACACTGACATCCAGTGTGTAAGGGGTGTAGAATCCAGTTTTGTTTTGATAATCAGGGATTATCTGGTCGTTTTCTTGAGAAATATAAGGTTCAAAAAGATTTTCGTTAGAAGAGAAGAGGGCGTAGGAGCCTCCGAAAATGACATCAGCTACAGGGGATTCTTTTTCGGCCTCAGCTTTTTTGAACAATTCACCAGTGCTGGCTTGTACTAAATCAACCTTAATACCATATTTTTCTTCGAAGGCTGGGATTGTTTCTTCGATAAGGTCTTCAGGGTTAGGCGAGTAGACAACCAAAGTGCTATCTGAATCTTTTTCAGTGCTAGTTTCCGCTTCTATAGGTGAAGAACATCCTGATAAAGAAAGGAATATCCAGCCACAAGAGAGAAAGAATAGTATTTTTTTCATAAGTATCTCCTTTTTTACGAACATTTTCTCTACCTAGATTGTTAATGTCTTTAAATTGTAGAGTTCTACAGGATATAATAAAAACCTTAAAGAAATCTAAAACGAAAAATAGTAAATAAGTTCCTAGAGCAAGGATTGGTGAATTTTAGCTGAGATTTTGATGGTAATACTCTTCAAAGCACGTCATTTTATCTGTGATCTCAAAGCTAAGATTTGAGCAGCTTGTAGCGAGTTTCATAGTTTGCTCTAGTATAAGTACAAAATAAAAAGATTGCCTGATTTGAGCAATCCTTTTACATCAATGATTTTTATCCATAAGTTTTAATTCTTTTGGAGAAATATGGAGATACTTTTTAAAAACTTTTGCAAAATATTTATAGTCTGAAAATCCAACTTGTTCAGAGATATCGCTTAAGGGAGAATTAGGGGACTCAGCTATTTTATCTATAGCTTGCTTGAGGCGGTAGCGTAAGATATATTCATTTAGCGTCATTGGGAAGTCTTCTTTGATAACCTTATATAGATAACTCTCACTATATCCTAGATTCTCTGCAATGCTAGAAATGGTAAAGTGCATACAGTAGTGTTGGTGCACAAATTCAAGAATTTGCTGAATGATTTGGTTTTGTGTATCAATTTGTTGGATAGAGGTGAGTAAAGTTTGATATTCTTCTAAAAAAGGAGTTTCTTGACGAGTGCTAACTCGTAATCGCAAAACAATTTTTTGAAGACATTCTGTCAACTCCTTGGTATCAATTGGTTTGGATAAGAAATCAACTGCTCCATATTGCATGGCTTTTTTGGCATTTTGAAAATCGTTATAACCTGATAAGATAACTTTTTCATAGGAGAGAGTACGAGTGGCTTCAAACATCATAAAAGCATCCATAATTGGCATGGTGATGTCTGTTAAGACAATATGAGGTTCTTTTTCTTGGATGAGTTTCATTCCCTCTTGACCGTGACTGGCAGTTCCTACGACTTGGATACCCAAGGCAGAGTAGTCTACGGCAATCTCTAGCCATTTTCGAATGAGGTGTTCGTCTTCTACGATAATAAGCTTAAACATGAGTTAGTCCTTTCGTTATAAATTTGACCCAAGTTTCTCCTTGGCGATTGACTCCTAAATCTAGCTGGACATCAGAAAAGAAATTACTCAATCGTTTGTAGCTGTTCACGATGCCATGCTGGGTATGAGGGCTTTCTAAAGAGTCTAAAATAGCGAGTCGCTCTTGTTTTGTGAGTCCTCCAGCATTATCCTTGACTAAAAAAGTTAGAGAATCTGATTCCAAGGTAATTTGGATATCAATATGAAGATCAATACGGTATTGCATCCCATATTTTATAGCATTTTCTACTAGAGGAAGCAAGAAAAGCTTAGGGATAGGCTGATTATCAACAGTTTCTGGGCAGACAATATCATAGGAAAAGTGCTCGAAACGAATCTTATGAATCATAAGGTAATCCTCTATAATCTTTAAATCTTGGCAAATGGTTGTTTCTTTTTCTAAATCCGTGATACTGTAGCGAAGGATGCGCGTGAGGTTTTGAATTAGGTCTTGTGTGAGGGTGGCATCCATTAAAGAAGTGATTTTAATCGTCTCAAGTGTATTATAGAGAAAATGAGGATTGAACTGAGCTTCCAGCATTTTTCTTTCAAAAATCCACTTTTCTTTTTCGATGGTCAACATTTTTTGATGAAGTTGATCTAATTCGTACAACATATTGTTGATTTTTTCTGCCATAAACTCAAACTCATCACCTGTTTGTAGAGAAAGCCTTTTTTCTGCTTGTTTGGGAATTTCTTGAAGTTGGTAAACCAAGCTTTCAATAGGAACAGCGTTGTGTGTAGCAATTTTGTGAGCAATTCGTCTTGCTTGCCAGAAGTAGAGGAAGAATATACATAAGGTGAGGACGGAGGCTAGACCAAGTAAGCTAGGAATGGGAAAAAAGGATTGAAAAGTATAGATTGAAAAAATAGCACCGACTTTTTCTTTTTGAACAATAAGCGGTTCATTCGCATACCAGTGGGTGCGAGAGTGTAGAAGTTTTTCATCAAATTTTTCAAGAGTGGAACGAGTAAACTGATTTGTATTGTTGGAAAACATATTTCCAAAGCTATCGGTAATGATGTATTTAGAATTGATCATTGGGAAACTTGAGATAAAATCATTCTCATTTACGAAAGCAATAGTATAGGCCTTAACTCGTTGGTTTTGAAGTAGTGGTTTGATAAAGAGTGTGTAATGTTGCTTATCTGAAGAGAGTGCAATTTTTTCTGTAACTTTATCTTGAGAAGGATTTTGAATGAGCAGTTTTAGATAGTAGGGAGATAAAATACTTTCTTGATGATTTCGATTGGTACTGAATAGTAATTCACCTGTATCGCTTAGGATAATGAGGTCAGAACTAAGTTTTAATTTAGCTTTTGTCTCGTAAAATAAGCTAAAGACTTCTCGCTCTGTGTGTTTGCCATCCAAAAATCCAGGAATCATTTTATGGTTCATAGTGGTTAGGAGCTCACTATTTGCTTCTTTCATCCCTTGAACTTGTTTTACAATCTGTTTAGTATCTTTAGAGAGTTGTTGTTTTTGTAAAAAATAGGAAAAACCAAAAAGTAAAATGAGTAGTAAAAGAGAGGTCACAAAGGCTGCTATAGAGCTTCTATGGAGAATTTCTTTTTGGAGAGATTTTTTAAAGGAATGAGACATCCGCTACCTCCTTGGAAGGGTTTTCTGTTATAAGTATAGCAGTTTAAAAATTCTAGAGCAAGGTAAAATAGAAAAGGTTTGGCTAAAATTTTTTAGCTAAACCTTTTGAAAAGTTAAGTATGTATTATAGATGCTTGTTATCTGCAAATAGCTAGAGCATTTCAGGGAGATAAACTAGAAATAACAATTAATATGATGGTTCAGAAATACCTTTTGATAATCAATAAGATCTTCAGGATGAAGTGCGTTGACTCCATCCATTTCATATTTCCGATTTAATAAACGATATTTGTTTTCACCAAATTGATGAAAAGGGAGTAGTTGAACTTGGTCGATATTTAATGAGTTAAATAGAGTAGCGAATTCTTCTGCATCCTCTAAGCTATTGTTAAAATCAGGAATAACCGGGATTCTTAAAACGATAGTTTTATGTTGAGAAAAAGCATAATGAATGTTTTTAATAATCATTTGATTAAAAACCCCAGTCACTTTTTTATGTTTTATAGAATTATAATGTTTTAGGTCTGTGTAGATAAAATCCACATATTGGATTAAATCAACAAATTTTTCATGATCAACAAAGGCAGTAGTTTCAATGGCAGTGTGTATGTGATGTTCTTTAGCTGACTTTAAGATGGCTTTAGCAAATTCAAACTGAGCAAATATTTCACCCCCTGATAAAGTTAAACCTCCACCGGATTCTTCGTAAAATTCTTTATCTTTTAATACCTCTGTAATAATTTCTTCTACAGTTTTTTCTTCACCTACTAAAGTGAATTTCTCTCGTTGAACATCTTTCATTTTTTCAGGTTTCATTCTTTGAGATTCAGGATTAGAACACCATGGACAGCGCAGAGGACATCCTTTTAAAAAAACAGTTGTACGAATACCCGGACCGTCATGAATTGAAAAGTGTTGAATATTAAAAATAATTCCTTTAGATATTTCCATAAGAGTTCCTCCTCTTTATAATTCTATCCTATCACAAAAACGAAAGAAAAACAATTACGAACGAAAGTTTAATTTGTTGTTTTTTGCTTTTTATTTTGGTAGAATAAAACGGAGGTGTAAAATGAAAAGATTGGAACAAATTATTAAATTAGTATCAGAATATGAAAAGATTGATGTTAATACATTATCGGAAAAATTAAATGTATCGAAAGTAACGATTAGAAAAGATTTAGATAAATTAGAGTCAAAAGGCTTATTACACAGAGAGCATGGATATGCTGTGTTAAATAGTGGAGATGACTTAAATGTACGCTTGTCAATTAATTATGAAATTAAGAGAAAAATTGTTCAAGAAGCAGTAAAATTGGTATCAGATAATGAAACAATAATGATAGAATCTGGTTCAACCTGTGCTTTACTTGCTGAGGAAATTTGCAAGCAAAAAAGAAATGTCACTATTGTAACAAATTCATTTTTTATAGCAAATTTTGTAAGAGGTTATGATTCATGTCGTGTTATTGTTCTTGGTGGAGAGTTTCAGAAAGATTCACAGGTTACCGTAGGACCTTTATTAAAAGAAATGATACAGACTTTTCATGTGCGTCAAGCTTTTGTTGGGACAGATGGCTACGATAAAGAGATGGGCTTTACAGGAAAAGATTTAATGCGCAGTGAGGTAGTTCAATATATTTCAGCAGCGTCGGATAAAGTCATTGTGCTAACTGATTCAAGTAAATTTGATAAAAGGGGGACAGTAAGAAGATTTGCTTTAAGTCAAGTCTATGAAGTAATAACAGACGAAAAACTTTCTAAACAAAATATAGCTACATTAGAAAATGCTGGGATAATGGTTAAGGTAGTTTCGTAAGAGGTTAAGTGTATGAATCAAGATAGGAATAAACTGCTCTCTAAAATTGCTTATCTGTATTATATTGAAAACTTAAATCAGTCACAAATAGCAGCAAAATTAGGAATTTATAGAACCTCTATTAGTAGAATGTTAACAGAAGCAAGGAATGCAGGAATTGTTAAAATTGAAATAGAGAATTTTGATACCAATATGTTTAAGTTGGAAAATTATGTAAAAGAAAAATATGGTCTGGAAAGTTTAGAAATTATTCCAAATGAATTTGATGATAATCCAACAATTTTATCTGAAAGAATTTCTCAAGTTGCAGCAGGTGTCCTTAGGAATTTAATTGATGATAATATGAAAATTGGCTTTTCTTGGGGGAAAAGTTTAAGTAATTTAGTAGATCTAATCCACAGCAAAAGTGTCCGAAATGTTCACTTCTATCCTCTAGCAGGTGGTCCTAGTCACATACACGCTAAATACCATGTGAATACACTGATTTATGAAATGTCTAGAAAATTTCATGGAGAGTGTACATTTATGAATGCAACAATTGTGCAAGAAAATAAATTGTTAGCAGATGGTATCTTGCAATCAAGATATTTTGAAGATTTGAAAAATAGTTGGAAAGATTTAGATATAGTTGTGGTTGGGATTGGTGATTTTAGTAATAAAGGAAAACATCAATGGTTAGACATGCTTACAGAGGATGACTTTAAAGAATTAACCAAAGTTAAAACTGTAGGGGAAATTTGTTGTCGATTCTTTGATTCAAAAGGTAAAGAAGTTTATGAGAACTTACAGGAAAGAACGATAGCAATCTCTTTGGAAGATTTAAAAAATATTCCTCAAAGTTTAGCTGTTGCTTATGGTGATACGAAAGTATCTGCGATTCTTTCTGTCTTGCGTGCTAATCTAGTAAATCATCTGATTACAGATAAAAATACAATTTTAAAAGTTTTAGAAGAAGATGGTGATTTTTCTTTTCGAAATATTTTATGCGAGTGAAAATGATAGACTGATATCAGTTTATCGTTTTTTCTTTTTAATCAATTGCACATTTGTGCTTATATAAATAAAAATAGTTTATTTGTTGTTTTTTGGATTGACAAGTTTATTATGTAGTTGTATTCTATAGTTACAAAAGAAAATTTTAAAATTTCAAATGAAAAAGCTTTTTACATAGTGAAATGAGGAGGAATTTATGGAAATTATTGTTCCAGATCAAATTATCATGGGTTTAATTTTATATGCTGGCGATGCGAAACAACATATTTATAAAGCGTTAGATTATATAAAAAACGGTACATGTGAACGATGTGAAGAAGAAATCCAGTTAGCTGATGCAGCCTTATTAGAAGCCCATAATCTACAAACAAAATTCTTGGCACAGGAAGCGTCTGGTACAAAGACAGAAATAACAGCTCTCTTTGTTCATTCACAAGATCATCTCATGACTAGTATGACGGAGATTAATTTAATCAAAGAAATTATTAGTTTGAGAAAAGAACTTCATAAAAAATAATACTAGAGTATTAACATAGAGGAGGAAAATATAATGGTGAAGATTGGTTTGTTTTGTGCAGCAGGCTTTTCTACTGGTATGCTTGTAAATAATATGAAAATTGCAGCGCAATCTAGTGGAGTTGATGCAGAAATAGAGGCGTTTTCTCAGTCTAAATTAGCGGATTATGCCCCAAATCTAGATGTTGCACTGTTGGGGCCTCAAGTTGCTTATACATTAGATAAATCAAAAGAAATTTGTGATAAGTGTGATGTTCCGATAGCTGTTATTCCGATGATGGACTATGGTATGTTAGATGGGAAAAAAGTACTAGATTTGGCCCTATCTTTGATTAGTGGGTAAGAAAAGGAGATTTATTATGGCAAAGATGGATGTTCAAAAAATCATTGCACCTATGATGAAGTTTGTGAATATGCGTGGTATTATAGCTCTAAAAGATGGTATGTTAGCAATTTTGCCATTGACAGTAGTTGGTAGTTTATTCTTGATTATGGGACAATTGCCATTTGAAGGATTAAACAAGAGCATTGCTAGTGTATTTGGAGCAAATTGGACAGAGCCGTTTATGCAAGTATATTCAGGAACTTTTGCGATTATGGGTCTAATTTCTTGTTTTTCAATTGCCTATTCTTATGCTAAGAATAGCGGAGTAGAGGCTTTGCCAGCTGGGGTTCTATCTGTATCTGCATTCTTTATTTTGCTAAGATCATCTTATATCCCTAAACAAGGTGAGGCAATTGGGGATGCTATTAGTAAAGTTTGGTTTGGAGGTCAAGGAATTATCGGCGCTATCATTATAGGTTTGGTAGTAGGAAGTATTTATACCTTCTTTATAAAGAGAAAAATTGTTATTAAGATGCCAGAACAAGTTCCACAAGCTATTGCGAAACAGTTTGAAGCAATGATTCCAGCATTTGTAATTTTCTTACTTTCTATGATTGTATATATTTTAGCGAGCTCATTGACTAATGGCGGAACATTCATAGAAATGATTTATTCTGCTATTCAAGTTCCATTGCAAGGTTTAACTGGATCTTTGTATGGTGCAATTGGAATTGCATTCTTTATATCATTTTTGTGGTGGTTTGGTGTTCATGGACAATCGGTAGTAAATGGAGTAGTGACAGCTCTGCTTTTATCTAATCTTGATGCTAATAAAGCTATGTTAGCCTCTGGGAATCTATCATTAGAAAATGGTGCACATATTGTTACTCAACAATTTTTAGATTCATTTTTAATTCTATCTGGTTCAGGGATTACGTTTGGACTTGTAGTTGCGATGCTTTTTGCATCAAAATCTAAACAGTACCAAGCGTTAGGGAAAGTAGCAGCTTTTCCAGCAATATTTAACGTAAATGAGCCAGTTGTATTTGGATTTCCGATTGTCATGAATCCAGTTATGTTTGTACCTTTCATTCTTGTTCCTGTACTTGCAGCTGTTATAGTGTATGGAGCTATTGCAACAGGTTTCATGCAGCCATTTTCAGGAGTTACATTACCTTGGAGCACCCCAGCTATTATATCAGGATTTATGGTTGGTGGATGGCAAGGAGTTATTACTCAGCTGGTGATATTAGCGATGTCTACATTAGTTTATTTCCCATTCTTTAAAGTACAGGATCGTTTAGCTTATCAGAATGAAGCATGATAATTCTAAAAAAACATTTGTGTATTATCATTAAACACACACATTTGTGCTAAAAATTAGAGAGTTAAAGTTTTTCTAGTTAAAAGCTTGAAATTTTCTAAAAAACCAGGTATTATATTTTCGAAAGAAACAAAAACATTTTCGAAAGAAAGGTGCTTATTATGGTAAATAAAGAAGTAGCAAGAACGACAATCAAGACAGAATATTTTGGTAGCCTTACTGAAAGGATGAACAAATATCGAGAAGATGTTTTAAATAAAAAACCTTATATTGATGCTGAGAGAGCAGTTCTAGCAACACGCGCTTATGATCGATATAAGGAACAACCTAATGTCCTAAAACGCGCCTATATGCTCAAAGAAATTTTGGAAAATATGACTATCTATATCGAAGAAGAATCTATGATTGCGGGAAATCAAGCTTCTTCCAATAAAGATGCTCCTATTTTTCCAGAATATACGCTAGAATTTGTTCTCAATGAGTTGGATCTTTTTGAAAAGCGTGATGGAGATGTTTTCTATATTACAGAAGAAACAAAAGAACAACTTAGAAGTATCGCTCCGTTTTGGGAAAATAATAATTTACGTGCTAGAGCTGGTGCCTTGTTACCTGAAGAAGTGTCTGTTTATATGGAAACAGGATTCTTCGGTATGGAAGGTAAGATGAATTCTGGAGATGCTCACTTAGCAGTTAACTATCAGAAACTGTTGCAATTTGGTTTAAGAGGTTTTGAAGAGCGAGCTCGTAAAGCGAAAGCAGCTCTAGATTTAACAGATCCAGCAAGCATTGATAAATATCATTTTTACGACTCTATATTTATCGTAATCGATGCTATTAAAGTATATGCAAATCGCTTTGTTGCTCTTGCTAAAAATTTAGCCGAAAATGCAAATCCTAAACGTAAGAAAGAATTACTTGAGATTGCAGATATTTGCTCTAGAGTCCCATATGAACCGGCAACTACTTTTGCAGAAGCTATTCAATCAGTTTGGTTTATTCAATGTATTTTACAAATTGAATCTAATGGCCACTCTCTTTCATATGGTCGTTTTGATCAATATATGTATCCATATATGAAGGCTGATTTAGAAAGTGGTAAAGAAATAGAAGATAGCATTGTTGAACGTCTGACAAATCTTTGGATTAAGACAATTACAATTAATAAGGTTCGCAGTCAAGCACATACATTTTCTTCAGCAGGAAGTCCTTTATATCAAAATGTTACAATTGGTGGACAGACTCGAGATAAGAAGGATGCTGTTAACCCATTATCTTATTTGGTATTAAAATCAGTTGCACAAACCCATCTACCGCAACCTAATCTAACTGTACGTTATCATGCAGGTTTAGATGCTCGTTTCATGAATGAGTGTATTGAAGTGATGAAACTTGGTTTTGGTATGCCTGCATTTAATAATGATGAGATTATTATTCCTTCTTTTATTGCAAAAGGAGTATTGGAAGATGATGCTTATGATTACAGTGCCATTGGATGTGTTGAAACGGCAGTTCCAGGGAAATGGGGCTATCGTTGCACAGGTATGAGTTATATGAACTTCCCTAAGGTTCTACTTATCACGATGAATGATGGAATTGATCCGGCTTCGGGTAAACGGTTTGCACCAAGCTTTGGTCATTTTAAGGATATGAAGAACTTTTCTGAATTAGAAAATGCTTGGGATAAAACACTAAGATATTTGACACGAATGAGTGTTATTGTTGAAAATTCTATTGATTTATCATTGGAACGAGAAGTTCCTGATATTCTATGTTCAGCATTGACTGATGATTGTATTGGTCGTGGAAAACACCTTAAAGAAGGTGGAGCAGTATATGATTATATATCAGGTTTGCAAGTTGGAATTGCAAATTTGTCGGATTCATTAGCTGCAATTAAAAAATTGGTATTTGAGGAAGAACGTATAAGCCCAAGTCAGCTTTGGCATGCACTGGAAACAGATTATGCCGGAGAAGAAGGTAAGGTCATTCAAGAAATGTTGATTCATGATGCACCTAAGTACGGTAATGATGATGATTATGCTGACAAATTGGTTACTGCTGCTTATGACATTTATGTTGATGAAATTGCTAAATATCCTAATACACGTTATGGAAGAGGTCCTATTGGAGGAATTCGTTATTCAGGAACATCTTCTATCTCAGCCAACGTAGGGCAGGGACGTGGAACATTAGCAACTCCAGATGGACGCAACGCGGGTACACCGTTAGCAGAGGGTTGTTCACCATCACATAATATGGATCAACACGGTCCTACATCTGTTTTAAAATCTGTTTCAAAATTACCAACAGATGAAATCGTAGGTGGGGTTCTCTTAAATCAGAAAGTAAATCCTCAAACGTTAGCCAAAGAAGAAGATAAATTAAAACTAATTGCTTTGTTACGAACATTCTTTAATCGTTTACATGGGTACCATATTCAATACAATGTTGTTTCCAGAGAGACGTTGATTGACGCTCAGAAACATCCTGAAAAACACAGAGACTTAATTGTTCGTGTTGCAGGATACTCTGCATTCTTCAATGTCCTTTCTAAGGCAACCCAGGATGATATTATAGGACGTACTGAGCATACTTTGTAAAATAAAGAGGTTCTTTTTATGGAATTTATGCTTGACACATTAAATTTAGATGAGATTAAAAAGTGGTCTGAAATTTTACCGCTAGCTGGGGTAACTTCAAATCCCACTATTGCAAAAAGAGAGGGTTCTATTAATTTTTTTGAACGAATCAAAGATGTAAGAGAATTGATTGGCTCTGCGCCCTCTATTCATGTTCAGGTGATTTCTCAAGATTTTGAAGGCATCTTAAAGGATGCTCATGAAATTCGGAGACAAGCAGGAGATGATACATTTATCAAAGTACCTGTTACTCCAGCTGGATTACGTGCAATAAAGGTGCTAAAAAAAGAGGGCTACTATATCACTGCAACAGCTATTTATACAGTTATTCAGGGATTATTAGCTATCGAAGCAGGAGCCGATTACCTAGCTCCATATTATAATAGAATGGAAAATCTGAACATTGATTCAAATTCTGTCATTCGTCAATTAGCTCTTGCTATTGATAGACAGAACTCTCCTAGTAAGATTTTAGCTGCATCCTTTAAAAATGTAGCACAAGTAAATAATGCTTTAGCTGCAGGTGCGCATGCTGTTACAGCAGGAGCAGATGTTTTTGAATCAGCTTTCGCCATGCCATCTATCCAAAAGGCGGTTGATGATTTTTCTGACGATTGGTTTGTTATTCAAAATAGTCGTTCCGTTTAGATAGAGAGGGAATACATATGAGAATTTTTGCTAGCCCTTCTAGATATATTCAAGGGGAAAATGCCTTGTTCGAAAATGCCAAATCAATATTGGATTTGGGGAATCGTCCTATTCTATTATGCGATCAGTTGGTTTATGATATTGTTGGAAAACGATTTGAAGATTACCTACATAGGTATGGTTTCCATATTGTTCTAGCCCGGTTTAATGGTGAAGCTTCTGACAATGAAATCAATCGAGTTGTTGCCTTGGCTGAGAAAGAAAATTGTGATAGTATTATCGGGCTTGGTGGTGGAAAGACGATTGATAGTGCAAAAGCTATTGCAGATTTGATTGAAAAACCTGTTATTATTGCTCCAACAATTGCATCGACAGACGCACCTGTATCTGCTTTATCTGTTATTTATACAGATGAAGGTGCATTTGATCATTATCTATTTTATTCTAAAAATCCAGATTTAGTTTTGGTTGATACAAAAGTTATTTCACAAGCTCCTAAGCGTTTATTAGCGTCTGGTATTGCAGATGGTTTAGCAACTTGGGTTGAGGCGCGTGCGGTTATGCAGGCAAATGGAAAAACTATGTTAGGACAACAGCAAACGTTGGCTGGAGTTGCAATTGCGAAAAAATGTGAAGAAACGCTGTTTGCAGATGGTTTACAGGCTATGGCAGCTTGTGAAGCTAAAGTGGTGACACCAGCATTAGAAAATATTGTTGAAGCTAATACTTTATTGAGTGGCCTAGGTTTTGAAAGTGGAGGATTAGCTGCGGCGCATGCAATTCATAATGGTTTTACTGCATTGACAGGTGACATTCATCATTTAACACATGGTGAAAAAGTAGCTTATGGAACTTTGGTACAACTATTATTGGAAAATAGACCAAAAGAAGAACTTGATAAGTATATTGAGTTTTACAAAAAAATTGGTATGCCAACAACTCTAAAAGAAATGCATTTAGATCAAGTTGGATATGATGATTTAATAAAAGTTGGTAAACAAGCAACTATGGAGGGTGAGACAATCCATCAGATGCCGTTTAAGATTTCGCCTTCAGATGTTGCTCAAGCTATCATCGCTGTAGACGCCTATGTAAATTCAAAATAAACAATAAGGACTACTGTTTTCCAAATGGTAGTCTTTTATTGATCATCGTATTGAATCCGACGTTCTTCATAAATCAAAAAGCGACATAGGTTGTCGGCTATTTACTATAAATACATTAATTAGCATTCCAGTCGTATCTTCGGTCTAAAATTAGTATTTTGTGTTATAAGAGATAAGCTTCTTGTTTTGCTCTTTGATTTCCCGCATAATAATAAGATAAAAAAGTGGGTGATAGAGCAATTCAGAGCCATCAAAATTAATGAAATACAGTATACAGTTTTTTCTTTTAACACATTTCAAATTCTCTCAAAAATGGTATAATAGTAACATCACAAAATTGGAGAGAGACCATGAGTTTTTACAATCATAAAGAAATTGAGCCTAAGTGGCAGGGCTACTGGGCAGAACATCATACATTTAAGACAGGAACAGATGCATCAAAACCGAAGTTTTATGCGCTTGACATGTTCCCTTATCCGTCTGGAGCGGGTCTGCACGTAGGGCACCCAGAAGGCTATACAGCGACAGACATCCTCAGTCGTTTCAAACGTGCGCAAGGCTACAATGTCCTTCACCCAATGGGGTGGGATGCTTTTGGTTTGCCTGCAGAGCAATACGCTATGGATACGGGGAATGACCCAGCAGAATTTACAGCTGAAAACATTGCCAACTTCAAACGCCAAATCAATGCGCTTGGATTTTCTTATGACTGGGATCGTGAAGTCAATACAACAGATCCAAACTACTACAAGTGGACGCAATGGATTTTCACTAAGCTTTACGAAAAAGGCTTGGCCTATGAAGCGGAAGTGCCAGTAAACTGGGTTGAGGAATTGGGAACTGCCATCGCCAACGAAGAAGTTCTTCCTGATGGAACTTCTGAGCGTGGAGGTTATCCTGTTGTCCGCAAACCAATGCGCCAATGGATGCTTAAAATCACTGCCTATGCAGAGCGTCTGCTTAACGATTTGGATGAACTTGACTGGCCAGAGTCTATCAAGGACATGCAACGCAACTGGATTGGGAAATCAACTGGTGCAAATGTAACCTTCAAGGTTAAGGGAACTGATAAGGAATTTACTGTCTTTACCACTCGTCCTGATACTCTTTTCGGTGCTACTTTCACCGTTTTGGCTCCTGAGCATGAACTAGTAGATGCCATCACAAGCACAGAGCAAGCAGAGGCAGTAGCAGATTATAAACACCAAGCTAGCCTCAAGTCTGACTTGGCTCGTACTGACCTTGCCAAAGAAAAAACAGGAGTTTGGACTGGTGCTTATGCCATCAACCCTGTCAATGGCAAGGAAATTCCAATCTGGATTGCGGACTATGTTCTTGCTAGCTATGGAACAGGTGCTGTTATGGCTGTTCCAGCCCACGACCAACGTGACTGGGAATTCGCCAAACAATTTGACCTTCCAATCGTAGAAGTACTTGAAGGTGGAAACGTTGAAGAAGCTGCCTACACAGAAGATGGTCTTCATGTTAATTCAGACTTCCTAGATGGACTCAACAAAGAAGACGCTATTGCCAAGATCGTGGCTTGGTTGGAAGAAAAGGGCTGTGGACAAGAGAAGGTTACCTACCGTCTCCGCGACTGGCTCTTTAGCCGTCAACGTTACTGGGGTGAGCCAATTCCTATCATTCATTGGGAAGATGGAACTTCAACAGCTGTCCCTGAGAGTGAATTGCCACTTGTCTTGCCTGTAACCAAGGATATTCGCCCTTCAGGTACAGGGGAAAGTCCATTGGCTAACTTGACAGATTGGCTTGAAGTGACTCGTGAAGATGGTGTCAAAGGTCGTCGTGAAACCAACACTATGCCACAATGGGCAGGTTCAAGCTGGTACTACCTCCGCTATATTGACCCACACAATACTGAGAAATTGGCCGATGAGGATCTTCTCAAACAATGGTTGCCAGTAGATATCTATGTGGGTGGTGCAGAGCATGCCGTTCTTCACTTGCTTTACGCTCGTTTCTGGCATAAATTCCTCTATGACCTCGGTGTTGTTCCAACTAAGGAACCATTCCAAAAACTCTTTAACCAAGGAATGATTTTGGGAACAAGCTACCGTGACCACCGTGGGGCTCTTGTGGCAACTGACAAGGTTGAAAAACGTGATGGTTCTTTCTTCCATGTGGAAACAGGCGAAGAGCTGGAGCAAGCCCCAGCCAAGATGTCTAAATCGCTCAAGAACGTTGTCAACCCAGACGACGTGGTGGAACAATACGGTGCCGATACCCTTCGTGTCTATGAAATGTTCATGGGGCCACTTGATGCTTCAATCGCTTGGTCAGAAGAAGGTCTGGAAGGAAGCCGTAAATTCTTGGATCGTGTTTACCGTTTGATTACAAGCAAGGAAATTGTTGCGGAAAATAATGGCGCTCTTGACAAGGTTTACAACGAAACAGTCAAAGCTGTCACAGAACAAATCGAATCATTGAAATTCAACACAGCCATTGCCCAACTTATGGTCTTTGTCAATGCGGCTAACAAGGAAGATAAGCTTTATGTAGACTACGCCAAAGGCTTTATCCAGTTGATTGCGCCATTTGCACCTCACTTGGCAGAAGAGCTCTGGCAAAGAGTTGCAGCAACAGGTGAGTCAATATCTTATGTGGCTTGGCCAACATGGGACGAAAGCAAATTAGTTGAAGACGAAATCGAGATCGTTGTCCAAATCAAAGGAAAAGTCCGTGCCAAACTCATGGTTGCTAAAGATCTATCACGCGAAGAATTGCAAGAAATTGCTCTCGCTGATGAAAAAGTCAAAGCAGAAATTGACGGTAAGGACATCGTGAAAGTAATTGCGGTACCGAATAAATTGGTTAATATTGTTGTGAAATAAGATAGGAATCCTTCAGAATAGAATCTGGAGGATTTTTTATTTGACAGGAAGTTTCTATTTTGTTAATATGATTAACAAAGAAAAGAGAGATTATGGATAAAAAAGACTTTATTACATTTAATAATCGTTTCAATAGGTTTATTTTAGCGTTTGAACAGTTAAAAAAAAATCAACATAAAAGTGGTGTTGACAAATCTATTACGTTGAATGAGGTACATTTGATTGTTGTGATTGGGAAAAATCAGCCCTTAAATCTAGTAAAATTATCTGAATTATTAGAAGTTTCAAGAAGTGCAATAACTCAAAGTGTTAGGAGATTGATTCAAAAAAATTTAGTTGTTTTTGATTTTGATCCGAATAATGGGAAAAATAAATATTTGAGATTATCTGAAAAAGGCATCGAAATTTTTAAAATCCATAAGGAGCAACAAGAATATATTGAAAAATCAATCTTTTCAGTTTTAAACAACTATAGCGAGGTGGAACTTAAAACCGTTGTGAAATTGATGGATGATATTGAAAAGGTGTGGGGAGAATTACCGTGGTAAAAGTCACGGTAAATTTCAAATATAATTGTTAAGCAAATTAACAAAAAGGAGAAGATATGACTGTAAACATAGAACTGATTTCACAAACAGATTTAGCGGATGAATCTTTTTATATTGCTATTAATGGTTTAGAACCAAGGGCAATGTATTGTGTAGAAATGTACCTGTCTGATTATTACTGTATAAATGCTCCCTTGCTTTTAGATCATGATGTTATATGGAAATCAACCGCAATTTTTTTATCTGATCAGGACGGTATGATTGATACCTCTCAGACAGCATCTATTTCGGGATCTTATAAAGGAGTTTCAGAAATGGGATTATTCTTTAATGCGAAACCGTTGAAGAATAGGAAAAGGAGATTACCGAGTTCTCTTGATAGAATCCCATTACGAGATTGTTTTGGTGTTGAAATTAAAATCAAGCTGGGGAAAGATGTGGTCGCGGAGCAAAGTTTCGTAAGGCGTTATATGAATCTAGGAGTAAGATATCAAGATATCTATGACAAGCATTTTCAAGGTCGATTATTTTATGATGAAAAGTTAAGAAGGGCGCCAGCCGTGATTATTGTTAGCGGTAGTGAGGGAAGAATTGAAAAAGCTCAGAATATTGCCCAACTTTTATCTTCAAGAGGTTATATTTGTCTTGCGATAGCTTATTTTGGTTTAGAGGAATTACCCCAAAATTTAGAACGAATTCCAATAGAATGTCTGGAGGAGGCGAAAGATTTTCTATATCATCATCCTCAAGTTGATAATACAAAAATAGGAATATATGGTCGCTCTAAAGGAGCAGAGCTTGTTCTGGCTGGACAAAGTATTTTGGAAGATGTTCAATGTTTGGTACTCAATTCCCCCTCAAATGTAATATTTGAGGGAATAAAGGGAAAACTCAATTCTAATTCATCTTCTTGGACATATTTACAAAAGGAACTTCCTTATCAAAAATTTCAGTTAGGAGAGTATTTGTTAAATAAGTTTTTTGGAAAACATATTCCTGAAGATAGTAGGGCTCAGATTGATGTGAGTAAAATTTCCTCCCCTTTATTATTACTAGGAAGCGATGTTGATGAAATATGGAATGCATCATCCGCGATAGATGATATCATTTCACATTATAAAGGGGAATCCATTTTGTTTAAAAAATACCATGAAACAGGGCATATGTTGACGGTTGCTTATCAACCGAATCATCGTTATCGAAAAGATTGGCGCTTATTAATGAAAGAAAGTGTAGACTCTTGGCTTGTTACGATAAATTTTTTTGATACACATCTGAAGAATTTGTAGATAGTGCTGAACCGTACTATAATAGTCCTAACTAAGATAAAAACACAGTTCTGGTTGGTAGTCCAGTCTACAAAAGCAAACACTAAAACAAGAGAAATTTGAATACAAACAGTAAAAAATAGAGAGAAGCATAAGGGACATTAACTCACTCGTTCCCATATTTGATTATTCCTCCATAAAGTGGATGGATGATTTTTATAAGAGGAGTTTGCATTATTGAATAGAAAACCAAGTGTTTCCTAAAATTTTCATTGAGATATGTTATACTATATTCAATAAGTGAATAAGGAGAAAGCTATGCCAGTAAACGAATATGGTCAGATGATTGGTGAGTCAATGGAAGGTTATACACCCGGTGCACTGCCTTCTATTGATTTCTTAGAAGGGTGTTATGCTAGGATAGAGGCTCTTTCAGTGGAAAAGCATGCGGAGGATTTGCTAGCTGTTTATGGCCCGGATACTCCTCGGGAGATGTGGACCTATCTTTTTCAGGAGCCAGTAGCAGATATGGAAGAGTTGGTTAGCATTTTAAATCAGATGTTGGCTCGTAAGGACCGTTTTTACTATGCAATCATAGACAAGGAAACTGGTAAGGCTTTGGGAACTTTTTCTCTCATGCGCATTGACCAGAATAACCGAGTGATAGAAGTGGGCGCAGTCACTTTTTCTCCAGAACTCAGGGGGACACGGATAGGGACAGAGGCCCAGTATCTACTGGCTTGCTATGTCTTTGAAGAGCTTAACTATCGCCGCTATGAGTGGAAATGCGATGCTCTTAACCTGCCATCAAGACGAGCAGCGGAACGTTTGGGCTTTATTTATGAAGGAACCTTCCGTCAGGCAGTGGTTTATAAGGGACGTACGAGAGATACGGCTTGGTTGTCTATTATTGATAAGGACTGGCCAAAAGTCAAAGCTCGATTGGAAACATGGTTGGATCCTGAAAATTTTGATAAAAATGGACGACAGCACAAGAGCTTGAGGGAACTCTAAGAGGTGATGACATGATTACTATTAAAAAGCAAGAAATTGTCAAGCTAGAGGATGTTTTGCATCTCTATCAGGCTGTCGGTTGGACAAATTATACCCATCAACCAGAGATGCTGGAGCAGGCCTTATCTCATTCATTAGTAATTTATCTGGCACTTGATGGTGATGCTGTAGTGGGCTTGATTCGTTTGGTTGGAGATGGTTTTTCATCAGTTTTTGTACAGGATTTGATTGTTTTGCCTAGCTATCAGCGTCAAGGGATTGGTAGTGCCTTGATGAAAGAGGCTTTAGAGTATTACAAAGATGCCTATCAAGTCCAGCTGGTGACAGAAGAGACAGAAAAAAACTTGGGATTTTATCGTTCTATGGGCTTTGAAATCTTATCCACCTATAATTGTATAGGAATGACTTGGATGAATCGAGAAAAATAATAAAACTTGTTTTTCTTAAGCAAAGTTTAAGGATGGTCTAGTATTATATAGTTATTAAATAAAGACCTCCTAACTTTATTTAATGAAATCCTAAAACTTTTTTCATCATAATCTCCTAATGAAGCCACCCAATCAGGTGGCTTTTTTGTGGGGTGAGGTGATGGTAATAGAAATTTTTTGAAAAATGGTAGAATTTGAAAAAAGTTAAGCTAGTTTTAAGCTTTGTCTTGTATCATATAGTTATTAAATAAAGACCTCCTAACTTTATTTAATAAAATCCTAAACTTTTCTTTTTCATAATAATCTCCCTTAACTCCACCCAATCAGGTGGAGTTTTTTGGCTCTATTTCAGGCTTTTTGGGACTATTCTAAAAATCATTTTTCGATATTTTTCGGATTTTGGTCGGGGAATTGGCGGGGACTTTTTGAGATTTTGGCGGGGATTTTTTAGCGAATATGACTAAGAAATAGGTTTGCTGTTACTTCGGCTACTTCAACCTCACTTTGAATGTAAGTGACTGTTAATTGAAGGACTGGAACTACTGTAATAATGATTTTGCTTGTCTAGTAGTGGCGTATTAAATGAGAAGTGACATATAAGATTGTCTCTTCGTTTACTAAATCAAAATTTCTATGAAATTGATAGAATCCCTAATTTTCTCTTAAACTTGAAAGTCTTGTTATAAAGCGGTTAAAGCTTGCGAAGCTGAGAATGTAAACCTTTGACAAAATGTGTGAACTGTGGGATAATGGAGAGGAATTAAGGATTAGTTCTATATCATGGACTAGAGAAGACCCCAAGCTAACTTCCACATTAAGCTTGGGGTCTTTTTGACACTATCTATCTTTGTTTAGCCATTTATCGACTAAGCGAAGAACAACACCGACCACAATTGGTCCGATGATAGTTTTAAGGATTAGTTCCATCATGGGCTATCTCACCTCCTTTCGTAGGCGGTGTAGTAGTGCCGTAGAATATTATACCACATAAGTGCTAAACTCGGGAGTCATCCAATTAGGTGGAGTTTTTTGGCTCTATTTCAGGCTTTTCGGGAGTTTTCTAAACATCATTTTCCGATAGCTTTCGCTTAATCTTGAACGTCTTGTAGTACAGAGGTTCAAGAGGATATAAAGGATATAAACCTTTGACAAATTTTGTGAACTATGGGATAATAAAAGGGAATTAAGTATTGTGTCTATATCATAGGCTAGAAAAGACCCCAAGCTCACGACCAAATAAGCTTGGGGTCTTTTTGACACTATTTGTCCTTGTTTAGCCATTTATCGACTAATCGAAGAACGACACCGACCACAATTGGTCCGATGATAGTTTTAAGTATTGTATCCATCATGGGCTAATTCACCTCCTTTCGTAGGCGGTGTAGCAGTGCCGAACAATATTATACCACATATGTGCTAAACTCGGGAGTCACCCAATCAGGTGGAGTTTTTTGGCTCTATTTCAGGCTTTTGGGGACTATTCTAAAAATCATTTTCCGATATTTTTCGGATTTTGGTCGGGGAATTGGCGGGGATCTTTTTAGCGAATATGAGTAAGAAATAGGTCTGTTGTCGCTTCAGCAAGTTCAACCTCACTTTGAATTTAAGTGACTGTTAATTGAAGGACTAGAACTACTGTAATAATGTTCTTGGTTGTCAAGGAGTGAGTCATCATATTGTTAGCCAGCGGTTAAAGCTTGAAAAGCCGAGGATATAAACCTTTGACAAAATTTTTGAACTATGGGATAATAAAAAGGAATTGAGTACTAGTTCTATATCATAGGCTAGAAAAGACCCCAAGCTCACGACCAAATAAGCTTGGGGTCTTTTTTGACACTATTTGTCCTCGTTTAGCCATTTATCGACTAATCGAAGAACGACACCCCGATGATAGTTTTGAGTACTAATTCCATCATGGGCTATCTCACCTCCTTTCGTAGGCGGTGTAGAAGTGCCATATAATATTATACCACATAAGTGCTAAACTCAGGAGTCACCCAATCGGGTGGCTTTTTTGTTTGTGGCTTGGATTTTTGATATAATAGAGCCATGAGCAGAATTTTAGATAATGAGATAATGGGGGATGAGGAGTTAGTGGAACGCACGCTCCGTCCTCAGTATTTACGTGAATATATTGGGCAGGATAAAGTCAAGGACCAGCTTCAAATCTTTATCGAAGCTGCCAAAATGCGGGATGAAGCACTGGATCATGTCCTCTTATTTGGCCCTCCAGGCTTGGGAAAAACGACCATGGCTTTTGTTATTGCCAACGAACTAGGTGTCAATCTCAAGCAGACTTCGGGTCCAGTCATTGAAAAAGCCGGAGATCTAGTAGCGATTTTGAATGACTTAGAGCCTGGGGATGTCCTTTTTATTGATGAGATTCATCGCTTGCCCATGTCTGTGGAAGAGGTGCTTTATAGTGCCATGGAGGACTTCTACATTGATATAATGATTGGTGCTGGTGAAGGCAGTCGCAGCGTTCATTTGGAGTTGCCACCTTTTACCTTGATTGGTGCGACGACTCGGGCTGGTATGCTCTCAAATCCGCTACGGGCACGTTTTGGGATTACAGGTCATATGGAGTATTATGCCCATGCTGACTTGACGGAAATTGTCGAGCGGACGGCAGATATTTTTGAGATGGAAATTACTCATGAGGCAGCTTCTGAGTTGGCTTTGCGCAGTCGTGGAACCCCTCGTATTGCCAATCGTCTCCTCAAGCGCGTGCGCGATTTTGCCCAGATTATGGGTAATGGGGTTATCGATGATCTTATTACCGATAAGGCTTTGACCATGCTGGATGTTGACCATGAAGGTTTGGACTATGTGGACCAAAAAATTCTTCGTACCATGATTGAGATGTATGGTGGTGGTCCTGTCGGACTAGGAACACTTTCTGTTAATATTGCTGAGGAACGTGAGACGGTGGAAGACATGTATGAGCCTTACTTGATTCAAAAAGGTTTTATCATGCGAACACGGTCTGGACGGGTTGCAACGGCTAAGGCATATGAACATTTAGGGTATGAATACAGTGAAAAATGAGCAAGAAATCCTAAAAGCTTTCAGAGAAGATTCGGATATAATGACCATTCTGACGATCATCCGAGACCTTGATTTAAAAGACTCGTGGTTGGCAGCGGGTTCTGTCAGAAATTTCATCTGGAATCTCTTGTCAGACAGACCAGCTTTTGACCGTGAAACAGATGTAGATGTGATTTTCTTTGATCCAGATGTTTCTTATGAGGAAACCTTGTCCCTAGAGGAAAAGCTGAGAGAGGATTTTCCTCAGTACCAGTGGGAATTGAAAAATCAAGTCTATATGCACCAGCATAGCCCTCATACTGCTCCCTATACCAGTTCCCGTGATGCCATGAGTAAGTATCCAGAACGGTGTACGGCGGTTGGACTGCGCTTGAATGCAGACTCTGCTTTGGAATTCTTTACTCCTTATGGACTCGAGGATATTGTGAATTTTCAAGTTCGTCCAACTCCTCATTTTTTAGAGAATCAAGACCGAATGCAGCTCTATCAAACACGATTATCCAAGAAAAATTGGCAGGAGAAATGGAAAAATTTGATTTTTAAAAATACTTAAGGAAACTTTAAGCTAGGAAGTGTATACTAAGTTCATAAGTTAAGAAGACCTTAACTTAAACTCCTAAAACTTTTTCATAATAATCTCCCTATAAAAATTGAGTCGCCCAATCAGGCGGCTTATTTTTTTGAAAAATGGGCTTTGTGCCTGAGAATAAATAGCTTAGTGATAGAAGAAAATAGGGAAATATGGTATAATGAAACGATAGATTTTTGAATAGGAATAAGATCATGTTTGGATTTTTTAAGAAAGATAAGGCTGTGGAAGTAGAGGTTCCGACACAGGTTCCTGCTCATATCGGCATCATCATGGATGGCAATGGCCGTTGGGCTAAAAAACGTATGCAACCGCGAGTTTTTGGACATAAGGCGGGCATGGAAGCATTGCAAACTGTGACCAAGGCAGCCAACAAACTAGGCGTCAAGGTTATTACAGTTTATGCTTTTTCTACGGAAAACTGGACCCGTCCAGATCAGGAAGTCAAGTTTATCATGAACTTGCCAGTAGAGT
The DNA here is from genome assembly GCF_965119495.1 of Streptococcus sp. Marseille-Q7156. The sequence goes on along the minus strand of NZ_CBCPLU010000001.1, from coordinate 1,650,286 downwards.
TTTATGATAATTATGTCCCGGAATTGCATGCGAATAATGTTAAGATTCAAATGATTGGGGAAACAGACCGCCTGCCTAAGCAAACCTTTGAAGCTCTTACTAAAGCTGAGAAATTGACTAAGAACAACACAGGTTTGATTCTTAATTTTGCCCTCAACTATGGTGGACGTGCTGAGATTACACAGGCTCTTAAGTTGATTTCCCAGGATGTGTTAGATGCCAAAATCAACCCAGGTGACATCACAGAGGAATTAATTGGCAACTATCTCTTTACTCAGCATTTGCCTAAGGATGTACGAGATCCAGACTTGATTATCCGTACTAGTGGAGAATTGCGTTTGAGCAATTTTCTTCCATGGCAGGGAGCCTATAGTGAGCTCTATTTTACGGACACCTTGTGGCCTGATTTTGACGAGGTAGCCTTGCAGGAAGCCATTCTTACCTACAATCGTCGTCATCGCCGATTTGGAGGAGTTTAGGAGGAAATATGACACAGGATTTACAGAAAAGAACCTTGTTTGCAGGGATTGCCCTGGCTATTTTCCTACCAATTTTAATGATTGGGGGACTCTTGCTTCAGATAGCAATTGGAATCATAGCCATGCTAGCCATGCATGAACTTTTGAAGATGAGAGGTCTAGAGACCATGACGATGGAGGGCCTCTTGACCCTCTTTGCAACCTTTGCCTTGACCATTCCCTTGGAGAATTATCTGACTTTTTTGCCAGTTGATGGGAATGTGGTTGCTTATAGTGTTCTGATTTCAATCATGTTAGGAACGACTGTATTTAGCAAGTCTTATACGATTGAGGATGCTGTTTTCCCTCTTGCTATGAGTTTCTATGTGGGCTTTGGATTTAATGCTTTACTAGATGCTCGCGTTGCAGGTTTAGATAAGGCGCTTTTGGCCTTGTGTATCGTCTGGGCGACAGACAGTGGTGCTTATCTTGTTGGGATGAACTATGGTAAACGAAAATTAGCTCCGACAGTTTCTCCAAATAAAACCTTTGAGGGTGCCTTGGGTGGTATTTTAGGTGCTATTTTAGTAACCATCATCTTTATGATAGTTGACAGTACAGTCGCTCTTCCGTATGGAATTTACAAGATGTCAATCTTTGCTATTTTCTTTAGCATTGCTGGACAATTTGGTGATTTACTAGAAAGTTCGATCAAGCGTCACTTTGGTGTTAAGGATTCTGGGAAATTTATCCCTGGACATGGTGGTGTTTTGGATCGTTTCGATAGTATGTTGCTTGTATTTCCAATCATGCACTTGTTTGGACTCTTTTAATCAAAAGACGGAGGAAATACTATGCTCGGAATTTTAACCTTTATTCTGGTTTTTGGGATTATTGTAGTGGTGCACGAGTTCGGACACTTCTACTTTGCCAAGAAATCAGGGATTCTAGTGCGTGAATTTGCCATTGGAATGGGACCTAAGATCTTTGCTCACATTGGCAAGGATGGAACGGCTTATACCATTCGAATCTTGCCTCTGGGTGGCTATGTCCGCATGGCCGGTTGGGGTGATGATACAACTGAAATCAAGACAGGAACTCCTGTCAGTTTGACCCTTGCTGATGATGGTAAGGTTAAACGTATCAATCTTTCAGGTAAAAAAATAGATCAAACAGCCCTCCCTATGCAGGTGACCCAGTTTGACTTTGAAGACAAGCTCTTTATCAAGGGCTTGGTTCTGGAAGAAGAAAAAACATTTGCAGTGGATCACGATGCAACGGTTGTAGAAGCAGATGGAACTGAGGTTCGGATTGCACCTTTAGATGTTCAATATCAAAATGCGACTATCTGGGGGAAACTGATTACTAACTTTGCAGGTCCTATGAACAACTTTATCTTAGGTGTCGTTGTTTTCTGGATTTTAATCTTCATGCAGGGTGGTGTCAGAGATGTTGATACCAATCAGTTTCATGTCATGCCCCAAGGGGCCTTGGCTAAGGTGGGAGTGCCAGAAACGGCACAAATTACCAAGATTGGCTCACATGAGATTAACAACTGGGAAAGCTTGATTCAGGCTGTGGAAACAGAAACCAAAGATAAGACGGCACCGACTTTGGATGTGACTATTTCTGAAAAGGGTAGTGACAAACAAGTCACTGTTACACCCGAAGAAAGTCAAGGCTGTTACCTTCTAGGTGTTCAACCGGGAATTAAGTCAGATTTTCTATCTATGTTTGTAGGTGGTTTTACAACTGCTGCTAACTCGGCTCTCCGAATTCTCTCAGCGCTGAAAAATCTGATTTTTCAACCGGATTTGAACAAGCTAGGAGGCCCTGTTGCTATCTTTAAGGCAAGTAGTGATGCTGCTAAAAATGGAATTGAGAATGTCTTGTACTTCTTGGCAATAATTTCCATCAATATCGGGATTTTTAATCTTATTCCGATTCCAGCTCTGGATGGTGGTAAGATTGTGCTCAATATCCTAGAAGCTATCCGCCGCAAACCATTGAAACAAGAAATTGAAACCTATGTCACCTTGACCGGAGTGGTCATCATGGTTGTCTTGATGATTGCTGTGACTTGGAATGACATTATGCGACTCTTTTTTAGATAATCGAGGAATATTATGAAACAAAGTAAAATGCCTATCCCAACGCTTCGCGAAATGCCAAGCGATGCTCAAGTTATCAGCCATGCTCTTATGTTGCGAGCTGGTTATGTTCGTCAAGTCTCAGCAGGTGTTTATTCTTATCTACCACTTGCTAATCGTGTGATTGAAAAAGCTAAAAATATCATGCGCCAAGAATTTGATAAGATTGGTGCCGTTGAGATGTTGGCTCCTGCCCTTCTCAGTGCAGAATTGTGGCGCGAATCAGGTCGTTACGAAACTTATGGTGAAGACCTTTACAAACTAAAAAACCGTGAAAAATCAGACTTCATCCTAGGCCCAACTCACGAAGAAACCTTTACAGCTATTGTCCGTGATTCTGTTAAGTCTTACAAGCAATTGCCACTCAACCTTTATCAAATCCAGCCTAAGTATCGTGATGAAAAACGCCCACGTAATGGACTTCTCCGTACACGTGAGTTTATCATGAAGGATGCTTACAGTTTCCACGCTAACTATGATAGCTTGGACAGTGTTTATGATGAGTATAAGGCTGCTTATGAGCGTATTTTTACTCGTAGTGGTTTAGACTTCAAGGCTATCATTGGTGACGGTGGAGCCATGGGTGGTAAGGACAGCCAAGAATTTATGGCCATTACACCTGCCCGTACAGACCTTGACCGCTGGGTTGTCTTGGACAAGTCAGTTGCCTCATTTGATGAGATTCCTGCAGAAGTGCAAGAAGAAATCAAGGCAGAATTGCTCAAATGGATGGTTTCTGGTGAAGATACCATTGCTTACTCAAGTGAATCTAGCTATGCGGCCAACTTGGAAATGGCAACAAACGAGTACAAACCAAGCAACCGTGTTGTCGCTGAAGAAGAAGTGACTCGTGTTGCAACTCCAGATGTTAAATTAATTGATGAAGTTGCAGCCTTCCTCAATGTTCCAGAAGAACAAACGATTAAAACCCTCTTCTACATGGCAGATGGTGAGCTTGTTGCAGCCCTTCTAGTTGGAAATGACCAACTCAACGAAGTCAAGTTGAAAAACCACTTGGGAGCAGATTTCTTTGACGTTGCTAGTGAAGAAGAAGTGGCGAATCTTGTTCAAGCAGGATTTGGTTCACTTGGACCAGTTGGTTTGCCAGAGAATATTAAAATTATTGCCGACCGTAAGGTGCAAGATGTTCGCAATGCAGTTGTGGGTGCTAACGAAGATGGCTACCACTTGACTGGTGTGAATCCAGGTCGTGATTTTACTGCAGAATATGTGGATATCCGTGAAGTTCGTGAGGGTGAAATTTCTCCAGACGGACAAGGTGTCCTTAACTTTGCGCGTGGTATCGAAATTGGTCACATCTTTAAACTCGGCACTCGCTATTCAGCAAGCATGGGAGCAGATGTTTTGGATGAAAATGGCCGTGCTGTGCCAATTATCATGGGATGTTACGGTATCGGTGTCAGTCGTCTCCTTTCAGCAGTGATGGAGCAACACGCTCGCCTCTTTGTTAACAAAACGCCAAAAGGTGAATACCGTTATGCTTGGGGAATCAATTTCCCTAAAGAATTGGCACCATTTGATGTGCACTTGATCACTGTCAATGTCAAGGACGAAGAAGCGCAAGCCTTGACAGAAAAGCTTGAAGCAAGCTTGATGGGAGCTGGTTACGAAGTCTTGACAGATGATCGTAACGAACGTGTCGGAGTTAAATTTAGCGACAGCGACTTGATTGGATTGCCAATCCGTATCACTGTTGGGAAGAAAGCAGCTGATGGTATCGTAGAAGTCAAGATTAAAGCGACTGGTGACACTATCGAAGTTCATGCAGATAACTTGCTTGAAACGCTTGAAATTCTCAGCAAGAAATAGAAACTATAATCAGAAGAAAAACAAGGAAAAAATGTAACTAGTTTTTACCTTGTTTTTTCTGTATAATGGGAAAAATGACTAGATAAAGAGGTAAATGTATGCTAAGATTTCCAAAGGATTTTGTCTGGGGATCCTCTACTTCTGGACCACAAACAGAAGGGCGTGTAGCTGGTGACGGTAAGGGAGATAATCTCTGGGATTATTGGTACCAAGTGGAGCCAAATCGTTACTATAATGGGATTGGTCCAGATAAAACATCAACCTTTTATGAAAACTGGGAGAAGGATATTGAGCTACTGTTAGAAACTGGTCACACAGCCTTTCGGACTTCTATCCAGTGGTCACGGATTTTTCCACAAGGCTGTGGGAAAGTCAACCCTCAAGGTGTGGATTTTTATCGTAAGGTCTTTGAGGCTATTAAGGCTAAAGGTATTCGTCTTTTAGTCAATCTTTATCATTTTGATTTGCCTTTTGCCCTTCAAGAAGATGGTGATGGTTGGGAAAATAAGGCGACTGTCTCAGCCTATGAAGACTATGCTCGTTTTTGTTTTGAGACTTATGGAGATTTAGTGGATCAATGGATTACCTTTAACGAGCCCATCGTTCCTGTAGAGTTTGGCTATTTTTACGATGCACATTATCCACATAAGGTGGATGCAGAGGCAGCAGTTAAAGTAGCCTATCATACACAATTAGCTAGCAGTCAGGCGGTCAAGGCCTGTCATGAACTCTTGCCTGATTCTAAGATTGGGATTGTCTTAAACTTGACACCGGCTTATCCACGTAGCCAGCATCCTGCGGATGTCAAGGCAGCTCGGATTGCGGATCTTTTTCAAGCTCAATCTTTTTTAGACCCATCTGTTTTGGGGACTTATCCACAGGAGTTGGTAGAAATCTTGCATGAACACGGTCTCTTGCCTGATACTACGGAGGAGGAGTTGGAACTCATTCGTGACAATACGGTGGACTTCCTTGGTGTCAACTACTATCAACCTTTGCGTGTTATGGCGCCTCGATTTGCGAAGCATCCAGAGAGTCCACTCTTGCCAGAACATTTTTACGAACCTTATGTGATGCCTGGACGTAAAATCAATCCTCATCGTGGTTGGGAGATTTATGAGCAAGGGATTTATGACATTGCCCAAAATATCAAGGAAAATTATGGTAATATCGAGTGGATGTTGACAGAGAATGGTATGGGTGTTGAAGGGGAAGAAAAATTCCGTCAAGATGGAATGATTCAAGATGATTACCGTATTGACTTTGTAAAAGGTCATCTTCGTGAACTTCACCGTGCTATTGAAGATGGAGCCAACTGTAAAGGATACTTAATCTGGACCTTTATCGATTGCTGGTCATGGCTCAATAGCTATAAAAATCGCTATGGCTTGATCGAATTAGACTTGGAAACACAAGAACGTCGTCTGAAAAAATCAGGGCACTGGTTCAAGGAATTAAGCGACAATAATGGATTTTAAAAAGGACTCTGACTGATTATCCTAATTGGTCAGAGTCTTTTGCTTACAGGAGAGTAATTTGAACTATACCAATTTTTACTCTTGACAAGTTAAAGAAACAAGTATATACTGTTTTTGCTGATTCTATAAAAGAGGAATTAGACTATACCAATTTTAAGGAGAAAGCACAGCTGGTCTGTGTCGTAGATACTATGTGTGGAATTGTTGGTGTTGTTGGAAACACAAATGCAACTGATATTTTGATTCAAGGGCTTGAAAAGCTCGAATACCGTGGCTATGATTCTGCGGGAATTTTTGTCCTAGGTGGTGCTGAAAATCACCTAGTCAAGGCTGTCGGTCGTATCGCAGAATTGTCTGCCAAGACAGCTGGTGTTGAGGGAACGACTGGTATCGGACATACTCGTTGGGCGACTCACGGGAAACCAACGGAAGACAATGCTCACCCACACCGCTCTGAGACAGAACGTTTTGTCTTGGTTCACAATGGGGTCATTGAGAACTATCTTGAAATCAAGGAAGAATACCTTGCGGGTCACCACTTCAAAGGGCAAACAGATACGGAAATCGCCGTTCACTTGATTGGAAAATTTGCGGAAGAAGATGGCTTGTCAGTTCTTGAAGCCTTCAAAAAAGCCCTTCACATCATCCGTGGTTCTTATGCCTTTGCCTTGGTTGACTCACAAGACCCTGAAGTCATCTACGTAGCTAAGAACAAATCACCACTTTTGATTGGTCTTGGGGAAGGCTACAACATGGTCTGCTCAGATGCTATGGCTATGATTCGTGAGACCAACCAATACATGGAAATTCATGACCAAGAGTTGGTAATCGTCAAGGCTGATAGCGTGGAAGTTCAAGACTATGATGGTAATAGTCGTGAGCGTGCTAGCTATACTGCTGAGCTTGATTTGTCAGATATCGGTAAGGGAACTTATCCTTACTACATGCTCAAGGAAATTGACGAGCAACCAACTGTTATGCGTAAACTCATCCAAGCTTACACAGATGAGGCTGGTCAAGTAGTAGTAGATCCAGCTATCATCCAGGCTGTTCAAGACGCAGACCGTATCTACATCCTTGCAGCTGGAACATCTTACCACGCAGGATTTGCTTCTAAGAAGATGTTGGAAGAATTGACGGATACACCAGTTGAACTCGGAATCTCATCTGAGTGGGGCTACGGTATGCCACTTCTCAGCAAGAAACCACTTTTCATCTTTATTAGCCAGTCTGGTGAAACAGCGGATAGCCGTCAGGTTTTGGTTAAGGCTAATGAATTGGGAATCCCAAGCTTGACAGTGACAAATGTCCCAGGTTCAACCCTTTCACGTGAAGCTAACCATACCATGCTCCTTCATGCAGGTCCTGAAATTGCCGTGGCATCAACTAAAGCTTATACAGCGCAAATTGCAGCCCTTGCCTTCCTAGCAAAAGCAGTCGGAGAAGCAAATGGTAATGCTAAAGCGCAAGCCTTTGACCTGGTTCATGAATTGTCAATTGTAGCGCAGTCTATCGAATCAACTCTTTCAGAGAAAGAAAGCATCGAAGCCAAGGTTCGTGAGCTTCTTGAAACAACTCGCAACGCCTTTTATATTGGGCGTGGTCAAGATTACTATGTAGCCATGGAAGCAAGTCTCAAACTTAAAGAGATTTCTTACATCCAGTGTGAAGGCTTTGCGGCAGGAGAACTCAAGCACGGAACTATTGCCTTGATTGAAGAAGGAACGCCTGTCTTGGCCCTCTTGTCAGATCCAGTTCTTGCCAACCACACTCGTGGAAATATCCAAGAAGTGGCAGCCCGTGGTGCCAAGGTTCTCACTATAGCAGAAGAGAATGTTGCTAAAGAGACAGATGACATCGTTCTTACGACCGTCCACCCTTACCTCTCACCAATCTCAATGGTCGTACCAACACAATTGGTCGCTTACTTTGCAACCCTTCACCGTGGCCTTGATGTGGATAAACCACGTAACCTTGCTAAATCAGTAACGGTAGAATAAGCTAAAAAAGTCTAGTTATCTAGGCTTTTTCTTGTGAGCAAATCGGTTGCTTGTACTCAAGATTCGTGTTATACTCTTCGAAAATCTCTTCAAACCACGTCAGCTTCCATCTGCAACCTCAAAACACTGTTTTGAGTAGCCTGTGGCTAGCTTCCTGGTTTGCTCTTTGATTTTCATTGAGTATTAGAATAATTTTTCAAATTGAAGGACAGAGGTAGACAAGGAGAATCACTGTGGTAGAATTGGGAATTTCAACATTTGGGGAAACAACGGAGCTTGAAGGGACTGGGCAAACTTACAGTCATGCCGAACGTATTCGCCAGTTGGTGGCAGAGATTGAGCTGGCTGACAAGGTTGGTTTGGATGTGTATGGGATTGGTGAGCACCATCGAGCGGATTTTGCGGTATCAGCCCCAGAGATTGTCCTAGCAGCAGGTGCAGTCAATACCAAGAAAATCCGTTTGACCAGTGCAGTCAGCATTCTCTCAAGTATGGATCCGATTCGCTTGTTCCAACAGTATGCCACTATCGATGCTTTGTCAAATGGACGTGCGGAGATTATGGCTGGAAGGGGATCTTTCACGGAATCTTTTCCCTTGTTTGGATATGATTTGAAAGACTACGAAGCCCTTTTTGATGAGAAATTAGACTTGCTTCAGTTAGTCAATGAAAAGACCAAGTTAGACTGGCAAGGTCGATTGACCCAAACAATCTCTGGAAAAGAAGTTTATCCTCGTCCAGTTCAGGACAAATTACCCTTGTGGATAGCGACAGGTGGTCATGTCGAATCAACAGTGAAGATTGCTCAGGCAGGTCTACCGATTGTCTATGCCATTATTGGTGGTAACCCTCGTTATTTTAAAAAGTTGATTCAGGCTTATCGTGAGATTGGGAGCGAAGCGGGTTATGCCAGTCAGGAACTAAAGGTTGGAGCTCATTCTTGGGGTTGGATTGCTGAGGATGGCGAGCAGGCGGTGAAAGACTATTTCCATCCGACCAAGCAAGTGGTGGATGCTATTTCTAAAGATCGTCCGCACTGGCAGGAATTACGTTATGAGCAATATTTGGAACAGGTAGGGCCAAATGGCGCCATGTTTGTGGGCAATCCAGATCAGGTGGCCGAAAAAATGATTCGCATGATTGAAGACTTAGGTTTGGACCGCTTTATGCTCCATCTACCGCTTGGCTCCATGCCTCATGATCAAGTTCTGAAAGCTGTTGAACTCTTCGGCACGCAAGTGGCTCCAAAAGTACGGGCTTACTTTGCCATGAAAGAGGCTTAATAAAAAATCCTAATCAAGTTTATTAGGACAACAAATATTGTACAAAAATTAATCCCCCGAGCTATAATGCTTGGGGGATTGTTCTATAGGAGGGCTAGTTTAGTTCTCTTTTTTGTTTTTTAGCAAGAAACCGAGACCTAGGAGTGCAAGGAGGCTGATTCCTGCAAACAGGAGTTTGTTATCGTTTTTGGTTCCTGTATTTGGAAGTTCAGCTTGTTTAGCTGGGGTTGCAGGTATATTTTCCTTGCTAGGGTTTTCTACTGATTCGTTTTGAACAGCTTCACTTACAGATGATACTCGTGCTTCTTGGGCTGGTTGTGAAGTTTGTGAATCGGTTGTAGCTTGGCTAGGTTTATTTTCTGTATCAGCTACTTTTGTATCTGATTTTGCAGAATCAGGTTTAGTTTGTGGAGCTGGAGTTTGCTGTTCCGGTTTGACTACTCGGTTTGGAATATTGTCCTGGACATTATTTTGACCGTGTTCTTGTTTTAAGCTAGAAAGGTCAAATTCTGGTTTTTCTTCCACAGCTGGGGCAACGATGGCACCGCCTTGAGAGACTCGAAGAACAGTAGCTGTAAGGGCATTCAATTTCAAGCCTTTTTCAGTCCATTCAAGTCCTTGAGGGTTGGCAATTCCGACTGGCCCTGCTTGGTTTTCATCTGCTAAAACTTCAGCATTTCTGAGGTGGGCAAAGGCAGTTCCCAAATTAAATTCACGAGCTTTTTCGTCCGCATTGACAAAGACTGCGTAGATATCTCCGTTTGGAGCAGTGATTTGGTAGCCAATCACCACATCTTCTTTTTCCACACCATTTTGACCTGGTACAGTGATGAGGTGGACACGGTCTTTGATATCTTGGAGGCTCTTAAGTCGGAAGGCATCTGTAGATTGACGAAGGGCAATCAACCCTTTCATATAGTTACGGCTCTTGACATTTTCAGGGTAAGCTTTGCCATCTGTAGCCTTAGTCCAGTCAAACTTGTTAATGGCATCGCTAGAGTCGTAAGAGTCATGGATGAAGTAAGGATAGTCAAATGGATTGCCGTCTTTATCACGCAACAAGTGAGATTTGTTTGGAACCTTATCCTCTGCGACTGGAGTCTTGTAGGCTGGGTCACGGAATTGTTTGGTACGTCCGTATTCCTGACCAGAGTGGATAAATGGAGTTCCTTGAGCTGTCAAGACCATGAGGTTTCCAAGTCGCAAACGACGGTGGATTTCAGCATAGTTTTCAGCCTTGCTTGGGTCTTTTTTGATAGACTGGGCAATGATGTCAAAGAGGGTCAAGTTATCATGGGCTGCGATGTATTGAATCACATCTCCAGGACTGTCTGCTTCAAAGTTGGTTGGTTGAGCAATGAGATTTTTGAAGATAGTGTTGATATCACGCTTGCCACCTGTGATAAAGGCAGGTTGACCTTCGTTTGGATAACCAGACTTGAGGTTGTTACGGATGTCATCTGAGAAGACAGCGACAGTATCGGTATGTTTCATCCAATCTTGATCAGCAGCTTTAGTAGGCATGTTCTCATCACCAGCATAGGTTCTCCAACCTTCACCCAGCATGATGAGGTTTGGATTGAGGGCGCGTGCGGCCTTGTAAGCTTCTTCGATAGAAGCTGCATCATGGTCTCCCATCATATCGAAACGGAAGCCATCCACTTTGTAGGTATCAACTAGATACTTGATAGAATCAACTAGGAGGCGTTTGGTCATATGGTGAGTTGTCCCCAAACGTCCACCACCAAAGCTAGTTCGAGGTGTTCCATCGGCATCCATAAAGTGGTAGTAGTTTGGTTCTAGGTCTTCAAAGATATCGACTTTGGCTGTATGGTTATACACTACGTCCAGGATAGCTCCCATGCCACGTTTGTGGATCTCGTTGATGAGGTTTTTAAATTCTGCGATTCGTTTTTCTGGATTTTTAGGATCGCTTGAGTACATACCAGTCAAGGAGAAGTAGTTTTGAGGGTCATATCCCCAGTTGTAGTTGCTGTTGCTTGAAGCATAGTCAGACAAGCGTTCATGGTTTTTCAATTCGTTGACAAAGTAGTAAGACAAGACTGGAAGGAGTTGGATGTGGGTTACACCCAAGTCTTTGAGGTAGTCTAGTTTTTCAATGAAAGCTTCAAAGGTACCAAATGGCTTGGTCAAGTCTTTTGCGATGGCAGGATCTGAAGTGAAGTCACGAACATGGGCTTCATAGATGACAGCATCTTCGCGCGATTTGAAGTTGCGAATCTTACCATAAGTCAAGTCCTGAGGTCCTAGTTTAGCTGGATTTACAAAGGCAGCTTTAGCCACTTTATGGGCATCGTCAGTCTTAGCATCGTCACTATTCCAAGCAGCGAGGGATTTAGCGTAAGGATCGAGTGCAAGAACAGTTTTACCCTGACGCTCGATTTGGTATTGATAATAGTATCCAGTGAAATCTGTGATGCCTAGTTTGTTTGTGCTATCTAGAGTTTGTTTCCAAGTTCCTCTTTCCCCTTTTTCAAGAGCGACAGTTCCAACTACTTTTTCAGGGTCATTCTTGTCGTAGACAACAACAGAAACTTTATCAGCACTTGGTGACCAGAGAGTTAAATCAACCTGTTTTCCTTCTTCTTTGAGCTCAGCTCCAAGTTTACCATCATAGCTGTAAGTCTCATCTTTAAGACGCCAGCTTGTTTTGGTAGTGAATTTGTCAGAGTTGTAGCTAACGGTATAAGGATGTTTTGTGTCAGAGAAATCTCCACTGTAGGTCACTTTCTTACCAGCCTCATCGATTGCAACATCAGTGATAGTTACTTTGTTTCCTAGGTGATTAGTGATGTTGGAGTGTTTCAGGATATCTTCTTTTTTGGCACCGACTAGTGTTGAAAAACTACTTTCAATGCTAGAAGTTCCTACGTGTTGAGCTCCTGTCATGCGGATATCGTGCACATAATAGGGGTTGGTGTAGATGGTTTCATCATCGTCTTTTAGGAAAATTTGGCTATGATTTTTTAAATCTGTGAACTTATAATCTTCTTTACGGATTTTCACATCGTCTCCTTTTTTGCTCTCATCTAGTAATAAAAAGCCGAATTCTTTGGCGGCATCCTTAAGAGGAATGTCGATATAGCGACCATATTTGCCTGTAGCTGTAAAGTCTGTTCCGTCAGGCCATTGAGCGCTACTTGGATTTTTTACATCTCCCCAGTACCAAAGAGATTTCTTGTCATAGTTGCCGTCAGTGCGGTAGTAGTTGACACGAATAGTTCCTGCAGGTTGTGGCTCGTAAGAGAAAACCTTGTGATCTTGGTCCAACCAAGCCTCATTCATCTTTGGCGCCAGTTTTTCTACCGATTTATCGCCGGTCAGATTTTTTCCAGCTGTATTATTGATGAGGAAGCTAATCTTCTTGGCTTGTTCTCCCTTTAATTTAACATCTAGGTAGTAGCCGTAATCGTCTTTTTTAGCATCCTTAAAGGACAAGGCTCCGTTAGGCCAGTTTTCAGAAGGTTTTTCAACATCGTCCCAAGTCCATAGTCCTTGAGCATCCTTGTTTTCTTCAGGAAGTTTTTTGACATGGATACGGAAGTAGTTGTCTTCGATTGGCTCTTCTGCCTTAGTTTCAGTTGTTACTGGACTCGTAGAAGTAGTTGATTCACTTGAACGATCTTGTCCAGTTTGTGGTGCTGAATCGGCTGGGCTTGCAACAGGAGTTGTTGGCTCTGTTGCAGGTTTTTCTTCTTTTTTCTCTAGGGAAGCGTTTGCATTGTTAGGTGAAGAAAAATCGCTTTCGTTCTTGCCAGCGATGTTTGTTGCATCAGTAAGAGGTTGGGCAAGGGCAGTAGTAGTTTCACTATTACTTGCGTTAGTGGTTGGTGTACTTTCGTTGGCTGAGATAGTTGGGGTAGCCATGGCAAGTAGGACAAGACTTGCTCCGATAAGGACAGAACCAGTTCCATTTTTGAGGGAACGGATGCTGTAGACCATTTTTTTCTCAGTGTGAGATGGTGTTTTTCTCATAATGATTCTCCAATCAATAAATTTCTATATCAGTATAGCATGTAGTAAAACAATATGCAAGCGTTTTCTCGAAATTAAAACAAAAGAAAAATCGCAACAGGTTTTCTGTTACGACTAAGCTAGTCTTTCTTTATGAATTTGTGAACCCAAAAGATGGAGGTGGTGAAATAGTTCTGCAGTAGAAAGATTCCGACTACAAATAATGGGTTTCGGACAATTGGAAACAGGGAAGGTGGTGATAACAATATCGTGTGGAATTTGATTGAAGATTGAGGAAGAGATACTGGACTTTTCCCAAGGGTCAAATAGATAGAGATTGTTACCGTAGTGGGAAAGGATGTCAATTAGATTTTGTGCATGCTCACTATCTAGATGACTAATGACCAAAACACGAATTTTGGGAAGCTTTTGAAGTAATTGGACTAAAATTCGCTGTCCTTGGATAGAAAAGGTGTAGACAAGTTCTTGTAGCTTACTTGGGTGATTTTCTAGCCCCATTTCAGTCAGGTAAGATTGGAATTTGTGTTGACTTACTTCAAATAGTTTTGGAAATTCTACTTGATAACTGCTTAAAATTTGGGATTTCTGTCTGTCGAGAGACTGGTTACTGAGTAAAGGGAAGAAATCAGATTGGGCAGTGTAGTGGAGGAGCCAAATCAATTCCTCGCGATTTTCAATCTGTAGGTGAAATTCTTTAGATAATTCTTCTAAGATTTGACTCAATAAATGATAGGATTTTTGGATATGATGAATATCGCCCAGTGCTCCATTGTTAGGATTGTTTGTGCTTTGAAAAGATTTGATTGGGTTTGAAAAGAGCTGTTCCAGTGTTTTCTTTGTAGGTTCAAAATGGAGATTTTTAGCCAGCTTTTTGATATCTTGTTCAAACTGCGGAATTTGCATGAGAGAGCTGTAGTGACTGGTTAAAAGGGGAGTAGGATTTTCAATCAAATGACTCATATTAAACCGCTCTAGATTGATAGCTAGGGTATATTTGATTTGCCGTAGACTGCTGAGGGTAAGTGAAACTTGTTGGGCGTTCAAAAATAGCTGAATCAAGTGAGTGAGTGATTCTTCAGAGATAGACGGAAAGGGCCAATCAAGAAAACTGTAACTTTGGCTAAAATAGTCTAGATAAAAGGCGCGAATGTTCTCTTCTGTTCCCTCAATGACTAAAGGGGAAAGTTGTATGCTGATGCCATAATGTTGCGGGAGTTTAGTATTTAGATGCTGGATGATTTCCTGAACTTGTTCGCAGCCAATCATAAGTTCCTGACCTATTTGGTCAAGTGATTGTCCCTCTTTGAAAAAGAGACGGTTCAAAAAAGAGTAGGTTTTAGATTGTTCAAAGATAGCAATCCTAGGGTCTAAGGAGTTTCGGACTTCAAACTGCAACTGAATACCTTCTTTTGTTGATTGAAGCAGGAGGTTTGGAAATAACTGTTCAAGCTTTAAAAGGTGTTCTTGCAATTCTTCTGTTGAAAAATTTAGCTTTTCAGCCAAGACTGGGAGCTCTATCCAATCATGGTGTTTGGTTAATTCTTCCAGTAACACTAGCAGATTTTGTTCTGTTTCAGAAAGCAAAATATTCATCACAAACCTCCTTATATATTTATACATATATATTAAAAGAAAAACCAAGTAAAGTCAAGAAAAACAGCCTAAGATAAAATAGGGAAATCGTAATTTACTATATTTTTCTTGAACAATTAAACTGAAAATGAAGTTTGCAAAGTAATCATTGAATTTAATTTTTTATAGGAAAAGATTTTATCAAAAAATCGTTAATCCCCTTGAAAAATTTAGCTAAATAGGGTATAATATTAGTAATCATTTGTCGTAGGTTTTGTCTGAAATATTGTCCAGACAAGGCTCACAGCAGTTAAATCTTCTGAAAAAGTCAGATTTAGCTGCTCTTTTTGTGCTTTTTTTCAGGATTTTGTGTGTTTGTAACAGAGACTTAAAGATTCTGAAAATTTATCAAGAGGACACGGTGATAAGGGTTTTTAAAACCATATGACGATTAGAAAAGCCTGATTGACAAGGCTTGGAACTTATTTACAAAGGAGAATCATCTTGGCAGGACATGACGTTCAATACGGGAAACATCGTACCCGTCGTAGTTTTTCAAGAATCAAAGAAGTTCTTGACTTACCAAATTTGATTGAAATTCAAACTGACTCATTCAAAGCTTTCCTAGACCACGGTCTTAAGGAAGTGTTTGAAGATGTATTGCCAATTTCAAACTTCACAGACACAATGGAGTTGGAATTTGTTGGATATGAAATCAAGGAACCAAAATATACGCTAGAAGAAGCTCGTATCCATGATGCTAGCTACTCAGCACCAATTTTTGTAACCTTCCGCTTGATCAATAAAGAAACAGGCGAAATCAAAACCCAAGAAGTTTTCTTTGGTGATTTCCCAATCATGACAGAAATGGGTACTTTCATCATCAATGGTGGTGAACGTATCATCGTATCTCAGTTGGTCCGCTCACCAGGTGTTTACTTTAATGATAAAGTAGACAAAAACGGTAAAGTGGGCTACGGTTCAACTGTTATCCCTAACCGTGGAGCTTGGTTGGAACTTGAAAGCGACTCAAAAGATATCGCCTACACTCGTATCGACCGTACTCGTAAGATTCCATTTACGACCTTGGTTCGTGCGCTTGGTTTCTCAGGTGATGATGAAATCTTTGATATCTTTGGTGATAGCGAATTGGTTCGCAACACTGTTGAAAAAGATATCCACAAGAACCCAATGGATTCTCGTACAGACGAAGCCTTGAAAGAAATTTACGAACGCCTTCGTCCAGGTGAGCCTAAGACTGCTGAAAGCTCACGTAGCTTGCTTGTAGCTCGTTTCTTTGACCCACGTCGCTATGATTTGGCAGCAGTTGGTCGTTACAAGATCAATAAAAAACTCAATGTTAAAACACGCTTGCTCAACCAAACCATTGCAGAGCCATTGGTAGACCCTGAAACAGGAGAAATCTTGGTAGAAGCTGGAACAATCATGACTCGTAGCGTGATTGAAAGTATTGAAAGCTATTTGGATGGCGACTTGAACAAGATTGTTTACATTCCAAATGATGCAGCCGTTGTGACTGAGCCAGTTGTTCTTCAAAAATTCAAGGTTGTTGCACCAACTGACCCAGACCGTGTTGTAACTATTATTGGTAATGCTAATCCAGATGACAAGGTTCGTATCGTCACTCCTGCAGATATCCTTGCTGAGATGAGCTACTTCCTCAACTTGGCGGAAGGACTTGGCCGTGTTGATGATATTGACCACCTTGGAAACCGTCGTATCCGTGCGGTTGGTGAATTGCTTGCCAACCAAGTACGCCTTGGACTTTCTCGTATGGAACGTAATGTCCGTGAACGTATGTCTGTTCAGGACAACGAAGTCTTGACACCACAACAAATTATTAATATCCGTCCTGTAACAGCTGCGGTGAAAGAATTCTTTGGTTCATCACAGTTGTCACAGTTCATGGACCAACACAACCCGCTTTCTGAGTTGTCTCACAAACGCCGTTTGTCAGCCTTAGGACCTGGTGGTTTGACACGTGACCGCGCTGGATATGAAGTCCGTGACGTGCACTACACTCACTATGGACGTATGTGTCCAATCGAGACACCTGAAGGACCTAACATCGGTTTGATCAATAACTTGTCATCTTACGGGCACTTGAACAAGTATGGTTTTGTTCAAACACCATACCGTAAGGTTGACCGTGAAACAGGCGTTGTTACGAACGAAATCGTTTGGTTGACAGCCGATGAAGAAGATGAATATACTGTAGCGCAGGCTAACTCTCGTCTTAATGAAGATGGAACATTTGCTGAGAAAGTTGTCATGGGACGTCACCAAGGGGTTAACCAAGAGTATCCAGCGAATGTTGTTGACTACATGGACGTATCACCAAAACAGGTAGTTGCCGTTGCGACAGCATGTATTCCTTTCTTGGAAAACGATGACTCCAACCGTGCCCTCATGGGAGCCAACATGCAACGTCAGGCTGTACCATTGATCAATCCTCAAGCACCTTACGTTGGTACTGGTATGGAATACCAAGCAGCTCATGACTCTGGAGCGGCTGTGATTGCTCAGTATGATGGTAAAGTTACTTACGCAGATGCTGACAAGGTAGAAGTTCGTCGTGAAGATGGTTCATTGGATGTTTACCACATCCAAAAATTCCGTCGTTCAAACTCAGGTACTGCTTACAACCAACGCACTCTCGTAAAAGTTGGTGATGTCGTTGAAAAAGGCGATTTCATCGCTGACGGGCCTTCTATGGAAAATGGAGAAATGGCGCTTGGACAAAACCCAATCGTTGCCTACATGACTTGGGAAGGTTACAACTTCGAGGATGCTGTTATCATGAGCGAACGCTTGGTTAAAGACGATGTCTACACATCTGTCCACCTTGAAGAATACGAATCAGAAACACGCGATACAAAGCTTGGGCCTGAAGAAATTACTCGTGAAATTCCAAACGTTGGTGAAGATGCCCTTAAAGACCTTGACGAAATGGGTATTATCCGTATCGGTGCTGAGGTTAAAGAAGGCGATATCCTTGTAGGTAAAGTAACACCTAAGGGTGAGAAGGATCTTTCAGCTGAAGAACGTCTCTTGCACGCTATCTTCGGAGATAAATCTCGTGAAGTACGTGATACTTCTCTTCGTGTACCACACGGTGCCGATGGTGTCGTTCGTGATGTTAAGATCTTTACACGTGCAAATGGAGATGAATTGCAATCAGGTGTTAACATGCTGGTTCGCGTCTACATCGCTCAAAAACGTAAGATCAAGGTCGGAGATAAGATGGCCGGACGTCACGGAAATAAAGGGGTTGTCTCTCGTATCGTTCCTGTAGAAGACATGCCTTACCTTCCAGATGGAACTCCAGTCGATATCATGTTGAACCCACTTGGGGTGCCATCACGTATGAATATCGGTCAGGTTATGGAGCTCCACCTTGGTATGGCTGCTCGTACTCTCGGTATTCACATCGCAACACCAGTCTTTGACGGAGCAAGTTCTGAAGACCTTTGGTCAACTGTTAAAGAAGCTGGTATGGATAGCGATGCCAAAACGATCCTTTACGATGGACGTACTGGGGAACCGTTTGATAACCGTGTTTCTGTCGGAGTCATGTACATGATCAAACTCCACCACATGGTTGACGATAAATTGCACGCGCGTTCAGTCGGACCTTACTCAACTGTTACCCAACAACCACTCGGAGGTAAAGCTCAGTTTGGTGGACAACGTTTCGGTGAGATGGAGGTTTGGGCTCTTGAAGCCTATGGTGCGTCAAATGTCCTTCAAGAAATCTTGACTTACAAGTCTGACGATATCAACGGACGTTTGAAAGCTTATGAAGCCATTACAAAAGGAAAACCAATTCCAAAACCAGGTGTTCCAGAATCCTTCCGAGTTCTTGTCAAAGAATTACAATCTCTTGGTCTTGACATGCGTGTCCTAGACGAAGATGACCAAGAAGTGGAACTTCGCGACTTGGATGAAGGAATGGACGAAGATGTCATCCACGTAGATGACCTTGAAAAAGCCCGCGAAAAAGCAGCCCAAGAGGCTAAAGCAGCCTTTGAAGCTGAAGAAGCAGAGAAAGCAACAAAAGCGGAAGCAACAGAAGAAGCTGCTGAATAAGAATAAGCAGTTCACTTAGAATAGAAAGGGAAGAAATAGTGGTTGATGTAAATCGTTTTAAAAGTATGCAAATCACCCTAGCTTCTCCAAGTAAAGTCCGTTCATGGTCTTATGGAGAAGTCAAAAAACCTGAAACAATCAATTACCGTACCTTGAAACCAGAACGTGAAGGACTCTTTGATGAAGTTATCTTTGGTCCTACAAAAGACTGGGAATGTGCTTGTGGTAAGTACAAACGCATTCGTTACAGAGGGATTGTTTGTGACCGCTGTGGGGTTGAAGTAACGCGTACGAAAGTTCGTCGTGAGCGTATGGGGCACATCGAGTTGAAAGCTCCTGTATCTCACATCTGGTACTTCAAGGGGATTCCAAGCCGTATGGGCTTGACCCTTGATATGAGCCCTCGTGCCCTCGAGGAAGTTATCTACTTTGCGGCTTATGTGGTGATTGATCCTAAGGATACACCACTTGAGCACAAGTCTATCATGACAGAGCGCGAATACCGAGAGCGCTTGCGTGAATATGGTTATGGTTCATTTGTTGCCAAGATGGGTGCCGAAGCCATCCAAGACCTTTTGAAGCAAGTAGATCTTGAAAAAGAAATTGCTGAACTCAAAGAAGAATTGAAAACAGCTACTGGACAAAAACGTGTCAAAGCCATCCGTCGTTTGGATGTTTTGGATGCCTTTTACAAGTCTGGAAACAAACCTGAATGGATGATTCTTAACATCCTTCCGGTTATCCCACCAGATCTTCGTCCAATGTTGCAGTTGGATGGTGGCCGTTTTGCCTCATCTGACTTGAATGACCTTTACCGCCGTGTTATCAACCGTAACAACCGTTTGGCTCGTTTGCTTGAGTTGAATGCGCCTGGTATCATCGTTCAAAATGAGAAGCGTATGCTTCAAGAAGCGGTTGATGCTTTGATTGACAATGGTCGTCGTGGTCGTCCAATCACAGGACCAGGTAGCCGTCCGCTGAAATCATTGAGCCACATGCTTAAAGGGAAACAAGGACGCTTCCGTCAAAACTTGCTCGGTAAACGTGTTGACTTCTCAGGACGTTCCGTTATCGCCGTTGGTCCAACGCTTAAGATGTACCAATGTGGTGTGCCACGTGAAATGGCGATCGAGCTCTTTAAACCATTCGTGATGCGTGAAATCGTTGCCCGTGATATTGTGCAAAACGTCAAAGCAGCTAAACGCTTGGTGGAACGTGGAGACGAACGCATCTGGGATATCCTTGAAGAAGTGATCAAAGAACACCCAGTACTTTTGAACCGCGCACCGACCCTTCACCGTTTGGGTATCCAAGCCTTCGAGCCAGTCTTGATTGATGGTAAGGCCCTTCGCTTGCACCCGCTTGTCTGTGAAGCCTACAATGCCGACTTTGACGGGGACCAAATGGCCATCCACGTACCACTTTCAGAAGAAGCACAAGCAGAAGCTCGTATCCTCATGCTAGCTGCTGAGCACATCTTGAACCCGAAAGATGGGAAACCGGTAGTTACTCCATCTCAGGACATGGTTTTGGGTAACTACTACTTGACCATGGAAGAAGCTGGTCGCGAAGGTGAAGGAATGGTCTTCAAAGACCGTGACGAAGCGGTTATGGCTTACCGCAATGGTTATGTTCACCTCCACTCACGTGTTGGTATCGCAACAGACAGCCTCAACAAGCCTTGGACAGAAGAGCAAAGACATAAGGTCTTGCTTACAACAGTTGGTAAAATTCTCTTCAACGATATCATGCCAGAGGGGCTACCATACTTGCAAGAACCAAACAATGCCAACTTGACAGAAGGCGTTCCAGCTAAATACTTCTTGCCACTTGGTGGAGATATCAAGGAAGCTATCAGCAATCTTGAACTTAACCCTCCATTCAAGAAGAAAAATCTTGGGAATATCATCGCTGAAATCTTCAAACGTTTCCGTACGACAGAAACTTCTGCCCTACTTGACCGCATGAAGAACCTCGGTTACCACCATTCCACTCTTGCAGGATTGACAGTGGGTATTGCCGATATCCCAGTCGTTGATGACAAGGCTGAAATCATTGAAGAATCACACAAACGTGTAGAACAAATCACCAAACAATTCCGTCGTGGTATGATCACAGACGACGAGCGTTACAATGCCGTTACAGCCGAATGGCGCGCTGCCCGTGAAAAACTTGAGAAACGTTTGATTGCCAACCAAGATCCTAAGAATCCAATCGTTATGATGATGGACTCAGGAGCCCGTGGTAACATCTCAAACTTCTCACAGCTTGCCGGTATGCGTGGTCTGATGGCTGCTCCGAACGGACGTATCATGGAATTGCCAATCCTTTCAAACTTCCGCGAAGGTTTGTCGGTATTGGAAATGTTCTTCTCAACTCACGGTGCGCGTAAAGGTATGACCGATACGGCCCTTAAGACAGCCGACTCAGGTTACTTGACTCGTCGTTTGGTTGATGTTGCCCAAGACGTTATCATCCGTGAGGACGACTGTGGAACTGACCGTGGTCTCTTGATCCATTCTATCGCAGAAGGAAAAGAGATGATCGAGTCTCTTGAAGAACGTCTCAACGGTCGTTATACTAAGAAAACTGTTAAACACCCAGAAACTGGTGCAGTGATTATCGGTCCAAATGAGTTGATTACAGAAGACAAGGCGCGTGAAATTGTCAATGCTGGTGTGGAAGAAGTGACTATCCGTTCCGTATTTACATGTAACACTCGTCATGGTGTCTGCCGTCACTGTTATGGTATCAACTTGGCGACTGGTGATGCGGTTGAAGTTGGTGAAGCAGTTGGTACAATCGCTGCTCAATCTATCGGGGAACCTGGTACACAGCTTACAATGCGTACCTTCCACACGGGTGGGGTTGCCTCAAATACCGATATCACTCAGGGTCTTCCTCGTGTCCAAGAAATCTTTGAAGCCCGCAATCCTAAAGGGGAAGCGGTTATCACAGAGGTTAAAGGACAAGTTACGGCTATCGAAGAAGATGCATCAACTCGTACTAAGAAAGTCTTTGTTAAGGGTGAAACTGGTGAAGGTGAATATGTTGTTCCATTTACAGCTCGTATGCGTGTTGAAGTTGGGGACCAAGTAGCGCGTGGTGCCGCTCTTACAGAAGGTTCTATCCAACCAAAACGTCTCCTTGCAGTTCGTGATGTCTTGTCAGTTGAAACTTATCTTCTTGGTGAAGTACAAAAAGTTTACCGTAGCCAAGGGGTAGAAATCGGTGACAAACACATCGAGGTAATGGTTCGTCAAATGATCCGTAAAGTCCGTGTCATGGATCCAGGTGACACAGATCTTCTCATGGGTACCCTCATGGATATCAATGACTTTACAGATGCCAACAAAGATGTTCTTATCGCAGGTGGAGTGCCAGCGACTGGTCGTCCAGTTCTTATGGGAATTACCAAAGCCTCACTTGAAACAAATAGTTTCTTGTCAGCGGCTTCCTTCCAGGAAACAACTCGTGTCCTTACAGATGCGGCTATCCGTGGTAAGAAAGACCATCTCCTTGGACTTAAAGAAAATGTTATCATCGGTAAAATCATCCCAGCAGGTACTGGTATGGCTCGTTACCGCAACCTTGAACCACATGCTGTCAACGAAGAAGAATACCTTAACCCTCCAGTAGAGGAAGAAGGAAATGAAGAAACAACAGAAGTAGTTGTGGATACTGCCGTTGAAACTGTGGAAGAAACAGTAGAATAAAAGAGAATGAGAGAGCCCTCGGGTTCTCTTTCTCTTTTTCTGAAAACTTTCTCCATTTTTCCATGAAATGTGGTAAAATAATACTCAATGAAAATCAAAGAGTAAACTAGGAAACTAGCCGCAGGTTGCTCAAAGCACTGCTTTGAGGTTGTAGATAGAACTGACGAAGTCAGCTCAAAACACTGTTTTGAGGTTGTGGATAGAACTGACGAAGTCAGCTCAAAGCACTGCTTTGAGGTTGTAGATAAGACTGACGAAGTCAGTAACATATACCTACGGTAAGGCGACGTTGACGTGGTTTGAATTTGATTTTCGAAGAGTATAAAAGAAAGAAGCTGACAAAGGAGACAGGTATGGAACAAACATTTTTTATCATTAAACCAGACGGTGTAAAAAGAGGGCTAGTGGGTGAAGTGTTGAAACGCATTGAA
Source organism: Streptococcus sp. Marseille-Q7156 (assembly GCF_965119495.1). The sequence goes on along the minus strand of NZ_CBCPLU010000001.1, from coordinate 1,627,262 downwards.
CAACGTGGATTGACAATCGAAAAATTGGAGTTGCGTACAAAGATTTCAGAAGAGCTGATTGACCAGCACTATCAGGACTTGGTTGGTCAGAGTTTTTACCCACCGATTCGTGAATTTATGACTTCAGGACCGGTTCTTGTAGGTATCATTTCTGGTCCCAAAGTAATCGAAACTTGGCGAACCATGATGGGTGCGACTCGTCCAGAAGAAGCTTTACCAGGGACTATTCGAGGTGATTTTGCAAAAGCTGCTAGTGAAAACCAAGCTATTCAAAATGTTGTACATGGTTCAGATTCAGAAGAGTCAGCTAAGCGAGAAATTGCTCTTTGGTTTTAAGAGTTGATTGGCTCAATCAATCGGTTAAAAGCTCATTTGAATAGAAAGAATAGTTAATTAGTTTAAGACATGACGCATAATATCAAATTTTTTAGTTTTTGATATGGTGCGTTTTTTGATTAAGTGACTATTAGTTTGTCTCGCTCCGTTAGGTGCGAGACGGACTAATAGTCACTTAAAAAAGAAAGGACTAACTTCGTCCTTTCTCGTTCTTAGCTTTTCTTCAATCTACTACAGTAGATAAACATACTGAATAGCTACTGTCTTGACTCATTTAATTCTTAAAAATTGATAGAGTTGACAAATGGTAGAAAAAATCCCTTTTTACTAAGTTAAGTATCAACTACAGTTACGATTAGCATTCGTTACCGAACCCATTCGCCATTATAATTGACAGAATAGCCATCTACGGTCGTATTCACTGCCAAAGCACCTGAGCTATAAGCATAGTACCATTTGCCATTAACCTGGAACCAACCTGTCTTCATATCTCCATTACTTGCATTTAGGTAGTACCAAGTTGAACCATCTTGATACCAACCAGTTACCATAGCTCCTGAGGAACGGAGATAGTACCAACGGTTACCAACATATACCCAACCTGTCTTCATATCACCATTTTTATTATCTAAATAATACCAAGTTGAACCATCTTGATACCAACCAATTGCCATTGCACCTGATGAACGGAGGTAGTACCACTTATTGCCAATTTGCTTCCAACCAGTTTGCATGATACCAGTTTCTGAATCTAGATAGTACCAAGCTGAACCATCATTTATCCAACCTACACGTCTTTCACCACCAAGATTCTTATTCCCAGAATTTCCTGTTTTTGCTAGGTAATACCAGTTAGATTGATCATAAAGCCAACCTGTCTTTAAATAATGATCTTGATCAAAGTAGTAGTATGCTAATTTAAGAACTTCGGGACCTTCCCAGCCTTCACCATGTTTTTTCCCAACGGTTAAGGAATATTTTAGCTCTAATTCTTGCCAACCAACAAACTCTTGTAGCACTCCATTTTCGTCAAAGTAGTACCATTCTGGCATTGGGGAACCTTCTAATCTGATACCATTAGGGTAAGGACCAATTGTATATCCTTTAACTGGCATTGGAATGTACTGCCAACCAACAACCATTTCGCCATTATAATCAAAATAATAGGTCTTCCCATCAATCACTCGCCAGTAGGTTTCTTTGAGTTCCCCCTTCTTGTAGTAGGTTCTACCATTTTCTTTGACAAATTGCCAACCTTCAGAATCATCTGCAAATACTGTATTGGTAGCTAGCAAACCAAAGAAAATTGCTGTTAGTCCAACTTGCATAGTTTTTTTCAAAAGTTTCATTTATGTATACCTCCAATATTAAATTCACTCACCAGATGAAGCGAAATTATAAACTTTACCATTTGTCTATTCTTCTGAACAAACTGTTGATAGGGAATTGTATTACCAAATGCAAGAACACTTAGTAATACAAATATAACAATTTTTTTAATTCCACGATTTCTCCTCATCTTATATCGTGAACCTCCTTTCTTTTTGCTTAATTCTAACACACATATGAAAATCAGTCAAGTTTTTATATTCTTTTTGACTTTATTATTATTATTATTACCATAAAGAATTTTTTATTCCTTTAACTTGCTATTTTGAACTAAAAATTTTATAATGAAATTAAGCAAATAGGAAGGATTATTATCTTTAATGAATACACTCGCAGAGAAATTCAGAGTAAAGAGAAAAGAGTTAGGTCTCTCCCAACAAACTCTTGCAGAAGGAATTTGTGAACAAAGTCAGATTAGTAAAATTGAGAGAGGGCATTTCATTCCCTCCGCAGACCTTTTGTTCAAACTCTCCCAACGACTTGAAGTGCCATTAGATTATTTTTTTAATGAACAAATTGAAATTAAATCTAACCTCTCTAATTTCAAGCAATTGTCTGCTCGACTATTAGATGACAGAAATTATGACAATCTGGAATATATTTATAGAATAGAGATTGAACGAAGTACTTTTCTAACACTAGAAGACCGAACTTACCTTGAGTGGATTAAAGCTATTATTGACTTCTATCAATATGACAGTAAGCGTGAGGCTATTTCTTCATTGGAAAATATATTATTAAAAGTCTCCTCAAATACTCTGATTTATTTAAAGGCATTGAATACTCTATCTAATTTCTATTCCTTAGTGGGTCGTGAACAAGAATATGAGGCAAACTACTCTCATTTGATGGAGTTATATCAGACAAAAAATTTTGAGCATCAAGAGTTTTTATTTGGTTACATCAGAGTTCGTTACAACTACGCTCACTACCTAGTGTCAAAGGAAAAATATAACGAAGCCATCCAAGAAGCTCTTGAGACGATTGAACTCTGTAAACAAAGACAGACAAGCTACCAACTGGCTCCCCTACTTATTCTTGTAGGAAATGCTGGAGCCAAATTTCTAGACAAAGAACAAGTCAAAAATTATTATATAGAAGCAAAAGAGTTATGTAAGATTTATAACAATCCTTTAATGTTGATGAAGATAGAAAATTATTTGAAAGAATTAGATACTGTTTAGTTAATCTTGACATTATAGTTTTTCTGAAACGTTAAATAACCTGTAAGGCTGATAGTGAAATGAATACTATCAGCCTTATTTCAAGTTTATATTCTTCAAAATTTCTTCAAACCACGTCAGCTCTATCTGCAACCTCAAAACAGTGTTTTGAGCAACCTGTGGCTAGCTTCCTAGTTTACTCTTTGATTTTTACTGAGTATTAGTCTCTGGTGTTTGTTTAGCGTCTAAAAGAGACATTTGAGAAGATTGAAAACAGTTCTCTCTTTTCTCCTAGTATAATGATTGGTAGGAAGGGAGAGAAAAGATGAAATCAATGAGAATCTTATTTTTGTTAGCTTTAATTCAAATTAGTTTGAGTAGCTGTTTCCTATGGAAGGAATGCATCTTGTCCTTTAAACAAAGTACAGCTTTTTTCATCGGAAGTATGGTCTTTGTTTCAGGAATCTGTGCTGGAGTAAATTATCTTTATACCCGTAAGCAAGAAGTCCATAGTGTCCTAGCCAGCAAGAAGTCGGTGAAGCTTTTTTACAGTATCTTGCTCTTAATTAATTTGTTAGGAGCTGTCCTTGTTTTGTCAGACAACTTGTTCATTAAAAATACGCTGCAGCAAGAATTAGTTGACTTTTTATTGCCATCCTTCTTTTTCCTATTTGGACTAGATTTGCTGATTTTTTTACCCTTGAAAAAATACATGCGCGATTTGCTTGCTATGCTAGATAGAAAAAAGACAGTGTTGGTGACTATTTTAGCAACACTTCTCTTCTTAAGAAATCCAATGACCATTGTCTCGCTTCTGATTTATATTGGACTAGGTTTGTTTTTTGCAGCCTATCTTGTCCCAAATTCTGTTAAAAAGGAAGTTTCCTTTTATGGCCATATTTTCCGAGATCTTGTATTGGTCATTGCTACGCTTATTTTCTTTTAGAGAAAGTCTGTTTTTATGGATGTTATGATGGTAAGTTTAGCAGGAAAATAGACACAAAAGAAAAGTTTTTGGTATAATAAGAGTATGTACACAAAAAATGAAGAAGAGCTACAAGCCTTAGGGGAACGCTTGGGCCATCTATTAGAAAAGAATGATGTTTTAATCTTAACTGGAGAGCTGGGTGCAGGTAAAACGACCTTTACTAAGGGACTTGCTAAAGGTTTACAGATTTCTCAAATGATTAAAAGTCCAACCTACACTATCGTAAGAGAGTATGAAGGTCGTCTTCCGCTTTACCACCTAGATGTTTATCGTATAGAGGGAGATGCGGATTCTATCGATTTGGATGAGTTTCTCTTTGGTGGCGGAGTGACTGTTATTGAGTGGGGGAATCTCTTAGGAGATGCCTTGCCAGATACTTATTTAGAGTTGGAAATTCTAAAAGAAAAAGACGGTCGCAGATTACATTTCCAAGCAAAGGGTTTGCGTGCAGAAAAACTCTTAGAGGAGCTTCAACATGGAGTATGAATTGCTCATTAGGGAAGCAGAGCCCAAAGATGCAGCTGAATTAGTGGCCTTTTTAAATCGTGTGAGTTTGGAGACGGATTTTACCAGCTTAGACGGAGATGGTATTCTCTTGACCAGTGAGGAGATGGAAATATTCCTCAACAAGCAAGCTAGTTCGGACAATCAGATAACCTTACTTGCATTCTTAAATGATAAAATTGCTGGTATTGTAAATATTACAGCTGACCAGCGCAAGAGAGTCCGTCATATTGGAGATCTCTTCATTGTGATTGGAAAAAGATATTGGAATAATGGATTGGGAAGTTTGTTGCTTGAAGAAGTGATAGAGTGGGCACAAGCAAGTAGCGTTCTGCGTCGTCTCCAACTGACTGTCCAAACTCGTAATCAAGCAGCAGTCCATCTTTATCAAAAGCATGGCTTTGTAATTGAAGGTCGCCAAGAGCGTGGGGCATATATAGAAGAAGGGAAATTTATCGATGTTTACTTGATGGGTAAACTGATAGATTAGTAGAAATATGGTTAAAAAAATTATTGGAATGGTATTAGCTTTTCTAGCTGTGACAGTTTTGGGTGTTGGTGTTTTTGCTTATACTATTTATCAGCAAGGTACAGAGACTTTGGCAAAAACCTATAAAAAAATAGGGGAAGAAACCAAGGTTATTGAAGCAACAGACCCCTTGACCATTCTGTTAATGGGGGTTGATACTGGGAATGTAGAGCGTACAGATCAATGGGCTGGAAATAGTGACAGTATGATTTTGTTGACCGTCAACCCCCACACAAAGAAAACGACGATGATGAGTTTGGAACGTGATATCCTGACTAAAATTCAACATAAAGATGGTAGTATTGAAGAAGCGAAGCTAAACGCTGCCTATGCTGGTGGTGGTGCAGAACTTGCGATAGAGACAATTCAAAAGATGATGAATATCCATATCGATCGCTATATTATGGTCAATATGCAAGGATTGCAACAATTAGTCGATGCAGTAGGTGGCATTACTGTCAATAACACACTAGGTTTCCCAATCTCTATCAGTGACCAAGAAGAATTTAACACCATTTCTATCGGCGTTGGAGAACAGACAATAAATGGAGAAGAAGCGCTTGTTTATTCCCGCATGCGTTATCAAGACCCAGAAGGAGACTACGGGCGTCAGAAGCGTCAGCGTGAAGTCATTCAAAAAGTTGTTGAAAAAGTTCTTAGCTTGAATAGTGTTAGTCACTATCAGTCTATCTTAAAAGCCCTAAGTACTAATATGCAGACTAATATTGATTTATCTGCGAAAAGTATTCCGAGCTTATTGGGCTATAAAGATTCATTTAAAACCATTGAAACACAACAGTTGAAGGGTGAAGGGGAGATGCTACAAGGCGTTTCTTATCAAATTGTTACGAGAAGCCATATGTTGGAAATGCAGAATCTTTTGAGACGTTCTTTGGGACAAGAAGAAGTCACTCAGCTGGAAACAAATGTTGTCTTATTTGAAGATTTGTTTGGACGGGTGCCTGTTGGTGATGGGGAGAATCAACAACAAGGTGTCTTTGTAACAAATGAAGTAGAATAGTTCGTTTTTTAATACAAATAAAAAATTAATCGTGGGAAATTTCCTGCGATTTTTTCAAAAAAATACGAATAGATAGGTAGGAGGAAACATGAAAGCAGAAATCATTGCTGTTGGAACAGAGATTTTGACAGGACAGATTGTTAATACCAATGCTCAGTTTTTGTCGGAAAAACTAGCAGAAATTGGAGTAGACGTTTATTTTCAGACGGCTGTAGGAGACAATGAAGCTCGTCTCTTGTCTTTGCTTGAGATTGCCAGTCAACGTAGCAGTCTGGTGATTTTGACAGGCGGTTTGGGGCCAACTGAGGACGATTTGACCAAACAAACTCTGGCTAAATTTTTAGGGAAAGAATTAGTCTTCGATCCTCAGGCTCAGGAGAAGTTGGATGTCTTTTTTGCCCAGCGACCAGACTATGCCCGAACACCGAATAACGAAAGACAAGCTCAAATTGTAGAAGGAGCGACTCCACTGCCAAACGAAACAGGACTGGCTGTGGGAGGAATATTGGAAGTCGAAGGAGTGACCTACGTCGTCCTTCCAGGTCCACCAAGTGAATTGAAGCCTATGGTCTTAAATCAACTTCTACCCAAGTTGATGACAGGGAGCAAGCTGTATTCCCGAGTTCTTCGTTTCTTTGGAATTGGCGAAAGTCAGTTGGTTACGATTTTGTCTGATTTGATTGATAATCAAACCGATCCGACCTTGGCACCTTATGCCAAGACAGGAGAGGTAACCTTGCGTCTGTCAACAAAGGCTAGCAGTCAAGAAGAGGCAAATCAGGCGCTGGATATCTTGGAAAATCAAATCTTGAATCGCAAGACTTTTGAAGGCCTTTCTTTACGAGACCTTTGTTATGGTTATGGGGAAGAAACTAGTTTAGCTAGCATTGTGGTAGAAGAACTGAAAAGGCAAGGGAAAACCATCACGGCTGCTGAGAGTTTGACGGCAGGGCTTTTCCAAGCTAGGGTAGCTGATTTTTCAGGAGCTTCAAGTATATTTAAGGGTGGTTTTGTGACCTATAGCTTGGAGGAAAAATCAAAGATGTTGGATATTCCTGCCAAGGATTTGGAAGAACACGGTGTGGTGTCTGAATTTACAGCTCAGAAGATGGCTGAGCAGGCACGAAGTAAGACCCAGTCTGATTTTGGCATTAGTTTGACTGGAGTGGCAGGGCCAGACAGTCTAGAAGGGCATCCAGCTGGGACAGTCTTCATAGGATTGGCGCAAGAGAAAAGAACTGAGGTTATCAAGGTGAATATTGGAGGTAGAAGTCGAGCAGATGTACGCCACATTGCGGTTATGCATGCCTTTAGCCTAGTTCGCAAGGCTTTATTAAGTGACTAACTTTTGATATAATAGTAGATAGGTCTGAGGACCATTAGAATGTAGGAGAATAGAATGGCGAAAAAACCAAAAAAATTAGATGAAATTTCAAAAAAATTCGGGGCAGAACGTGAAAAAGCCTTGAATGACGCTCTTAAATTGATTGAGAAAGACTTTGGTAAGGGTTCAATCATGCGTTTAGGTGAACGTGCAGAGCAAAAGGTTCAAGTGATGAGCTCCGGTTCCTTGGCGCTTGACATTGCCCTTGGCTCAGGTGGATATCCTAAGGGACGTATCATCGAAATCTATGGGCCAGAGTCATCTGGTAAGACAACGGTTGCCCTTCATGCAGTTGCACAAGCGCAAAAAGAAGGTGGGATTGCAGCCTTTATCGATGCGGAACATGCCCTCGATCCAGCTTATGCTGCGGCCCTTGGTGTCAATATTGACGAATTGCTCTTGTCTCAACCAGACTCAGGAGAGCAAGGTCTTGAGATTGCAGGAAAATTGATTGACTCAGGAGCCGTGGATCTTGTCGTAGTCGACTCAGTTGCGGCCCTTGTCCCTCGTGCGGAAATTGATGGAGATATCGGAGATAGCCATGTTGGTTTGCAGGCTCGTATGATGAGCCAGGCTATGCGTAAGCTCGGTGCTTCTATCAATAAAACCAAAACAATTGCCATCTTTATCAACCAATTGCGTGAAAAAGTTGGAGTGATGTTTGGAAATCCAGAAACAACTCCTGGTGGACGTGCTCTGAAATTCTATGCATCAGTCCGTTTGGATGTTCGTGGAAGCACACAAATCAAGGGAACTGGTGACCAAAAAGATACCAATGTCGGTAAAGAAACCAAGATCAAGGTCGTGAAAAACAAGGTGGCTCCACCATTTAAGGAAGCCTTCGTTGAAATCATGTATGGAGAAGGGATTTCTAAGACTGGTGAACTCTTGAAAATCGCAAGCGATTTGGATATCATCAAAAAAGCAGGAGCTTGGTACTCTTACAAGGATGAGAAAATCGGGCAAGGTTCTGAAAATGCTAAGAAATACTTGGCAGATAACCCAGAAATCTTTGATGAAATTGACCATCAAGTCCGTGTTCAATTTGGTTTGGTTGATGGAGAAGAAGCTTCTGTAGAAAGTGTTGAAACTAAAAAAGATGAAGCAGTTCAAGCAGATTCTGTGAATGAAGAAGTCACACTTGACCTAGGCGACGAACTTGAAATCGAAATTGAAGAATAAGCTGTCAAAGTAGTGGAGGAATCCACTGCTTTTTTCGATTCTTTGTTCAATATTTCAGATTGCCTATAGTTTGCTGTTTCTTGTCGCTCTTCTAGAAAGCTGATATAATAGCCTTATGAATAAAAAACGAACAGTGGACCTGATTCATGGTCATATTCTTCCCTCGCTTGTGAGTTTTGCCTTCCCAATCTTGCTGTCTAATATCTTTCAGCAACTCTATAACACTGCTGATGTCTTGATTGTTGGGCGATTTCTTGGTCAAGAATCCTTGGCTGCAGTAGGAGCGACGACAGCGATTTTTGACCTGATTGTAGGTTTTACTCTTGGTGTTGGCAATGGCATGGGAATTGTCATTGCCCGCTATTATGGAGCTCGGAATTTTACAAAAATCAAGGAAGCTGTAGCAGCCACCTGGATTTTAGGTGCTCTTTTGAGTATTGTAGTTATGCTGCTGGGATTTGTCGGTCTGTATCCACTCTTGCAATACCTAGATACCCCTGCAGAAATTCTTCCCCAGTCTTATCAATATATTTCTATGATTGTAACCTGTGTTGGTGTCAGCTTTGCTTATAATCTTTTTGCAGGCTTGTTGCGGTCTATTGGGGACAGTCTGGCTGCGCTTGGTTTTCTGATTTTCTCTGCTCTGGTTAATGTGGTTCTGGATCTCTATTTTATTACGCAATTGCAACTGGGGGTTCAATCTGCGGGCCTTGCTACCATCATTTCGCAAGGCTTATCAGCGGTACTCTGCTTTTATTATATTCGTAAGAGTGTGCCAGAACTTTTGCCTCAGTTTAAGCATTTCAAATGGGACAAGGCCTTGTACGCGGATCTCTTGGAGCAAGGTTTGGCTATGGGCTTGATGAGTTCAATTGTATCTATAGGCAGTGTGATTTTACAGTCTTCTGTTAATACCTTTGGTGCAGTGATTATTAGTGCCCAGACGGCAGCTCGACGCATTATGGCCTTTGCTCTGCTTCCTATGACCGCTATTTCCGCTTCGATGACGACCTTTGCTTCTCAGAATCTAGGAGCTAAGCGACCAGAACGCATTGTTCAAGGACTTCGAATCGGCAGTCGTTTAAGTATGTCCTGGGCAATTTTTGTTTGTGTCTTCCTCTTTTTTGCCAGTCCAGCCTTGGTTTCCTTCTTGGCTAGTTCGACAGATGGTTACTTGATAGAAAATGGTAGTCTGTACTTGCAAATCAGTTCAGCCTTTTATCCTATTTTGAGTCTCTTGTTGATTTATCGCAATTGTTTGCAGGGCTTGGGGCAAAAGGTTCTTCCTCTGGTTTCTAGCTTTATCGAACTAATCGGGAAAATCGCTTTTGTGGCCATGATTATCCCTTGGGCAGGCTATAAGGGAGTTATCCTTTGCGAACCCCTAATCTGGGTTGCCATGACCATACAACTGTACTTTTCGCTTTTCCGTCACCCCTTGATAAAAGAAGGCAAGACCATCTTGGCAACAAAAGTGTCATCCTAGCTTGATTTACTGAATAAAATCTATTTCCTCTAGTGAAAATCGAAAAAACTTGTGTTATAATAAGAAAGATTAAAATGTGAAAAAAGGAGATTCCTAATGGGACGTAAATGGGCCAATATCGTAGCCAAGAAAACGGCTAAAGATGGAGCTAACTCTAAAATATATGCAAAATTTGGTGTAGAAATCTATGTAGCAGCTAAAAAAGGTGATCCAGATCCAGAATCAAACTCAGCTTTGAAATTCGTTATCGACCGTGCTAAACAAGCTCAAGTACCAAAACACGTTATCGATAAAGCTTTGGACAAGGCTAAAGGAAACACAGACGAAACCTTTACAGAAGGACGTTACGAAGGTTTTGGACCAAATGGTTCTATGTTGATCGTGGATACTTTGACTTCAAACGTCAACCGTACAGCGGCTAATGTCCGTGCAGCTTTTGGTAAAAATGGCGGAAACATGGGTGCTTCAGGTTCGGTTTCATACCTCTTCGATAACAAGGGTGTTATTGTATTTGCAGGTGAAGATGCGGACGCAGTCTTTGAGCAATTGCTTGAAGCAGATGTGGATGTGGACGATGTAGAAGCAGAAGAAGGTACAATCACAGTTTACACAGCTCCAACTGACCTTCATAAGGCTATCGTTGCCCTTCGTGAGTCAGGTATCGAAGAATTCCAAGTGACTGAATTGGAAATGATTCCTCAGTCAGAAGTGGAATTGTCAGGCGATGACCTTGAAACCTTTGAAAAACTTTACAGCGTTCTTGAGGACGACGAAGACGTGCAAAAGATTTATACAAACGTAGACGGATTCTAATTTAACCTAGAAAACATGATCCTAAGTGAGAAAATCACTTGGGATTTTTTGAATCAAGAAAATAGTTCTCTAGGAAACTTTTTTCTTGACATCTCTTTTCAAAGTGGTAAAATAGTTCTCATGAAAACCTATTTAGTTCCTAGGAGAACTAAATACAATGATTTGAAAGGAGTTAGTATGGATAAACCAATGTTGGTCTTTAAGCGTTTTGGTCACCAGATTCATCTGATGGTGCAAAAGGAAGCCAAGCGTTGTGGCATTGAATTTATGGGGGGACCACAAGGTCAGGTTGTCCGTTTTTTGGATAGCCGTGAGGAAAATCAAGAATTGGTCTTGATTAAAGATATCGAGCAGGAACTCAATATTACCAAGTCTGTGGCGAGTAACTTGGTCAAGCGCATGGTGCAAAATAATTTAGTGGAATTGGAGGCGAGTCCAAGTGATAGGCGGGCCAAGTTTGTTCGTCTGACGGACAAATCGCGTTCTCAAATGAAGCAGGTTAAAGCCTTCTTTGAACGCATTGACAACCAGTTGATGGCAGACATTGATGAAGATGAATTACTGATTTTTGAGAAAGTCCTCAATCAACTACAGGAAAATATCAAGAGAATAGGAGGAGAGAATGAAGAAATTAGCTAAACGAATTAGTAGAAAAGAATGGGGGATGATTTTTCTAGCCATTCTCTTTACCTGCTTTTCAGTTTACCTAGAGTTAGAAGTACCGACCTATATCTCTAAAATCACGGATTTGCTGGGAAGTCAAGGAACCAACTTGGATGAGTTATGGCAACCGGCAGGTATGATGGTCGGAATGTCCTTTTTTGCATTCTTGTCCGCAGTTGCAGTTGGATTTTTTGCATCCAGAGTGGCCGCTTCCTATACTAGTAGGCTGAGAAGTGATATTTTTAACCGAGTTTTGGATTACTCGCAGACAGAGATTAAGAAATTCTCTATTCCTAGCCTCCTAACTCGTACTACCAATGATATTACCCAAGTTCAGATGCTGATCACCATGGGCTTGCAAGTGGTTACGCGTGGTCCGATTATGGCTATCTGGGCTATCGGGAAGATTTTAGGACATTCAGAATACTGGCTCTGGGCTGTACTTGTGGCAGTAATTGTCAATGTTTTGATGACAACCGTTTTGATGACGCTAGCCTTTCCAAAACAGTCCTTGATTCAAAGTCTGACTGATAAACTGAACAGTATTACTCGTGAAAGTTTAACAGGTATTCGCGTTGTTCGTGCCTACAATGCTGAAAAGTACCAAGATGAAAAATTTGCAGCAGCAAATGATGAATTGACACGCTTGAATTTATTTGTCAACCGTCTCATGGCCATTTTGAATCCCATCATGATGGGGATTTCAAGTGGTTTGAGTGTGGCGATTTACTGGATTGGAGCCTATGTAATCAACGATGCTGCTCCGACAGCGCGTCTACCCCTCTTTAGTGACATGGTTGTTTTCATGTCTTATGCTATGCAGGTTGTCATGGGATTCCTTCTCATGGGGGCGCTCTTCATCGTTCTTCCTAGAACTATGGTCTCTGCCAAGCGGATTAATCAGGTTCTAGATTTGCATTCTTCTATCCATAATCCTGCTCAAGTGCAGTTGGCTGATGAAAACCTCAAAGGTCAGGTCGAGTTTAAGGATGTGACCTTCCGCTATGCGGCAAATTCGGAGCCAGTTATCGAGCATGTTAGCTTTAGAGCAGAAGTCGGTCAAACAGTGGCTTTTATAGGGTCAACGGGTTCTGGTAAATCAACTCTGGTCAATCTGATTCCACGATTCTACGACGTATCAGCAGGAGAAATTCTGGTGGACGGTGTCAATGTTCAAGGCTATGCCTTAGAAGATTTGCGCAACAAGGTTGGTTATATTCCCCAGAAAGCGGTTCTCTTTTCAGGTGATGTCAAGGGTAATCTAGACTTTGGACAGAGTCAAGAAACACCGCTGAATGAACAAGCTATGTGGCAAGCCTTAGAATTGGCTCAGTCTAAGAACTTTATCGAAGACAAGGAAGCGGGCTTAGAGTCAGAAGTAGCCCAAGGAGGAACCAACTTCTCAGGTGGACAAAGACAGCGTCTGGCCATTGCGCGTGCCTTGGCTCGTAAGCCAGAAATCCTCATCTTTGATGACTCCTTCTCAGCCTTGGACTACAAGACAGACCGTGTCCTACGCCAAGAGCTAGCAGAGAAAACCAAGTCTATGACCAAGCTTATCGTTGCACAGCGTATTTCAACGATTATGGATGCAGATTTGATTTTGGTCTTGGATCAAGGAAAAGTCATGGGACAAGGCACCCACAAGGAACTTCTAGCTAATAATGAAGTTTACCAAGAAATTGCCTATTCACAACTATCGAAGGAGGAATTGGAACATGGAAAATAAGAAAATGTCTCTCTGGAAACAGAGTAAACCCTATCTTGCAGGCCTCCAGTTTGCCCTTCTAATCGCCTTTCTAGCAACAATCGTATCCAATATCATTACTGTATATGGTCCAACCCGTATCAAGGAAATGACTAATATTATTGCCAGTGGTCTAGAAACAAGTGTGGATGTCGCGGCGGTTGCAGCTATTGGTGGTTTTTTGACCGTGATTTATGTGATTGGACTTCTATCAAATTATTTACAGGCATTTCTGTTTACAACAGCTATTCAACGTTTTTCAGAGCGTTTGAGAAGAGCGATTGCAGAGAAAATTAATCGCCTACCATTAGGGTATTTTGATGGACACTCTCAAGGAGATACCTTGTCTCGTGTAACCAATGATGTTGACACTGCAGCCCAGTCCCTCAATCAAAGTCTAGGAACAGTTCTTTCATCTAGTTTACTAGTTTTAGCAGTCTTGGTAACCATGTTTGGGATGAACTGGATTTTAGCCTTGGTGACGGTTATTTCAACTCTTGTTGGGTTTGTATTTGTATCCGTCTTTATGGGCAAATCCCAGGGCTTCTTTAAGAGTCAGCAACAAGATTTGGCAGCTGTCAATGGCTATGTGGAGGAAATGTACTCTGGCCATAACGTGGTGACTAGTTACAATGCTATCGAGAGCACCAAAGAAGAATTTGCAACATTAAATCATCGTCTGTATGATAGTATCTGGAAATCTCAGTTTATTTCAGGGATTATGATGCCGATTATGATGTTTATTGGGAACTTTAGCTATGCCTTGGTGATTATCGTTGGTGCAGACTTGGCTTTAAATGGACACATCAGTATCGGGATTATCGTTGCCTTTATGGCCTACGTTCGTATCTTTTCTCAGCCTCTTTCACAAATCGCCCAAGGGATTACTAGTCTTCAGCAGGCTAGTGCAGCTATGGGACGTGTCTTCGAATTCCTAGCTGAAGAGGAAATGGAAGACGAATCCCATAAAGCAAGACAATTGAGCGATATGAAAGGTCAAGTAGTCTTTGATCGAGTCTCCTTTGGTTATACACCAGAGCGAACCATTATTCATGACTTTTCTGCGACTGCTCATGCAGGTCAAAAGGTTGCCATTGTCGGACCGACTGGGGCTGGGAAGACAACCATTGTCAATCTTTTGATGAAGTTTTATGAGATTGATAAGGGAAGTATCCGTATCGATGGTGTGGATACCAAGGAGATGAAGCGTTCGGAAGTACACGATGCCTTTTCAATGGTCTTGCAGGATACTTGGCTCTTTGAAGGAACCATTCGCGACAATCTTATCTATAACCAAACAGGTATTAGTGATGAGCGCGTGATTGAAGCCAGCAAGGCTGTAGGGATTCACCACTTTATTATGACCCTACCAGATGGTTACGATACCGTCTTGGATGATACAGTAACCTTGTCTGTCGGACAAAAACAACTCTTGACTATCGCTCGTGCTTTGCTGAAAGATGCACCACTCCTAATCCTAGATGAGGCGACATCTTCGGTTGACACCCGTACAGAGGAATTGATTCAGAAAGCTATGGATCGTTTGATGGAGGGCAGAACTTCCTTTGTCATCGCCCACCGCTTGTCAACCATCCGTAATGCTGATCTGATTCTTGTCATGAAAGATGGCAATATCATCGAGCAAGGAAATCATGATGAGCTGATAGCACAAGCTGGTTTCTACGCTGACCTTTACAACAGTCAGTTTACAGAAGATGAAGCAGAAGAATAAACCCAAAGAAGGCTTGACGACCTTCTTTTTCTGCACTATACTAGAAGACAAGTGCTTCCCTATAAGCAAAATTTGAGTAAGTGATGAGAAAATATATGAAAAATTATCAAGAATGGTATGGCCACATTGTTGGTAAGATTAAAAATAAGCCCTTTCTTCTGAGCTTGTTAAGAGCTTTCAATCGGTTCATGACGGTGGTTATGCCTATGATTTATCTAACCATGTTAGCAACTACCTATCTCCAACAAGGACTTGGAAAACAGGTCTTGATCTATGTGTTTGTCCCTGCGTCAGGTTTTGTGATTTTGTCCCTTCTCCGTAAGAAAATCAATGCCCCTAGACCTTATGAGGAATGGGATATTAAACCCTTGCTTGACAGAGATAGTCCTGGTCAGTCTATGCCCAGTCGTCATGTCTTTTCAGCAACCATTATCTCCATGGCTTGCTTACATGCTAGTTTATCTGTAGGGGTTATCTTATTGGTCTTGTCAGCTCTCCTCGGTCTAGTGAGAGTCTTGGGTGGCGTGCATTTTCCCAAGGATGTAGTAGCTGGCTATATTTGTGCTCTTGTGTGGGGTGTGCTTTTCTTTCTATGTTGACCTGTAAGTTAAGGTAGCCTTACAACCACTTACGGGTCTAAAGTAACCACTTGCTTTTTTGCTCTTGTTTTCTTATTTTAGCTTTGATATAGTAGAGTCAGAAAGGAGATGGAATGAAGTTACGAATCGAAATTGACAGCAATTTAGAGGAAACTGAAATTGTCATCAAGGCAGCGGCTTTGACAGATGAGATTGCGGATTTACAGCGCCTCTTGCAAGAATCCAAGTCTCCTAGGTTGATTTTTTACAAGGGGACGGGTGAATATTATCTGGACTTATCGGAAATTCTCTTCTTTGAGACGGAAGGTAGCAAGATTTATGCCCATACCCATAAAGATGCCTACGAAGTTCGGCTCAAACTCTATGAGTTAGAGTCTATCCTTCCTCGCTATTTTAGTCGAGTATCCAAGTCAACTATCGCTAATATTCGGCAAATCTATTCGGTGGACAAGTCCTTTTCAGGAACGGGCACCATTTCCTTTTATCAGACCCATAAGGAGATTCATGTCTCACGACATTACCAATCCCTCCTAAAAGAAAATCTAAGAAACATGAGGTAATAAGATGAAAAAGAAAGCATTTGGTATTGTGTTGCTTATTTTGGCAGCTTTAGTGTTATTGCAGGGGAATTTTGGAATCCCTTCTCTGGGAGGGCACATTTGGCCTTTGATTGGTATTGGATTTTTTGCCTATCAATCAGTTGGAGCTTTGTTGCGTTGTCACTTAACTTCAGCCTCTTTTACAGCTCTAGTAGCAGTAATGATTGCTAACCACTTTTATGGCATTTTACCAATTCCCAATCAGTCATTGTTCTGGGCAAGTATTTTAATCGTAATGGGTGTCAGCGCACTCACTCATTCTAACAGAACTTGGAATGGGAAAAAATGGTGGTATGATGGTAAAAAGACCATTCTTACAGATAAGGAAGTTGCTTTTGGGACTGGAACTTTCTACAAGCAAGAGCAAGAATTGGTAGAAGATCAAGTAGAAGTTGGTTTTGGCAATGCCAAGATATATTATGACAATGCAGAGATGTTAGGTGATTTTGCTACTCTGGATATCGAAGTTGGTTTTGGCAATGTAGTTATCTATGTTCCCCAACATTGGAGAGTTGATTTGAAGGTGGAAACTTTCTGTGGTGTAGCCAAGGCAGATGCCCCTCTAGCCCCAACCAGCAAAACCTTGATTATCCGTGGAGATGTGGCTTTTGGGAAGTTGGGAATTGTCTACGTTAAATAAAAAAATCTTCCAATTCCCTTGCAAAAAAGAAGAAAGTGTGATAACATAGTACGGTATGTGGTGCTAGCACATCCGCTATATTAGATCTAATAGGAGGAAAACACAATGGCTAAAGTATGTTACTTTACAGGTCGTAAGACTGTATCAGGAAACAACCGTTCACACGCGATGAACCAAACAAAACGTGCCGTAAAACCAAACCTTCAAAAAGTTACTGTTCTTATCGATGGTAAACCTAAAAAAGTTTGGGCTTCAGCTCGTGCTTTGAAATCAGGTAAAGTTGAACGCGTTTAATAATAAAAGTAAAGGAGACCTTAGGGTCTTTTTTCTTTTACTGTAGGTATAAAATCATTTGAAAAATAGAGTAAATATCCGCTGATACAGTATTCTGCTTTTACACTTGGGCTGAAATATGATAAAATAGAGTATCAACTAGTTGAGGTAAAAAGGATGACTGTAAAAATTAATACAAAAGATGGTCAAATCGAACTAACAGATGAAGTGATTGCAACCGTCGTAGGTGGAGCAGCAACTGAGATTTTTGGTGTGGTCGGTATGGCTAGTAAAAATGCCCTCAAAGATAATTTCCAAGCCCTTCTAGGTAAGGAAAATTATTCTAAAGGTGTCGTCGTAAAGGCGGCCGAAGATGGCAGTATTGCAGTTGATGTATATACCGTGTTGAGCTACGGAACAAAGATTAGCGAAGTGTCGAAAAACATTCAAGAGCGTGTTCGTTTTAGTTTGGAAAACCAACTTGGAATTACTGCTCAGACTGTAAATGTCTACATTCAAAATATCAAAGTTGTAGGAGAATAACCGTGTCAAAAATTACTACTAGCTTATTTCAAGAAATGGTGCAGGCTGCATCAACTCGCTTGAATAAGCAAGCTGAATATGTCAATTCATTAAACGTCTTCCCTGTTCCAGATGGAGATACTGGGACAAATATGGGAATGACCATTGAAAATGGAGCTAAAGAAGTTGCAGATAAGCCAGCTTCTACAGTTGGAGAGGTAGCAAGCATTCTTGCCAAAGGTCTTTTGATGGGTGCGCGTGGAAACTCAGGCGTTATTACGTCTCAGCTTTTCCGTGGATTTTCACAAGCTATCAAGGATAAAGATGAGTTAACAGGTCAAGACTTGGCCCTTGCCTTCCAATCAGGTGTAGAAGTTGCCTATAAGGCAGTGATGAAACCAGTTGAAGGAACGATTTTGACAGTTTCTCGTGGGGCTGCTATCGGTGCTAAGAAAAAAGCTGAGCAAACAGATGACGCTGTTGAAGTCATGCGCGCAGCCTTGGAAGGTGCTAAAACAGCACTAGCTAAAACACCAGACATGCTTCCAGTATTGAAAGAAGTTGGCGTTGTGGATTCAGGTGGTCAAGGACTGGTCTTCATCTATGAAGGTTTCCTTTCAGCCCTTACTGGTGAATATATTGCATCTGAGGACTTTGTAGCGACTCCTGCCAACATGAGTGAGATGATTAATGCAGAGCATCATAAGTCTGTGGCTGGTCATGTAGCGACTGAGGACATCACCTTTGGTTACTGTACTGAAATCATGGTAGCTCTTAAGCAAGGCCCAACCTATGCCAAAGATTTTGACTACGATGAATTCCGTAACTACTTGAATGAGCTTGGAGACTCTCTCCTCGTTGTTAACGATGATGAAATTGTCAAAGTCCATGTCCATACAGAAGATCCAGGACTTGTTATGCAAGAAGGTCTCAAATATGGTAGCTTGGTCAAGGTAAAAGTTGACAATATGCGTAACCAACACGAAGCACAGGTTGAAAAAGAAGCTGCTCAAGTTAGCAAGCCTGCTGAAGAAAAAGAGTATGCTTTGATTGCTGTAGTGGCTGGTAAAGGTTTAGCAGATATCTTCCGTTCTCAAGGTGTGGATTATGTTATCGAGGGCGGTCAAACTATGAACCCTTCAACAGAAGACTTTATCAAGGCTGTTGAACAGGTCAATGCTCGTAACATCATCTTCCTGCCAAACAACAAAAACATCTTCATGGCAGCTCAATCTGCAGCAGAAGTTTTGGAACAACCAGCAGTAGTGGTTGAAGCTCGTACTTTGCCACAAGGTTTGACAAGCCTTCTTGCCTTTGATCCAAGCAAGTCCATCGAAGAAAACCAAGAGCGTATGACAGCTGCTCTTAGCGATGTCGTTAGCGGAAGCGTCACAACAGCTGTGCGTGATACAACCATTGATGGCTTAGAAATCCATGAAAATGACAATCTTGGTATGGTCGATGGGAAAATCCTCGTGTCAAACCCTGATATGCACCAAACCTTGACAGAAACCTTGAAACATATGTTGGATGAAGATAGTGAAATCGTAACCTTCTATGTCGGTGAAGACGGAAGCGAAGAACTTGCAAATGAGATTGCCCAAGAAATCGCAGAAGAATTCGAAGATGTTGAAGTCGAGATTCATCAAGGTCAACAACCTGTTTACCCATACCTATTTAGTGTAGAATAAGATTAATGAAGGACTGAGAAATCAGTTCTTTTTTATTGTTTAGTAAATGAAATCGATATCTTTTTAATAAAAACAAAAATAACATTCATAAATAAACGTTAAAATAGAAAATTCAGAAAATTTCTTCTTTTGTCTTGAAAAATTTTGAAAAAGTGGTATGATAGTAACAAGTTATTTTTAAGAGGAAAGAAAGGGGAACAATGGAGAAAATCAGTTTAGAATCTCCTAAGACGGGGTCGGACCTAGTTTTGGAAACACTTCGTGATTTAGGAATTGATACCATCTTTGGTTATCCTGGTGGTGCGGTCTTGCCTTTTTATGATGCGATATATAATTTTAAAGGCATTCGCCACATTCTAGGACGCCATGAGCAAGGTTGTCTGCATGAAGCTGAAGGTTATGCCAAATCAACTGGAAAGTTGGGTGTTGCCGTCGTCACTAGCGGACCAGGAGCAACAAATGCCATTACAGGGATTGCGGATGCCATGAGCGATAGCGTTCCCCTTTTGGTCTTTACAGGTCAGGTGGCGCGAGCAGGTATTGGGAAGGATGCCTTTCAGGAGGCAGACATTGTGGGAATTACCATGCCAATCACTAAGTACAATTACCAAGTTCGTGAGACAGCTGATATCCCTCGAATCATTACGGAAGCTGTCCATATCGCAACTACAGGACGTCCAGGGCCAGTTGTCATTGACCTACCTAAAGACGTATCTGCTTTAGAAACGGACTTCATCTATTCACCAGAAGTGAACCTACCAAGCTATCAGCCAACTCTTGAGCCAAATGATATGCAAATCAAGAAAATCTTGAAGCAATTATCCAAGGCTAAAAAACCAGTCTTGTTAGCTGGTGGTGGGATTAGTTATGCTGAAGCGGCTGCGGAACTAAATGAATTTGCAGAACGCTATCAAATTCCAGTGGTAAGCAGTCTTTTGGGACAAGGAACGATCGCAACGAGTCATCCACTCTTCCTTGGAATGGGAGGCATGCACGGGTCATTCGCAGCTAATATTGCCATGACGGAAGCGGACTTTATGATTAGTATTGGTTGCCGTTTTGATGACCGCTTGACGGGGAATCCTAAGACCTTTGCTAAGAATGCCAAGGTTGCCCACATTGATATTGATCCAGCTGAGATTGGCAAGATTATCAGTGCAGATATTCCTGTAGTTGGAGATGCTAAGAAAGCCTTGCAAATGTTGCTGGCCGAACCAACAGTTCATAACAATACTGAGAAATGGATTGAAAAAGTCACTAAAGACAAGAACCGTGTTCGTTCTTATGACAAGAAAGAGCGTGTGGTTCAACCGCAAGCCGTTATTGAACGAATTGGTGAATTGACGAATGGAGATGCCATTGTGGTAACAGACGTTGGTCAACACCAAATGTGGACAGCCCAGTATTATCCCTACCAAAATGAACGTCAGTTAGTGACTTCAGGTGGTTTAGGAACCATGGGATTTGGAATCCCAGCAGCAATCGGTGCTAAAATTGCTAACCCAGATAAGGAAGTAGTCTTGTTTGTTGGGGATGGTGGTTTCCAAATGACTAACCAGGAATTGGCTATTTTGAACATTTACAAGGTGCCAATCAAGGTGGTTATGCTGAACAACCACTCACTTGGAATGGTTCGCCAGTGGCAGGAATCCTTCTATGAAGGTAGAACATCAGAGTCAGTCTTTGACACCCTTCCTGATTTCCAATTGATGGCACAAGCTTACGGTATTAAAAACTATAAGTTTGACAATCCTGAGACCTTGGATCAAGACCTTGAAGTCATCACTGAGGATGTTCCTATGCTAATCGAGGTAGATATTTCTCGTAAGGAACAGGTGCTACCAATGGTACCAGCTGGTAAGAGTAATCATGAGATGTTGGGGGTAAAGTTCCATGCGTAGAATGTTAACAGCAAAACTACAAAATCGTTCAGGCGTCCTCAATCGCTTTACCGGTGTCCTGTCTCGTCGTCAGGTTAATATCGAAAGTATCTCTGTTGGAGCAACAGAAGATCCGAATGTATCGCGCATCACCATTATTATTGATGTAGCTTCACATGATGAAGTGGAGCAAATCATTAAGCAACTCAATCGTCAGATTGATGTGATTCGCATTCGTGATATTACAGACAAGCCTCATTTGGAGCGCGAGGTAATTTTGGTTAAGATGTCAGCACCAGCTGAGAAACGAGCTGAGATTCTAGCGATTATTCAACCTTTCCGTGCAACAGTGGTAGACGTAGCGCCAAGCTCGATTACCATTCAAATGACAGGAAATGCTGAAAAGAGTGAAGCTCTATTGAGAGTCATTCGACCATACGGTATTCGCAATATTGCTCGTACGGGTGCAACTGGATTTACCCGCGATTAAAAATCCAACTTAAATTTGTTAAACCAGCCTAAAAGGCAATAAATAATAGAAAAGAGAGAAAAACTATGGCAGTTCAAATGGAATACGAAAAAGATGTTAAAGTAGCAGCACTTGACGGTAAAAAAATCGCTGTTATCGGTTATGGTTCACAAGGACATGCGCATGCTCAAAACTTGCGTGATTCAGGTCGCGATGTCATCATCGGTGTACGTCCAGGTAAATCTTTTGATAAAGCAAAAGAAGACGGATTTGACACTTACACAGTAGCAGAAGCAACTAAATTGGCTGACGTTATCATGATTTTGGCACCAGACGAAATCCAACAAGAATTGTACGAAGCAGAAATCGCTCCAAACTTGGAAGCTGGAAATGCCGTTGGATTTGCTCATGGTTTCAACATTCACTTCGAATTTATCAAAGTTCCTGCGGATGTAGATGTCTTTATGTGTGCTCCTAAAGGACCAGGACACTTGGTACGTCGTACTTATGAAGACGGATTTGGTGTTCCAGCTCTTTATGCAGTATACCAAGATGCAACAGGAAATGCTAAAAATATTGCTATGGACTGGTGTAAAGGTGTTGGAGCAGCTCGTGTAGGTCTTCTTGAAACAACATACAAAGAAGAAACTGAAGAAGATTTGTTTGGTGAACAAGCTGTACTTTGTGGTGGTTTGACTGCCCTTATCGAAGCAGGTTTCGAAGTTTTGACAGAAGCAGGTTACGCTCCAGAATTGGCTTACTTTGAAGTTCTTCACGAAATGAAATTAATCGTTGACTTGATCTACGAAGGTGGATTCAAGAAAATGCGTCAATCAATTTCAAACACTGCTGAGTACGGTGACTATGTATCAGGTCCACGTGTAATCACTGAACAAGTTAAAGAAAATATGAAGGCTGTCTTGGCAGACATTCAAAATGGTAAATTTGCAAATGACTTTGTAAATGACTATAAAGCTGGACGTCCAAAATTGACTGCTTACCGTGAACAAGCAGCTAACCTTGAAATTGAAAAAGTTGGTGCAGAATTGCGTAAAGCAATGCCTTTCGTTGGTAAAAACGACGATGATGCATTCAAAATCTATAACTAATTGATAGAAATTAAGGTGAAGGCGAGTTGGGGGACTAACTCGCTTTTATAATCAATTCATCTCTCTTTTTAAGAGGATGAATTGAGATAATACTCAATGAAAATCAAAGAGCAAACTAGGAAGCTAGCCGTAGGCTGTACTTGAGTACAGCAAGGTGAAGCTGACGTGGTTTGAATTTGATTTTCGAAGAGTATAAGTTTGAAATAGTCTAGGAGAAAATGATGTTAAGTTCAAAAGATATAATCAAGGCTCATAAAGTCTTGAACGGTGTGGTTGTGAATACCCCACTGGATTACGACCATTATTTATCGGAGAAGTATGGTGCTAAGATTTATTTGAAAAAGGAAAATGCCCAACGTGTTCGTTCTTTTAAAATTCGTGGTGCCTATTATGCTATTTCTCAGCTCAGCAAGGAAGAACGTGAGCGTGGGGTAGTCTGTGCCTCTGCGGGAAATCATGCGCAGGGAGTTGCCTATACTTGTAATGAGATGAAAATTCCTGCTACTATTTTTATGCCCATTACTACGCCGCAACAAAAGATTGGTCAAGTTCGCTTTTTTGGTGGGGACTTCGTGACTATTAAATTAGTTGGAGATACCTTTGATGCTTCAGCTAAAGCAGCTCAAGAATTTACAGTCTCTGAAAATCGTACCTTTATTGATCCTTTTGATGATGCCCATGTTCAAGCTGGTCAAGGGACAGTTGCTTATGAGATTTTAGAAGAAGCTCGAAAAGAATCGATTGATTTTGATGCTGTCTTGGTTCCTGTTGGTGGTGGTGGTCTCATTGCTGGGATTTCTACCTATATCAAGGAAACAAGTCCAGAAATTGAAGTCATTGGGGTAGAGGCTAATGGAGCACGTTCCATGAAGGCTGCCTTTGAAGCTGGTGGTCCAGTCAAACTCAAGGAAATTGACAAATTTGCGGATGGGATTGCTGTACAAAAGGTGGGACAGTTGACCTATGAAGCAACTCGCCAACATGTTCAGACTTTAGTAGGTGTCGATGAGGGGTTGATTTCTGAAACCTTGATTGACCTCTACTCTAAGCAAGGGATTGTTGCAGAACCTGCTGGAGCGGCTAGTATCGCCTCTCTAGAGGTGTTGGCTGAATATATCAAGGGGAAAACCATTTGTTGTATCATTTCTGGAGGAAATAATGATATCAACCGTATGCCAGAAATGGAAGAACGTGCCTTGATTTATGATGGGATCAAGCATTACTTTGTGGTCAATTTTCCACAGCGTCCAGGGGCTTTGCGTGAGTTTGTAAATGATATCCTGGGGCCAAATGATGATATCACACGTTTTGAGTATATCAAGCGAGCTAGCAAGGGTACAGGGCCTGTACTGATTGGGATTGCCTTGGCAGATAAGCATGATTATGCAGGCTTGATTCGTCGAATGGAAGGTTTTGATCCATCTTATATTAACTTAAATGGTAATGAAACGCTCTATAATATGCTTGTCTGAGGACTAATAAAAAAATATCATATTATTTGCACAACTGATGTATAGGTGTTATAATGAGAGTGAAGAAAGGGGGCGATTCCTATGGACTTAGGAAATCTATCGTGCTATTTCTACTACAACTCACTATAGCACCTATTATTTTTGATTCTGTTTATATTAAGGCGACAGAATTACTTACTATATAAGGAAATTTTTTGAAATCCCCAATTGTATAGATCCCTAATTTGAATTTTCACTAAATATAATAGGAATCAGAAAAAATAATCAATGTTTGTGAGATGGTTGTTAGGTGAGTCGGCTGAAAAAACTCGTGAGATAAACAATAGTGCTAGACATGAAACAGCTAGTGATACTGTTTTTTAATGACTAGCTGGAAAGCGGGTATGTAATCAGAAGGTGCAAGATTGGACAATGTAAGTAGTACCGGTTGTGAAACGAATAAGATATAGATAAGGACAGGAAAGGAACCAAAGAAGGAGAAAGAAAACGGAATGGTTTAGAGATAGTGTGGAGTGAAAGACTATCTTTAGTGGACTTGTTGATTTAAAAGGAATATATAGAATGAAATAGTAAATCCTGTCTATCCTATTGAGAAACTGGCATTCAGTATACATGAATATTTTTACAGGTTTAAAGTTTAATAACACAATTGTTTTTTAGGAGCGTACTATTGGGTTATAGTAAGTAAAAACCTATATATTATCGGCTTTAAAAAGGAAGTAAGAAGATTCGAAATCATTTGTTTTATTGAATATATGTTTTTTTATTGACAAAAGACATAAAAACGTATAGAATAATATAACGTAAAGAAGAAAATAGGAGAAGAACATGGCTAAGTCAAACTTTGAAAAAGTAGAATCAGTTGTTGGCTGGGTTCGTGATAAGAAAATCACAGGCTACCGTATCTCTAAAGAAACGAATGCGCGTGAAATGTCTATCATTGCTCTAGCGCAGGGTCGTGCAAAAGTAAAAAATATTTCATTTGAAACAGCTCTAGGTTTAATTGATTTCTATGAAAAAAATCATGAAAAATTTGAAGATTAATCTTTGGATAATGGCGGATTCTTGAATAGGGTCTGCCTTTTCATTTTGATACTCAATGAAAATCAAAGAGCAAACTAGGAAGCTAGCCGTAGGCTGCTCAAAGCACTGCTTTGAGGTTGTAAATAAGACTGACAGAGTCAGTAACATATACTTACAGCAAGGCGAAGCTGACGTGGTTTGAAGAGATTTTCGAAGAGTATGAGGACAGCAAAAAGACTGCACGGTTGATGCAGCCTTTTCTTTTTATTTGAGATAGCGTTGAAGGAACTCTTTTGTACGTTCTTCTTTAGGATTGGTGAAGAGGTCTTCTGGTTTGCCTTCTTCAGCAATCACACCCTTATCCATAAAGATAACACGGTGAGAGACATCACGAGCGAATTCCATTTCGTGGGTTACGACAATCATGGTCAAGCCTTCCTGAGCTAGATTCTGCATGATTTTGAGAACTTCTCCAACCATTTCTGGATCGAGAGCTGATGTTGGTTCATCAAAGAGAATAGCGTCAGGATTCATTGAAAGGGCACGAGCGATAGCTACACGTTGTTTTTGACCACCTGAGAGTTGTTTTGGCTTCGCTTGCCAGTAGCGTTCTCCCATGCCGACTTTTTCTAGGTTTTCTTTGGCAATCTTTTCAGCTTCTGCACGTTCGCGTTTAAGGACAGTTGTCTGAGCGACAATTGTGTTTTCAAGCACGTTAAGATTTTCAAAGAGATTAAAGGATTGGAACACCATCCCCAACTTTTCACGGTATTGCGTGAGGTTATAGCCTTTTTCGAGGACGTTTTGTCCATGATAAAGGATTTGTCCATCAGTTGGTGTTTCAAGTAGGTTAATGGAGCGTAGGAAGGTTGATTTTCCGCTTCCAGAGCTTCCGATGATAGAGATTACCTCTCCCTTGTGGACAGTGAGTGAAATGTCTTTTAGCACTTCGTTTTGTCCATAGGATTTTTTGAGGTGTTTAATTTCAAGGATTGCTTGTGTCATTATTTCAAATCCTCCGTTTGCATTTGGTTAGCACCTGTAGTATAGGTATCCATATCCATTCGGCGTTCGATGAAGCGTAGGATACGTGTTACGGTGAAGGTGAGGACAAAGTAAATCACGGCGATGATTGTAAATGTCTGGAAGTATTGATAGGTTTGAGTTGCCACGGTATTTCCTGAGAAATAAAGTTCGACAACAGAGATAACGTTCAATACAGATGTATCTTTGATATTGATGACAAATTCATTACCAGTTGCTGGTAGGATGTTACGGACTACTTGAGGGAGGACAATCTTACGCATGGTTTGGTTATGAGTCATACC
Source organism: Streptococcus sp. Marseille-Q7156 (assembly GCF_965119495.1). The sequence goes on along the minus strand of NZ_CBCPLU010000001.1, from coordinate 1,600,720 downwards.
AAGAGCAGTCGCAGCTTCAAATTGTCCCTTGTCAACTGCTAGGATACCACCACGGACGATTTCAGTCATATAGGCACCGGTGTTGATTGAAACAATGAAGATAGCAGCCAGTGTGCGGTCAAGGTTGATACCGAAAGCTTGGGCAGTTCCATAGTAGATAACCATTGATTGAACAATCATAGGTGTACCACGGAAAATTTCGATATAGACATTGAGGATCCAGCCGATTAATTTTTGTAGGCTGTAAATGGCTTTATTCTCAGAGAGAGGAGCAGTACGGAAAACACCAATGGCAAGACCGATAATGAGACCTATAATGGTTCCGACGATAGAGATTAAAAGAGTGATACCAGCACCACGCAAAAGTTGTTGCCAGTTTTCAGAAAGAATTTTAGCGACTTGGCTAAAGAAACTACTGCTAGTCTCTTCAGTTGTTGTAGCTTCGGCAGGTTGTTCCTTGATCATACGATCCATCAAGGCAACTTGGTCATCTTTTGAAATAGTTTCAATGCTGGCATTGATTTGGCTAATACGGTTGTCATCTTTACGAAGTCCAATGGCGATAGCTGTATCTTCTTCCCCCGTTTTGAAACCTGGTTCTACTTGAACCATCTTGAACTTAGAGTTAGCAGCTTCAGCAGTCAGAGCTTCTGGGCGTTCAGAAACATAAGCATCGATGACACCAGCCTCAAGAGCTTGGCGCATTTGAGCGAAGTCTCCCATGGCTGTTTCTTTTTTAGCACCTGTGATTTGTGCAATCAAGTCATAAAGGTAGACACCTTGTTGAGAAGTGATTTTGGCACCGTTAAAGTCATCCAAAGATTTGGCATTTGCATAGGCAGAATCTTTTTTGACAAGCAAAACTGGTTCGCTAGTGTAGTAACTGCTTGAAAAGGCAATTTCTTGTTTGCGTTCGGCAGTTGGACTCATACCTGCGATAATCATGTCAATCTTACCAGAAGTAAGGGCAGGGACTAGACCTTCCCACTTGGTTTTAACAACCAAAGGTTCTTTACCTAAGTCCTTAGCGATTTTCTTGGCGATTTGAACATCGTATCCATTGGCATACTGGTTGGTTCCATCGATTTTGACAGCTCCATTGCTATCATCGTCCTGAGTCCAGTTAAAGGGAGCATATGCTGCTTCCATCCCGATGCGTAAATATTCATCGGCTTGGGCAACATTGACAAGTCCCAGCATCAGCAAGAGACTTGTGAAAATAGATAAGTATATTTTTCTCATGATTTCTCCTATTTCTAATCTATTAAAAAATAACTGTCTCCTATTTTATCGAAAAAAACTCTATTTTTCAATATAGGTAAGCCCTTACTTGATAAAAAATGATATAATGATAGCAAAGATAAAAAGGGGGCTTAGTTGATGAAAAAAACTTTTTTCTTACTGGTGTTAGGCTTGTTTTGCCTTCTGCCACTCTCTGTTTTTGCCATTGATTTCAAGATAAACTCTTACCAAGGGGATTTGTATATTCATGCAGACAATACGGCAGAATTTAGACAAAGGATAGTTTATCAGTTTGAGGAGGACTTTAAGGGCCAAATCGTGGGACTTGGACGTGCTGGCAAGATGCCTAGTGGATTTGACATTGACTCTCATCCAAAGGTTCAGGCTGCGAAAAACGGTGCTGAGCTGACAGATGTTACGAGCGAAGTGATAGAAGGAGCAGATGGTTATACTGTTAAAGTTTATAATCCAGGTCAGGAAGGTGACACAGTTGAAGTTGACCTCGTCTGGAACTTAAAGAATTTGCTTTTCCTATATGATGATATCGCTGAATTAAATTGGCAACCTTTAACAGATAGTTCAGGGGCTATTGGAAAGTTTGAATTTCATGTAAGGGGAGACAAGGGGGCTGAAAAACTCTTTTTCCATACAGGGAAACTTTTTAGAGAGGGAACGGTTGAAAAGAGTAACCTTGATTATACTATCCGTTTAGACAATCTTCCGGCTAAGCGTGGAGTTGAGTTACATGCCTATTGGCCTCGGACCGATTTTGCTAATGCTACGGATCAGGGATTGAAAGGGAATCGTTTAGAAGAGTTTAATAAGATAGAAGACTCGATTGTTAAAGAAAAAGAGCAAAGTAAACAACTCGTTACTAGGGTCTTTCCTTCGATACTTTCCATCTCCTTGTTACTGAGTATTTGCTTTTATTTTATTTATAGAAGAAAGACCACTCCTTCCGTCAAATATGCCAAAAATCATCGTCTCTATGAACCACCAATGGAATTAGAGCCTATGGTTTTATCAGAGGCGGTTTACTCGACCTCCTTGGAGGAAGTGAGTCCTCTAACAAAAGGAGCAGGTAAATTTACCTTTGATCAACTTATTCAAGCTACCTTGTTAGATGTGATAGACCGTGGGAATGTGTCTATTATTTCAGAAGGAGATGCAGTTGGTTTGAGGCTAGTAAAAGAAGATGGTTTGTCAAGCTTTGAGAAAGACTGCCTAAATCTAGCTTTTTCAGGCAAAAAAGAAGAAACTCTTTCCAATTTGTTTGCGGATTACAAGGTATCTGATAGTCTTTATCGTAGAGCCAAAGTCTCTGATGAAAAACGGATTCAAGCAAAGGGGCGTCAGCTCAAATCTTCTTTTGAAGAAGTATTGAACCAGATGCAAGAAGGAGTGAGAAGTCGAGTTTTCTTCTGGGGGCTCCCAGATTACTATCGTCCTTTAACTGGTGGGGAAAAGGCCTTGCAAGTAGGTATGGGTGTCTTGACTATCTTGCCCCTATTTATCGGATTTGGTTTGTTCTTGTACAGTTTGGATGTTTATGGCTATCTTTACCTCCTCTTGCCAATACTTGGTTTTCTAAGTTTGGTTTTAGCTGTTTTCTATTATTGGAAGCTTCGATTAGATAATCGTGATGGTGTCCTAAATGAAGCAGGAGCAGAAGTCTACTATCTCTGGACCAGTTTTGAAAATATGTTGCGTGAGATTGCACGATTGGATCGGGCTGAATTGGAAAGTATTGTGGTTTGGAATCGCCTCTTGGTCTATGCGACCTTATTTGGCTATGCGGACAAGGTCAGCCATTTGATGAAGGTTCATCAGATTAAAGTGGAAAATCCAGATATCAACCTCTATGTAGCTTATGGTTGGCATAGTATGTTTTATCATTCAAGCGCGCAAATGAGCCATTATGCCAGCGTTGCAAATACAGCAAGTACCTACTCTGTATCTTCTGGAAGTGGAAGTTCTGGTGGTGGCTTCTCTGGAGGCGGAGGTGGCGGCAGTATCGGCGCCTTTTAAAGAGAGCTAAAATATGCTATAATGGAAGATAGAAAAAGGAGTAATCTATGTATCTTATTGAAATTTTAAAATCTATCTTCTTCGGTATTGTTGAAGGAATTACGGAATGGTTGCCGATTTCCAGTACAGGTCACTTGATTTTAGCAGAGGAGTTTATCCAATACCAAAATCAGAATGAAGCTTTTATGTCTATGTTTAATGTCGTGATTCAGCTTGGTGCGATTTTAGCGGTTATGGTGATTTACTTTAACAAGCTCAATCCCTTTAAACCGGGTAAAGACAAGCAGGAAGTTCGTCGAACTTGGCAATTGTGGTCTAAAGTTCTTGTAGCTACTTTACCTTTGCTTGCTGTATTTAAGTTTGATGATTGGTTTGATACCCACTTCCATAATATGGTTTCTGTTGCTCTCATGTTGATTATCTACGGGATTGCCTTTATTTATTTGGAAAAGCGCAATAAAGCGCGTGCTATCGAGCCAAGTGTAACAGAGTTGGACAAGCTTCCTTATACGACAGCTTTCTATATCGGACTCTTCCAAGTTCTTGCCCTTTTACCAGGGACCAGTCGTTCTGGAGCAACGATTGTCGGTGGTTTGTTAAATGGAACCAGTCGTTCTGTTGTGACAGAATTTACCTTCTATCTTGGAATTCCTGTTATGTTTGGAGCTAGTGCCTTAAAGATTTTCAAATTTGTGAAAGCAGGACAGCTCTTGAGCTTTGGGCAGTTGTTCTTGCTCTTGGTTGCGATGGGAGTAGCTTTTGCAGTCAGTATGGTCGCTATTCGTTTCTTGACCAGCTATGTGAAAAAACACGACTTTACCCTTTTTGGTAAATACCGTATCGTGCTTGGTAGTATCTTGCTACTTTATAGCTTTGTCCGTTTATTTGTATAAGAAAAACCTTGAAGGGGCAACTCTTCAAGGTTTTATACTCTTCGAAAATCTCTTCAAACCACGTCAGCTTCGCCTTGCCGTACTCAAGTACAGCCTGCGGCTAGCTTTCTAGTTTGCTCTTTGATTTTCATTGAGTATTAAAATCCTGTCACTGTAATTCCTAACAGGCGGACACCTCTTTCTTTCTCGCTTAATTCTTCATAGAGTTGCAGGGCAATTTGGCTTATCTGACTAGCATCCTGTGTTTTTTGGGCCAGACTTTTTCGTTTAGTAAGAGTTGAAAAGTCTTCGTAGCGGATTTTCAAAATGACAATTTTACCAGCTTTTTCTTGCTGATTGAGATTGAGAGCGACCCTTTCTGATAGGAGAGTCAGCTCTTTTTTGATGTCCTCCTCGGCACGGAGAATCTTTCCATAGGTTTTCTCCTTCCCAATTGATTTACAGATGCGATTGGATTTGACGGGGGAATTGTGGATACCACGAGCCTTTCGATAAAGGTCGTAGCCCAGTCTGCCAAAGCGGTCTATTAGGGTTACCTCAGGGACTTTAAGCAAATCAGCGCCAGTAAAAACCCCCATGTGATGAAGCCGTTCCACCGTCTTTTTTCCTACTCCATGAAACTTGGCCACGTCCATTTGTTTGAGAAAATCCTCAGCCTGGTCAGGTAGAATCACTGTCAAACCATGTGGTTTTTGATAATCGCTCGCCATTTTAGCCAAGAATTTGTTGTAGGAAACGCCAGCAGAAGCAGTTAGATGGAGTTCTTGCCAGATATCTTTTTGAATGAGGCGAGCAATTTTGACCGCTGACTTGATACCGAGTTTATTTTCTGTCACATCCAAATAGGCTTCGTCAATGCTCATGGGTTCAATCAAATCTGTATAGCGCTTAAAAATCGATCGAATCTGGAGGCCCACAGCTTTATATTTTTCATAATTCCCTGAGATGAAGACGGCCTGGGGACAACGCTCATAGGCTTCCTTAGAGCTCATGGCTGAATGGACACCAAAAGCTCGCGCCTCATAGCTACAAGTGGAAACGACACCACGCCCACCTGTTTGCCGAGGGTCACTGCCGATAATGACAGGTTTTCCTCTGAGTTTAGGATTATCCCTGATTTCTACCGCAGCAAAAAAGGCATCCATGTCAATATGGATGATTTTTCTTGACAGATCATTTAATAAGGGAAAAATCAACATGCCTAGCACCTTTTTACTGCTTATTTTCTTTTATTATACCCTTTTTTCTGAAAAAAAGAAAAAAGGACTTTGTTTTTTCAAAAATATAATACAGTTTGGAATGAAATATAGACTGTTTTAGAAAAGAAAGTGTAAAAATAGAGGTTTTCCACTTGTTGAAAACGATTACTGTATGGTATACTTGTCTCATGAATGTAACAGATGGTTGTTACTAGAAAGAAAAAAGAGGACATTAACATGGTTGTTAAGACAGTTGTTGAAGCACAAGATATTTTTGACAAAGCTTGGGAAGGCTTCAAAGGCGTAGATTGGAAAGAAAAAGCAAGTGTATCACGCTTCGTACAAGCTAACTACACACCTTATGATGGAGACGAAAGCTTCCTTGCAGGACCAACAGAACGTTCACTTCACATCAAAAAAATTGTAGAAGAAACTAAGGCTCACTACGAAGAAACTCGTTTCCCAATGGACACTCGTCCAACATCTATTGCTGACATTCCAGCAGGATTTATCGACAAAGAAAACGAAGTTATCTTCGGTATTCAAAATGATGAACTCTTCAAATTGAACTTCATGCCAAAAGGTGGTATCCGTATGGCTGAAACTACTTTGAAAGAAAATGGATACGAACCAGACCCAGCTGTTCACGAAATCTTCACTAAATACGTAACAACAGTTAACGACGGTATCTTCCGTGCCTATACTTCAAACATTCGTCGCGCACGTCACGCACACACTGTAACTGGTCTTCCAGATGCATACTCACGCGGACGTATCATCGGTGTTTACGCACGTCTTGCTCTTTACGGTGCAGACTACTTGATGCAAGAAAAAGTAAACGACTGGAATGCAATCGAAGAAATCGATGAAGAAACAATCCGTCTTCGTGAAGAAATCAATCTTCAATACCAAGCATTGCAACAAGTTGTTCGCTTGGGTGACCTTTACGGAGTTGATGTTCGCAAACCAGCGATGAATGTTAAAGAAGCGATCCAATGGGTTAACATCGCCTTCATGTCTGTCTGCCGTGTTATCAACGGTGCTGCTACATCTCTAGGACGTGTGCCAATCGTTTTGGACATCTTTGCAGAACGTGACCTTGCTCGTGGCACATTTACTGAATCAGAAATCCAAGAATTTGTTGATGATTTCGTTATGAAGCTTCGTACAGTTAAATTTGCTCGTACAAAAGCTTATGACCAATTGTACTCAGGTGACCCAACTTTCATCACAACTTCTATGGCTGGTATGGGTAACGACGGTCGTCACCGTGTTACTAAGATGGACTATCGTTTCTTGAACACTCTTGACAACATCGGTAACTCTCCAGAACCAAACTTGACAGTTCTTTGGACTGACAAATTACCATACAACTTCCGTCGCTACTGTATGCACATGAGCCACAAACACTCTTCTATCCAATACGAAGGTGTAACAACAATGGCTAAAGACGGATATGGTGAAATGAGCTGTATCTCATGCTGTGTGTCTCCACTTGACCCAGAAAATGAAGAGCAACGCCACAACATCCAGTACTTCGGTGCGCGTGTAAACGTATTGAAAGCCCTTCTTACTGGTTTGAACGGTGGTTACGACGATGTTCACAAAGACTACAAAGTATTTGACATCGAACCAATCCGTGACGAAGTTCTTGAATTTGAATCAGTTAAAGCTAACTTTGAAAAATCTCTTGACTGGTTGACTGACACTTACGTAGATGCTTTGAACATCATCCACTACATGACTGATAAGTACAACTACGAAGCTGTTCAAATGGCCTTCTTGCCAACTAAACAACGTGCGAACATGGGATTCGGTATCTGTGGATTTGCCAACACTGTTGATACATTGTCAGCTATTAAGTACGCTACAGTTAAACCAATCCGTGACGAAAATGGCTACATCTACGATTACGAAACAATCGGTGAATACCCACGTTGGGGTGAAGATGACCCACGTTCAAACGAATTGGCAGAATGGTTGATCGAAGCTTACACAACTCGTCTACGTAGCCACAAACTTTACAAAGACGCTGAAGCTACAGTATCACTTTTGACAATCACATCTAACGTTGCTTACTCTAAACAAACTGGTAACTCACCAGTTCACAAAGGTGTATACCTCAACGAAGATGGTTCTGTGAACTTGTCTAAACTTGAATTCTTCTCACCAGGTGCTAACCCATCTAACAAAGCTAAAGGTGGATGGTTGCAAAACTTGAACTCACTTTCTAGCCTTGACTTTAGTTACGCAGCTGATGGTATCTCATTGACTACACAAGTATCACCTCGTGCTCTTGGTAAGACTCGTGACGAACAAGTTGATAACTTGGTAACAATCCTTGATGGTTACTTTGAAAACGGTGGACAACACGTTAACTTGAACGTTATGGACTTGAACGATGTTTACGAAAAGATCATGTCAGGCGAAGACGTTATCGTACGTATCTCTGGATACTGTGTAAACACTAAATACCTCACTCCAGAACAAAAAACTGAATTGACACAACGTGTCTTCCACGAAGTTCTTTCAATGGATGATGCCTTGGATGCATTGAGCTAATCAAGTTCTTGAATAATGAAATAAGGAACCCTCGGTCAGTCGACTGAGGGTTGTTTTTTGGGATCTTAAATTCCTTAAGTCAGGTACTGAAATGTCTGACCGAGATTCAAAGATACTTGTTGAGTTGCGGGAGGTATTTGATACTCAATGAAAATCAAAGAGCAAACTAGGAAGCTAGCCGCAGATTGCTCAAAGCACTGCTTTGAGGTTGTAGATAGAGCTGACGTGGTTTGAATTTTATTTTCGAAGAGTATGAAAATAAAAACACCACACTTTGTAAGGACACAAGGTGTGGTTGTATTTTATCTCTTAGACCAAGTTCTCTTCATAAAGAGAAGTAGGATTGGATAAATCTCCAAGCGTCCTGCAATCATAGCAAAGGAGAGGAGAATTTTTGAGATAGGACTAAAGATTGAGAAACTAGATGTCGTTCCTAGAATAGGCCCGATATTATTGAAACAGCTAAAGACAGCGCTGGTCACAACCAGAAAATCATTGCTATCTAGGCTGACAATAAAGATAAGGGATAGCAGAATCATAGAATAGATGACAAAGTACTTGAGAATCTTATGCTGGGTATCTTTGTCAATCACCGTTTTATTAACATGGAGGGTCAAAACACGGTGGGGTGATAGGATTGACAAAATTTGATTTTTAGCAATTTTTGAAAGGATGAGGCCTCGAATAACCTTGAGTCCACCTGCGGTTGAACCAGCAGAACCACCGATTCCCATGAGGAAGAGGAGGATAAACTGGGAGAAGAGGGGCCAGTTGGTAATGTCTCCGTAACCAAAACCAGTCGTTGTAATGATATTGGAAACCTGGAAGAAGGCCATTTCAAAGCTCTTGGAAAATCCTGGGTAGAGATAGAGGGTATTGAGGCTAATCAAGCCTGTAGAAACCATCACGATGACCAAGTAAGCCCGAAGTTCTTCATCTCCAAAGAAGGCCTTGACGCGACGGAGCATAAGGTAGTAGTAGAGATTGAAATTTACCCCAAAAACCAAAACTCCTATACTAACCAGATAGGTAATCAGTGAGCTACCATAGTGGGCGATTCCATCGTTATAGACGGTAAAGCCTCCTGTACCTGCTGTCCCCATGGCAATGACAAAACTATCAAATAGGGGCATGCCAGCTAGATAATAGATGATGACAAAGAGGGAGAAGAGAGCTAGATAAAGGAGATAGAGAATCTGGGCAGTGTTTTTTAGTTTGGATACTACTTTACCAAAAACAGGGCCAGGAACCTCAGCCTTCATCACTTCTAGGTGACTATTCTTGGCATTGTCCATAATAGCAAGTGCAAAAACAAGCACCCCCATCCCTCCAATCAAGTGGGTAAAACTGCGCCAGAAGAGGAGGGAACGACTGAGAACCGAAACGTCGTTCAGAATAGTTGCTCCAGTAGTTGTAAAGCCAGAACTGATTTCAAAAAAGGCATCGATAACGCTGGGAATTTGTCTAGCAAAGACAAAGGGGAGACCGCCAAAGAAAGACCAAAGGATCCAACAGAGGGCCACAATTAAGACTCCCTCCTTGGCATAAATCCGTTGATTTTTGGGCTTTTGTAAAATTCCTGAACCACCTAGTAATACGAGAATCCCTATTGTTGAAAAGAGGGCCGTAAAGACTTGGCTCGATTCACGGTAATAGACAGCGACAGACACAGGAACCAAAAGAAGAACAGCTTCAATCAAAAGTAATTTTGAAAGGAGGTAGCGAATCATACTTTTATTCATTTCTTACCTCGCGATCAAGTCATAAATCTTGGTGATGTTTGGCAACAAAGTTGTTACTAGGAGCTTATCTCCAACTTCCAACATATCCTCCCCAGTTGGGAAAATAGTCTTGCCCTTTCGAATGATGGCTGCAATAAGAACACCTTTTTTCAGTTTGAGTTGAGAAAGAGGTTTGGCAGTCATTTTATTGGCTTCCTTGATATGGAATTGCAGAGTTTCGATTTGACCATTGGCTAGATGGTGCATGGCTTGAAGGTCTGAATACTGGGCATTAACCCGACCACGAATAAAGTGCATGATTGTATCTACAGCGATGCTTTTAGGTGTGATGATACTTGAAAAATCAGGCGCATTGATAATCTCGAGGAGACTGGTACGATTGACCTTGGTGATATTTTTTTGTACACCTACCCTGTCAAGGAACATAGAAGTAATCAGATTTTCCTCATCGACTCCTGTTAGAGTCGCAACGGCATCATAGTTTTGAGCACTTTCTTCCAGCAGGATATCTTTTGCGGTACCATCTCCTTGAACGATGTAGAGGTTTGGGAATTTCTCGCTAAAGAAGCTGGCGATTTCAGGATTGATTTCAATAACCTTGGTATCGATACGACTGTCTTTGAGGATACCTAGTAGATAATAGGCAATTCTACCAGCTCCAACAATAAGAAGGCTCTTCACGGCACGAGATTTAAAATAATTATGGAAGAGCATCATATCAACACGGTTACCAGTGACAAAGATTCTATCTTTATCCTGTATGGTCATGTCACCACTTGGGATGATAATTTGATGATCTCTTTCTATCGCACAGACAATGACATTGCCGAATTTTTTCCGAAAATCAGAGATGGGCATTTGGCAAAGACCACTGGAGGATTTAACAGTGAATTCCATGAGGCTAACGCGTCCACCAAAGAAACGTTCGACAGAGAGGGCGTTGGGGAAGTCAATGATATTCGCGATAGCGCGGGCAGCCAAGAGCTCAGGATTAACGATAAGAGAAAAACCGAGGATATTCTTTTCCTTGAAATAAGAGTTAGAATATTCAGGGTTCCGCACCCGAACGATGGTCTCTTTAGCTCCCATTTTTTTGGCTAGAACGGCTGCAATCATGTTCACTTCATCGTATTCAGTCAGGGCGATAAAGATATCACAATCCTGGACACTGGCTTGCTCAAGGATGGTAAAATCGGCCCCGTTACCAAGGATACCCATGATATCAAAGCGATTAACAATATGATTGAGAACAGCTTCGTCTTGCTCAATCAGCAAAACATCATGCTTTTCTGCAACCAAGGAGCGACAGAGGGCAGAACCAACTTTTCCCCCTCCGACAAGGATAATTTTCATAATAAAACCTACTTCTTCATTATGTAACTATCATACCTTTTTTCAAGAAAAAATGCACCTACTAGCTAATCACCAGAGTTTTTAGTAGGAAATTTGCTATAAGGTAAAACTATACCCTAATCAATTGAAATAGCTATTAGCACCTTTCTCTGAAATATGGTATGATAAAGGATATACAAGGAGATAAAATGAATAATAATTTACTGGTATTACAATCAGACTTTGGTCTGGTTGATGGTGCGGTATCGGCTATGATTGGAGTGGCTTTAGAAGAGTCTCCAACCTTAAAAATTCATCATTTGACGCACGATATCACGCCTTATAATATTTTTGAGGGGAGCTATCGTCTCTTTCAGACGGTGGATTACTGGCCTGAGGGAACGACGTTTGTATCGGTTGTCGATCCAGGTGTCGGCTCGAAACGTAAGAGTGTAGTTGCCAAGACTGCAAAAAATCAATACATTGTTACACCAGATAATGGGACGCTTTCTTTTATCAAGAAACACGTTGGTATTGTAGCCATTCGTGAAATTTCTGAAGTGGCCAATAGACGTCAAAATACAGAGCATTCTTATACCTTCCACGGTCGTGATGTTTATGCTTATACTGGTGCTAAACTAGCCAGCGGTCACATTACTTTTGAGGAAGTGGGACCAGAGCTCAGTGTGGATCAGATTGTGGAACTTCCAGTCGTAGAGACCATCATTGAAGATCATCTGGTAAAGGGAGCTATTGATATTCTGGATGTGCGTTTTGGTTCGCTCTGGACCTCTATCACACGAGAAGAATTTTACAAGCTGGAACCAGCATTCGGTGACCGTTTTGAAGTGACCATCTATCATGCAGATATGCTGGTCTATCAAAATCAGGTTGTTTATGGCAAATCATTTGCGGATGTGAGAATTGGGCAACCCATCCTTTACATCAACTCTCTCTATCGTTTAGGTCTGGCAATTAACCAAGGTTCCTTTGCCAAGGCCTATAATGTGGGTGTCGGTTCATCTTGGACCATTGAAATAAAGAAAATAGAAGGATAAAATAGGAGAATAAATAGTATGGAAATCAAATTTACAATTAAACAAGTTGTTGCTGTCGGAATTGGCGCTGCCCTCTTTGTCGTCATCGGGATGATCAATATTCCGACCCCTGTTCCAAATACAAGCATTCAACTTCAGTATGCGGTACAAGCGCTACTTTCTATCATTTTTGGACCGATTATCGGTTTGCTTGTCGGGTTGATTGGTCATGCAATCAAGGACTCTCTTGCTGGATATGGTCTGTGGTGGACTTGGATTATCGCTAGTGGGCTCTTTGGTCTAGCTGTGGGGCTATTTAGAAAGTACGTTCGCGTGATCAATGGTGTCTTTGACTGGAAAGATATTCTTATTTTTAACCTCATTCAACTACTTGCAAATGCTCTTGTTTGGGGTGTCTTGGCACCACTTGGAGATGTTGTGATTTATCAAGAAGCTGCAGAAAAAGTATTTGCCCAAGGGATTGTTGCGGGAATTGCTAATGGTGTATCTGTAGCTATTGCAGGAACTCTTCTCTTGCTTGCCTATGCAGGAACTCAAACTCGTGCAGGAAGTTTGAAAAAGGACTAATACTCTTCGAAAATCTCTTCAAACCACGTCAGCTCTATCTGCAACCTCAAAACAGTGTTTTGAGCAACTTGTGGCTAGCTTTCTGGTTTGCTCTTTGATTTTCATTGAGTATAAAATGATGGGGAAGGCTGGGCAACCAGTCTTTTTCGATGTTTATAGATTAGTTAGGTAAGCTAGCTAGGATAGGAATCTTTTTGGCGCTAAGATTTTAAGAGAAGAGACTGCAAGAAGGGCTTGATTTATGATAAAATAGAAGTCTAAGAAGCGAATGAAGAGAGTAAGATGAAAGAAGCTATAATTGAGTGGAAGGATTTCTCTTTCCGGTATGAAACACAACAAGAACCGACCTTGCAAGGGGTAGACTTGACTATTTACAAGGGAGAGAAAGTCTTAATTGTTGGGCCATCTGGGTCAGGTAAATCTACCTTGGGTCAGTGTTTGAATGGAATTATTCCCAATATTTACAAGGGGCAGATGTCTGGAGAATTTTTGATCAAGGGTCAAGCCGCTTTTGATATGAGTATCTATGATAAGTCTCATCTGGTTAGCACGGTTTTGCAGGATACAGATGGGCAGTTTATCGGCTTGTCCGTGGCAGAGGACTTGGCTTTTGCTCTGGAAAATGATGTGACAACTCTAGAGGAGATGAAAAGCCGTGTTCATAAATGGGCTGAAAAGCTGGACCTTATTTCTTTACTGAATCAGCGTCCTCAGGATTTATCTGGTGGACAAAAGCAGCGGGTCAGTCTGGCTGGTGTCTTGATTGATGAGAGTCCGATTCTCTTGTTTGATGAGCCACTCGCCAATCTGGATCCCAAGTCAGGTCAGGATATTATCGAATTGATTGATCAGATTCATAAGGAGGAGGGGACGACGACCCTTATTATTGAGCACCGTTTGGAGGACGTTCTGCATCGTCCTGTGGATCGGATTGTCTTGATAAACGATGGCCGTATCCTCTTTAATGGGAGTCCTGATCAGTTATTGGCGACTGATTTGTTGACCCAAAATGGGATTCGCGAACCCCTTTATCTAACTACTTTACGTCAATTAGGTGTGGATTTAGCTAAGGAAGAACAATTAGCAAATTTGGACAACTTGTCCATCTCAAAAGGTCAGGTTCAGTTGCAGAATGAACTGGCAAAAGAAACCCCAGAATTGCAGTCACTCTTTAAATTAGAGGATGTATCTTTTTCTTATGATGATAGACCGATTTTGAAATCCATTAATCTGGATATTAAAAAAGGTGAAAAGATTGCTATTGTCGGAAAAAATGGAGCAGGGAAGTCAACCCTAGCCAAGGCCTTAAGTAGCTTTATTCAGACGGAGGGGCGCTATCTTTGGGAAGAACAGGATATCAAAGGAGATTCTGTTGCAGAGCGGGCGGAACGAGTAGGCTATGTGCTGCAAAATCCTAATCAAATGATTTCAACCAATATGATTTTTGATGAGGTGGCTCTGGGACTTCGTTTGCGAGGTGTGGACGAGCAGGAAATTGAAACGAGAGTCTATGAAACTTTGAAAATCTGTGGTCTCTATGAATTCCGTAATTGGCCTATTTCTGCCCTGTCATTTGGTCAGAAAAAACGTGTCACCATTGCTTCAATTTTGGTCTTAGGGGCTGAAATTATCCTCTTAGATGAACCGACAGCAGGTCAAGACCAGAAGAACTATACTGAGATTATGGAATTTCTCGAAGAGTTGCATCAAAAAGGTCATACCATTGTCATGATTACTCATGATATGCAATTGATGCTAGATTATTCAGATCGAGCTCTTGTTATGGTGGATGGAGAATTGATTGCCGATACTGATCCAGCTAGTCTGTTGAGCAATCCAGAGCTGTTAGTAAAAGCCAATCTAAAAGAAACTTCAATCTTCAACTTAGCTAAGAAATTAGATGTTGATCCACTTGATTTGACGGCATTTTACAAAGAAAGGAGAGAAGGATGCAAGCAAAATTAATCGGTTACCATCATAGAGATACTGTGATTCATCGCTTGTCAGGAGCTGGGAAACTTCTCTTTTTCATTCTCGTGTCATTGGCTGCCATGATTAGCTATGATACCAGACTGCTTGTTCTGATAGCCATCTTTTCGGTTTTTCTCCTCTATTTGTCAGAAATCCGTTTTAAAGATGTTTCTTTTGTAGCCGTTTTTGCGACGATATTTGCCGTTTTAAACGTCTTGATGGTCTATCTCTTTTCTCCCGAGTATGGGGTTGGACTTTATGGAGAGAGAAGTGTGATTTGGCAGGGAATCGGAGTCTACACTCTGACCAGTCAAGAGCTCTTTTATCTGCTAAATTTGGCTATTAAGTACCTTTGCACCATTCCTCTGGCTATTATCTTTTTGATGACAACCCACCCTAGTCAGTTTGCTTCCAGTTTAAATCAAATCGGTGTGTCCTATAAGATTGCCTATTCTGTCAGTCTAACCTTGCGCTATATTCCAGATTTGCAGGAAGAATTCTTTACTATCAAGATGTCTCAGGAAGCGCGTGGGATGGAATTATCCAAGAAAGCTTCTCTTATGCAACGAATCAAAGGCAATCTGCGCATTATCACTCCCTTGATTTTTAGTTCGCTAGAACGCATTGATACCATTGCGACCGCCATGGAACTTCGCCGCTTTGGGAAAGAGAAAAAACGCACTTGGTATAGTTATCAGGCCTTGAAAAAAGGAGACTATCTTACCCTGCTCTTGGCAGCCTTGTTTTTAGTAGCTAGTTTACTACTTATCTTGCAGAATCAGGGACGATTTTACAACCCTTGGAAATAGCTTGAAAAAATTGAAAAAATCAAGTCGTTTCTATTGACAATGATTCTGAAAGTGTTATACTAAGAAAGTAGTTTCGCTGATTTACTTCAAACCTGTTGTGAGGTAAGTTAACGATGCCTTAACCACGCTGTTTGCTGAGCTTGACTCCGGGCAGTGTGGCTATTTTTTTGCAATGGTAAAAGGAAGCAAGTCATGACAAATCACATTGTATTATTTGAGCCACAAATTCCACAAAATACAGGCAATATCGCGCGTACTTGCGCTGCGACCAATTCTCCCCTCCACATCATCAAGCCAATGGGCTTTCCTATTGATGACCGCAAGATGAAGCGAGCTGGGTTGGATTATTGGGATAAACTAGAGATTTATTTTTACGATAGTTTGGAGGATTTCATGTCTCAGATGGAGGGCAAACTCTATCTGATTTCGAAATTCGCGGAAAAAGTCTATTCTGATGTGGATTTATCGACTAACGAAGACCATTATTTTCTCTTTGGACGTGAAGACAAGGGCTTGCCGGAGGACTTTATGCGCGAACATCCTGAGAAAGCTCTCCGTATTCCCATGAATGATGAACATGTCCGCAGTCTCAATGTGTCTAATACCGTCTGCATGATTGTCTACGAAGCCCTTCGCCAGCAGAACTTTGCAGGTCTTGAGCTCGTTCATACCTATGAAGTGGATAAATTGAAATAAAAAATGAAAATGAAAATGAACAAAATGCTTGCGCTTGCAAGCGTTTTTTGTTATGATAAAAGAGTCTTCAGGGCAGGGTGTGATTCCCGACCGGCGGTAAATTTGACTATCTATTTTAGCTTTCTCGTCGTTGTCTTGTCTCGATATACTTTAAGTATTATCTTCGACTGCGACGCCTAGATAAATCTAAAATATCTTAGCCAAATAAGTCCGCGAGCGCAAGCTGATGTGGTGAGATTCCACAACCGACAGTATAGTCTGGATGGGAGAAGACGAAAGAATAGCTTTGTCTGTTCTGATAGATTTATAGCTGAACTGTAACCGCTTGCTTTTGTTTTCTTTAATAGAGTGAGAGGGAACTTTTAGGATATAAAAAGTGAGAATAGATAGAGGAATCCTTTCTAACTTCTTCTGATTTTATAGAAAATTGGAGGAACCTGTTATGACAAACACACGTCGACTTTCGACCATTGCGATTCTATCAGCCATTTCATTTGTGCTGATGTACTTTGACTTTCCGCTTTTGCCAGCGGCGTCCTTCCTCAA